>NZ_JBGNFV010000001.1:5504551-5811168 GCF_041449215.1 Roseivirga sp. BDSF3-8 | reverse complement strand
TGTAGAAGTTATAAGAAACCAGCAGGCCACTGCGGATGCCGGGACTGATGTCGTAATTTGTGAGGGAGAAGATGTAACTCTCAATGGATCAATTGGTGGAAGTGCCACATCTTTACAGTGGACAACACTTGGAGACGGTACGTTTGGTGATGACCTTTCAGCATCTACCACTTACACCCCTGGTACCGGTGATCTGGCAAATGGCTCTGTTCAGATTGTACTCAACAGCGATGATCCTGATGCGGCCGGTCCTTGTACAATTGCAAGCGACACACTTACTATTACCATTGGCGGCGGTGCTGTTGTAAATGCAGGTACCGACCAGGCAATTTGTGAGGGTGATGAAGTGGCACTGAACGGTTCTATAGGTGGTGCGGCTACTTCAGCTACCTGGAATACAAATGGTTCCGGTGTATTTGCCGACCCTAACTCACTTAGTACAACCTATATACCTAGCGCGGCTGATGTAGCAGCGGGTAACGTACTACTTACCCTGACTACCGATGACCCTGCTGGCGCATGTACTGAGGAGTCATCTACAATAAATGTAACCATTCAGCCAGTCAATGGGGATGAGGTGACATACGGAAATGAAACTTGGATTGGCTATGTGTATCAGGGTGAAAACTTTGATACCTATCGCGGATATATTGAGAACACGGATATTGCAGGAGCCGGAAATGGATCTGCTTATGATGATCCGAGCGATGCCTTCAATTATGACCTCATTACAGACCCTGTAAACGGACCGAATGTGTGTGGTAGCTATGAAAATAGCTTCAGCATTCGTTACCGCATGCGTAAAACCTTACCAGCAGGCCTTTATACCTTCACGGTAGGTTCTGATGATGGCTTAAGATTTAGTATTGATGGTGGAACCACCTGGTTGATTGATGATTTTGAGCTAAAAGCTTATTCTACTTCTGACACCACAGTTTGTCTTGATGGTACGTATGATTTTGTGATCGAGTACTTTGAAAGGAACGGGTTAAGCAGACTTACGTACGATGTTTCGCCTGATACCAATCCACAGACCTTAGTGGATCTTACAGCAGACAGGACAGATATTTGTGCCGGTGAAACGGTTACTTTTACTGCCAGCGTAACTAATGGCGGGGATAGCCCTGTATACGAATGGCTTGTCAGTGGAGTGACTGACCCGGCCGGCAGTGGTGATACCTACCAGAATAATAGCCTTGTGGATGGAGATATAGTTACAGTGAGTGTAACTCCGGACCCTGCTTTTGCATGCGGATCGGCAGCTCCGGTAACCAGTAACCCTGTTACTATTAATGTACCTGGCGCCCTCACTGCTAGTGTAACTGTATCAGCTGATCAGACCTTTGTATGTGCCGGTGAGACTGTAACCTTTACAGCCGTCGGTACGGATGCCGGAGCTAATCCGACTTACCAGTGGTTTGTTAATGGAGTGGAGGATAATAGCTCCACTAGCGATACCTATAGCACGAGCAGCCTTTCTGATGGAGACGAGGTTTTCGCTGTCCTCACGGCAGACCCTTCAGCGTCTTGTGTAACTAATAGTCCTGTAACATCTAATACAGTAACTATTTCTGTTACCTCGACTCTTGTAGCTGATGTAACCTTGTCTGCTGATAGGACCGAAATATGCGAAGGAGATGAAGTTACCCTAACGGCTACGCCTACCGAAGCCGGGGCTAACCCTACCTATGAATGGCAGCTCAACGGCGTAACCATTCCAGGTATAACAGATCCAGTATATACAACCAACACGTTAGTAAACGGTGATCAGGTAACTGTGGTGTTAACTGCTGATCCAACTGCTACATGTGTGACGAATTCCCCGGTCACATCTAACGCTGAAATCTTCACCGTATCTCCCGTTCCCGGTATAGCAGAAGATGCTGTAGCTGATGTTAGTTCATGTGGAGCTGCAGACGGAAGTATAACTGTAACTGTAACAGGTGGTAGTGGTACATTTGACTACCTGTGGACCGGACCAAATGGCTTTACCGCTTCCACAGAAGATATCAGCGGACTTACTGCTGGTACCTATGAGTTAATAGCTACAGATGTCATTACTAATTGCTCTGCAAGCTATACAGCTACTATTTCTGAACCGGTTGACTTTACCATCCAGGAAGACAACGTAACTCCGGTTTCAGCCTGTTCGGCGTCAGATGGAGCTATCGAAATTTCCCTCACGGGCGGTAGCGGTACATTCAGTTTTGCCTGGACCGGACCAGATAGTTTTACTGCTTCTACTGAAGATATTAGCGGCCTGGCACCCGGTACCTATGATCTCGTGGTAACTGATGATGTTTCAGGATGTATAGCTACTTATTCCACTTCCTTAGCTGATCCAATTGATTTTACTGCTCAGGTTGACAACGCGTCTGACGTGTCTGCTTGTGGTGCGAATGATGGATCAATAGACATTAGTATAACGGGTGGCAGCGGTACATTTACCTTTGCCTGGTCCGGTCCTGATGGCTTCACCTCTATTGATGAAGACCTGAGTGGCCTGGCCCCCGGTACTTATGAAGTGATTGTCACTGATGATAACAGTACCTGTCAAACCACCCTTACCGCAGAGGTAGGAGGTCCCACTGGTATTTCTGTTCAGGAAGAAGCTATCTCGCCTATTTCAGCTTGTGGTAGTAACGATGGGGCAGTGGATATTTCTGTCCTTGATGGAAGTGGTGACTACACCTATGCCTGGACTGGTCCTGATGGGTTTACTGCTACTACTGAAGACCTGAGCGGATTGAGTGAAGGCACCTATGACCTGACCGTAACGGATAATGTGAGTGCGTGTACTGCCACTTATTCAGTAGTATTTACCGAACCGGTGGATGTTATCATTACAGAGGATAATGTGACCCCCATCTCAGCCTGTGGTGCAGCAGATGGAGCGATAGAAGTTTCCGTTTCCGGTGGTAGTGGGGTCTTCTCCTATGAGTGGGTCTCTGACAATGGTTTCACATCTTCTGATGAAGACATTAGCGGGCTTCAGTCGGGTACCTATGACCTCACCGTAAGAGATAATGTGACTGGTTGCTCTGTAACCTACAGTACGACACTGACAGATCCTATAGATTTCACCATTCAGGAAGATGCCAAAACTCAGGTATCTGCTTGTGGTGCAGCCGATGGAGCTATAGAAATAACAGTAGCAGGCGGTAGTGGAGTATTCTCTTATGAGTGGACCTCTGACAATGGATTTACTTCTACCAGTGAAGATATCACCGGACTTTCTCCCGGCACGTATGATCTTAGTGTAAGAGACAATATAACCGGATGTATCGACACCTATAGTGCGACTATATCCGACGCAGTTGATTTTACAATCCAGGAAGACGCTGTAACCCAGGTGAGTGGTTGTGGTGCCTCAGATGGAGCCATAGAAATAACAGTAGCCGGAGGCAGTGGTGTCTTCTCGTATGAGTGGAGTGCAGATAACGGTTTCAGCTCTACAGATGAAGACATTAGCGGTCTTTCTGCTGGAAATTATGTATTGACAGTAAGAGATAATGTCTCAGGCTGTGAGGCCAGTTATTCAGTGAGCCTGACTCAGCCTTCAGGTATCTCAGTTACCGAGGATATTGTAAGTGATGTAACAGCCTGTAATATTGATGATGGTGAAATAGCCATCACTGTCGAAAACGGTAGTGGGGATTATACTTTTGCCTGGACGGGCCCTGATGGGTTCACTTCTACTGATGAAGACCTGACCGGCCTTGCAAATGGTACTTACGACCTCGTAGTTACGGATAATGTTAGTGGCTGTACGGCTACATACAGTGCTACAATCAGCGAGCCTGTAAACTTCACTATCACAGAAGATGCTATCACCGCGATTTCTGCTTGTGGTGCAGCCGATGGAGCAATTGAACTAACCGTTGCTTCTAGCGATCCTGTTAGCGTCCTGACCTATAACTGGACAGGTCCCAATGGCTTTACAGCAAGTACTGAAGACATTAGCGGACTTTCAGCAGGTGTATATACCCTGACTGTCAGAGAGCTTTCTGAAGAGTGTTCAGATACCTATACGATAGAGCTTACTGACCCTGTCGATTTCACTATCAATGAAGAATCTGTAACCGACATTACAGGATGTAACACAGCTGACGGAGCAATAGATATCAGCGTGAGCGGTGGTAGTGGTGTGTTTAGCTTTGATTGGACAGGCCCCAATGGTTTCACCGCAAGCGGAGAGGACCTGAGCGGCCTGGATGTACCGGGTGACTACACAGTAAGCGTTTATGACAACATAGGAGGCTGCCGTGCTGAGGCTACCTTTACAGTGAATAGTGCGGTTGAGGTAACAAATCCTTCTGTCTCACTGACAGCAGACAAAGCAATTGCCTGCCAGGGAGAGGAAATTACCTTCACTGCCGCTTTCTCAGACGCCGGAGCTAATCCTACATTTGACTGGTTTGTTAATGGCGTAGAAACCCTGACCGCAGCAGGTCCCCAGATTACGCTGAATTCTCTGGCTAATGGTGATGAGGTAAGTGTGGTCTTGAATGTCGATCCTTCAGTAGCCTGCCCTGCAGCTACGGAAGTGAATGCAGGCCCTGTGGCCGTTACTATCAGGAGCATCGGAGACCCTGAGTGTGGTAGCGTTTCTATAGACTGTGGGTTGTTTACCGTGACTCTTGAGAATGATAAGCTCATTCTGCCCACTTGTTCCACTAACGACGATGGTCTGCTGGCTTTTGCCGTAAGTGGTGGCAATGCACCATACATACTCACCTTGCGTAATGATAGTCTTTCATACCTCACTAGTCTGCCAGGTAACCTGGAAGGTGACGGTAAGGCACGCTTTGAGTTCCCCGATCTGGCGGCAGGCAATTATACCTATACAGTTCAGGACTCCGACGGAGCAATCTGTTCATTACCTGTTACTCTCCGCAATGCAACCCGGATAACAGCTTCGGCTTCCGGTTTTGTAGATGCAGCATGTTATGGTGAAAATACCGGTCAGGCCAGATTGAATATTGCCAATCATACAGGCGGATCAGCAGAGTACAGCTTTGATGGCGGTGCCCAGTGGTACAGCTTCGTAGATAATCAGGTGGTTAATAACCTGCCTCCAAATGGCATTTATACCATCTTGGTGAGAGATGATGCTACCGATCAGTGCCCTGCTGAGGTTTCAGTGACCATTAATAGTGCAAGCCCGGCCATCGAACTTAGCCAGGAGATCACGACTGAAACCCCTGCTGATTGTAATCCTAACGTAACTGTAGGTGTCATAAACATCGGTACGGTATCCGGTGGTAATGGTGGCCCTTATACCTTTACCATTGATGATAAGGAAGACCCTCAGCCGGTTCCTGCTGATGGAAGAATTAGCGGAATATCCCGTAATGATAACTTACTGATCGTTTATGATGGTAGTGGCTGTAGCATGCCCTTCGCCATAGATGTAGATGTGCCTGGTGCAATAGAAGCCGAGGTGATCGAACTTACGGTAGATGAATGCAGTGGTTCAGAGGAAAGAGGTATTGCCGTAGTTATAGATACGGATCGTACAGATGCCCCCGGTCCTTATGAGCTTGTGCTGAATAATGCAGATACCCCTGACGAAGGAGAGGTTTATGCCATCCCTTCGTCTAACGAGCTGGAAGTTAGGGGACTTGATAAGGGTGTGCTTTATCGCTGGACCGTAAGAAGCGCAGCTATTAACAGTTGCTCTGACGACGGAGAGATCAGGCTTACCAGTGGTACCACACCAGTCGCCTTTGAGGCAGAAGAAGTATGTTCTGCTGACGGACGACCCTCTGTACTCTTCACTAACTTTAGCGGAGAATATGGTACAGCTGCTAATCCTCTTCAAGTATATGTATATGAGCAGACTGGCCTTGATCCTGTATACACCTTCGCCAAGAATGCCATTATTCTGGACGACTTCGAGATAAACAGCAACCAGTTTGCATGGGAGCCCGGCGGGTACAAAATTTATGTGACCCAGCGCCAGGGAAGTTGTGATGTGAGCTCAGAGCCGGTATTTGTGACTATTAGCAGTCCGCTGACCGCAGAGATCATAGAAACTTCTATCTCATTGCCGGACGAACCCACGGGTAGCGTAAGTATAGAGGTACCTCCTACGGCAGGTACTCCCGGATACTCGGCGAGTATATACCATACTCAGCCTACCTTCCAGGACAGAATGACATCACCTATTCTGGATCTTCCGTTAAACGTAAACCCTGATGGTGATTACCAGTTGACGTTTACAGACCTTTATCCTGGTAACTACCTTGTTGTGGTTCAGGATGCCAAGGGGTGTACCTATGAACTGGAGGATAGCCTGGGTTACGATGATTCAATATTTGTTCCTAACGTCTTCACCCCTAACGGCGACGGATCCAACCCGGTATTCTACATCAGGAACCTGCCTTCTGAAGGCGCTGGTGTAGTCATTACTAACCGTTGGGGACGTACGGTTTACCAGTCTGAGAACTATCAGAATGACTGGGATGGAGGTGATGAGACTGAAGGAGTATACTATTATGAAGTAAGAATGCCTTCCGGCCAGATATTGACCGGGTGGGTCGAAATATGGAGAGGGCCTGCATACTAGGCCCGCCATCCTCTTTAAAAAAAAGCCCCGTTGCGAACTTCGCACTGGGGCTTTTTAGTTAAGGTATTTATCTTTTATAGCTTGCTCAGGAAGGCTAGTGTATCTACACCGTCGGCATAGTCCCATAGCTCGGGTTCCTGAGCTTTTCCCGGTGCTATCGAATCTTTTAGTGTTTCTTCAGAAGACACGATACACTGAATCTTATCTGCATTTGCGTCTAGGCTGTTGTTCAAAGAATTCAGATCTTTATATTCCTCATAAAACAGCACGCTTATAGGAGAAACCATCTCCTTACTTTCTCTGATCAGTAAAAACCCATTATCGAAGTGAGGCACTATATTCACGAGGAAAATGCTCTTATTGTAATCATAATTATTGACATACTTGTGGTGGTTACGTACCTCTTCATATCCTTCCAGGTTCTCATATAACCTGTTAAATTTATAACCTTCCGGCACAAAGACCTTACTGATATTACGACAGCCGAGTCCGAAATAGCTAAAAATATCTTTTCCCATTTTCCGCAATTCATCATCTGTTTCCTCGCCCGTGAGTACAATTATTGAGCTCCGGTTCTTTCTGATAATGTTTGGTACTTTTGAAAAATAGTACTCGAAATACCTCGAGGTATTATCACTACCTGTAGCAATAACAGCGTCTACTTCTTTCAGTAGTTCAGGGTAATGAATCCGGTCCCTGAAAGTCGGTTCAATAGCAATAAGCTTATCTGCAAGGTAGGGGAGTAGATAAGGGTCCTGGCTGCTCAGTTTAGAATACAGGTGATGTCCGCTGATCAGAACGCTCAGAAAGTCGTGAAAGCCCACCAGTGGAATATTTCCAGCCATCACTACTCCGATTTTTTTTGGTTGGGAAGGATCCAGCGTGTAAGTACTTGTCCACTGAGTAAGCTTTTCCTTATCCAGCATATATACGCATCCCAGGAGGGCTTGTCTAATATTATTAAACGTAAACCAGTTATTTTTACCCTGTGCTCTGAGGCTCAGAGAGTCAATTTCGTCATCCGATAAACTTCGAATGGCATCGCCCAGCCTTGTAAATGCTTCAATACGTTGCGAAAGATTCATGCTTCGGGTAGGGTTTTAATTTTTTTAATTATTGCTATGCTAACAATATGTTGATAAATTTGGTCTTCAAAGGGAGTTAACCCTATTGAAAATAATTTGATCGCGAAACTACGGTAATTATGGCAATAATGATCACCGACGAATGCATCAATTGTGGTGCATGTGAGCCCGAATGCCCTAACACGGCCATCTATGAAGGTGGTGTGGAATGGACATGGGCCGGAGGTACTGATTTATCTGAAGTAGAACTGGAAGACGGCACTGTGGTAGATGGAAACGAGCCCCAGGAGCCTGTATCAGATGAGTTCTATTACATTGTATCCGGCAAGTGTACTGAATGTACAGGCTTTCACGAAGAGCCTCAGTGCGCAGCCGTCTGTCCCGTGGATTGTTGCGTAGATGATCCTGACTATGAAGAGACCGAAGAAGAGCTCCTTGCCAAAAAAGATTGGATGCATCAGTAATCCTTCTTAAGGCTTAAGAATATTCAAAAGGGCGCTCATCAGCGTCCTTATTTCATTTTGGTACGTTTTACCAGGAAAGAGGACAGTACCTGATTCACCCCCTCGTTTATATCAGCTTCAATGAAGTCAATTCCAAATTGACCGCACTTTAGTTTTAGTTGTTCGAAGTGCTTCTTAGCCTCTTTTATATAAGTTTCCCGATACTGTGAAGGCTGTAGTTTTACCTTCTCACCCGTTTCCATATCGATAAACTCATACGGCCTGTCTTCAAAGGAAAAATCCTGCTCTGTCTTCTTATCCGTTACATGAAATAAAAGTACCTCGTGCTTCCTGTGCTTCAGGTGCCGAAGGGCATTGAGAATATCCTGATCGCTATCTGATTGCTCAAACATGTCACTGAATAGCACCACCAGGCTTCTTTTGTGTATTTTTTCAGCTACCTCATGGAGTACACTTGAAACATTGGTTTGTGTCGGGGAGGGTTCAGAGATCAGTAGTTTCTCAAGATATGCATAGAGCGTGTGCAGGTGTGAGTGTGTGGACTTTATATCTGTTTGTGTTTCTATCCCTTCAGCAAAAGTAACCAGTCCTACTGCATCCCGCTGCCGGTTTAGTAGGTAAGCCAGACTGGCTGCAGCAAGACAGCTAAAGGTGAGTTTTCCCCGGTCTTGCGCAGGGTAATACATAGATGGACTGTGATCAAGTAGTATTACTCCCCGAAGGTTAGTTTCCTCTTCGTAACGTTTTGTATACAGACGGTCAGTTTTGGCATAAACCTTCCAGTCGATATGTCGGGTAGACTCACCACTATTATACAGTCGGTGTTCGGCAAATTCCACCGAAAATCCATGGTACGGGCTTTTGTGCAGGCCTGTAATAAATCCTTCTACCATTTGCCTCGCCAGTAGTTCCAGGTTACCTACTTCCCGTATTTTCTTTAAATCCATATGTCTTTAATCTCTCAAGTTCAATGAAAATCAACCGATTAATCAATATAAAATTTCTGGTTGGGGTATAATTATTATCGGGAAAATCTCCTTTAACGACTTGCAATAATGAAAATTATTCTACTATATTAGAAACGAAAATATAATCCTGATTGTACATTCAAAAAAATCCATTGGGAAGTTTGGGTGTTAAATAAATTATAGAGGATAGTGGAAGAGAACAACGCAAACGGTAAAGCTGAAATTTATTCTCAGCGTGTTAGAGCGGGTAAGAGAACCTATTTTTTTGATGTAAAATCAACCAGATCCAACGACTATTACCTGACCATAACGGAAAGTAAAAGACGTTTTAAGGACGATGGGTATTTTTACGAAAAGCATAAGATTTTCCTATACAAGGAAGACTTTAATAAGTTCATTGAGGCGTTACAGGATACTGTAGACCATGTTAAAAACGAGCTTATGCCCGAAATTGACTTCTCTCAATTTGAAAATGAAATGGAAACTGAAGCTCAGGTAGATGATGAGCTTAAGTGGGACTAAACTTCCCTGATAAATTATTCTAAAGCTCCATCAGTCCGTTGGAGCTTTTTTGTTATCATTGTTTTTTACTTTATCGAATTGTAAAGGGCGTGGGAGCCCTGCCTTCAAGCGTATGAGGAAGACGGCTGTATATCTGGTAATAGGCATAAGCCTGTTCATTTTTCTAAGCTGGTACTTCAGCAACATATTCATATATATTGCCCTATCCCTCATTATCAGTACAATTTTAAGACCCCTTACCAATTATTTCAGCCAGATACAGGTGTTTCGTGTCAGAGTTCCCCGGGTGCTGGCTGTAATCGTTTCATTTCTGGTTTTTCTGCTCATTATCAGCTCCTTTATTTTGCTGTTTGTGCCCCTTGTTTCTGAACAGATCGCCGTTATTAAGGACATTAACTACGATGAACTGTATGGAATGATAAGCCAGCCCCTGAGCAGGATAGAAGTATTTCTTATTGAAAATAATCTGACTCAGGACGATCCCGGCTTTATCGTTGATGCTCTTAAGGCCAATATTGCGTCTCTCAAAGATGATATCAGGGTTCAGGACATTTTCAGTGATCTGCTAGCCATCACCGGTAACTTCTTTGTGGGAACCCTTGCGGTTACCTTTATTTCATTTTTCCTCCTTTTTGAAAAAGGTATTTTTCGCAGAAACCTTATCTCCCTCATTCCGAATAAATATTTTGAGGTTTCTATTGCTGCTTTGTATAAAATGGAGAAGCTTTTAAGCAATTACCTGCTGGGCCTGCTTTTTCAAATGTTCGCTATTTTCAGTATAGCTTCCCTGGGGCTTAGTATTTTTAGGATAAAGTATGCCCTGACCATTGCCGTTTTTGCCGCTCTGGCTAACCTGATTCCCTATGCCGGCCCTCTATTGGGAGCTTCTTTTGGTATTCTGGTTGGGATATCCACTATGCCAGGCCTGGAAAGTACACAGGACTATATTTTTCTCGTAATCAAGATTGTATCCGTTTTTAGTACGGTTCAAATCATTGATAATATCGTTTTACAACCCCTCATCTTTTCTAAAAGCGTAAAAGCCCACCCGTTAGAAATATTTATTATTATCTTTGCGGGCGCTACACTGGCGGGTATCCCGGGCATGATTGCTGCAATTCCTGTTTATACTATTCTCAGGGTTTCTGCGGTAGAACTTTATGCCGGATACAAACAGTATCATATTTTCAGATATTAATTGAGGCTAAGATAGTTATGGGACTTCAGTGCGGGATCGTAGGACTTCCGAATGTTGGTAAATCCACTCTTTTTAACGCGTTATCAAAAAATCAGGCCGAGGCTGCCAACTTTCCTTTCTGTACCATTGAGCCCAACGTGGGCGTGGTTACCGTACCGGATGGCCGCCTCAAAGTATTGGAAACCCTCGTGAGCCCTGAAAAGGTCATACCCGCTGTGATTGAGTTTGTGGATATTGCCGGGCTGGTTAAGGGAGCTAGCAAGGGCGAAGGGCTGGGAAATAAGTTTTTGGCCAATATTCGTGAAACAGATGCCATTATTCATGTGGTACGGTGTTTCGATGATGAAAACATTGTGCACGTAGAAGGGAAAGTTGACCCGGTAGGTGATAAAGAGGTTATCGACTATGAACTGCAGCTGAAGGACCTGGATTCAATTGATAAAAGGATACAACGTCAGGAAAAAGTAGCCAAGAGCGGTGATGCGAAGGCTAAAAAGGAAATGGAGATCCTTTTGCGGTATAAGAAAACATTGGAGTCCGGTCAGAACGCCCGTTCTGTGGAGTACACAAAGGAAGAATACCCGATTATAAAGAGCTGGCAGCTGCTTACTATCAAGCCTGTGATCTATGTGGCTAATGTAGACGAAAACTCGTTGCATGAAGATAATGAGTATGTTTCTAAGCTGAGAGAGTCAATACAAGGCGAAAACGCACAGATCATTAAGTTATGTGCAGCCTTGGAATCACAGATAGCCGAATTGGATGACGAGGAGCAGTCCATGTTCCTTGAGGAATATGGACTAACTGAAAGTGGCCTGAGTAAACTTATAAGGGCCAGTTACGCGCTTTTAGACCTTATAACTTACTTCACTGCCGGAAAGCAGGAGGTAAGAGCCTGGACTATCAAAAACGGGTGGAAGGCACCTGCCGCCGCCGGAGTCATCCACACTGATTTTGAGAGAGGATTTATTAAGGCGGAGGTTATAAAACTGGATGACTATCAGCAATATAAAACTGAAGCAGCGTGCAGAGAGGCTGGGAAAATATCTATCGAGGGAAAAGAATATATTGTTAAAGATGGTGATATCATGCACTTTCGTTTCAATGTATAAAGGTTTAAACTCATTATTCTCCTCGAAAAGTCTTAGATTCGCACATGTGAACCATATTACTGTTTAGGGAATGCTAAACAACATCAATTCTTTCTATGTTTATTCCCTGAAGATTTTATTTTTTGATCGTACTGACGACTTAGAACTTTGAGAGTTAGAATAATTTTTAATTTAAAAAACCGGGGAGCAAATGTGCCCTTTCATCATCAGTTCCTTTTAGCTCAGCTAATTAAAGGGATACTTATGCAAGGAGGGGATAGCACATATTCAACCTATGGCTTTTATAATTTTTCGGGGCTGAAGGGACAGACTAAGATTAGTCGTAATGGATTACACTTCTTCTCCAGTAAAGTTACACTGGTATTATCTTCACCCAGCGAAAAATTCATCGGCTATTTTATAAAGAATCTTTTTGCTTACCCAAAAATCGAGATGGGTAACCTGATATTGAGTCCTGACTCAGTAGAAGAAGAGGAATACCCAGAGCTGACAGATGTATCTAAATTCATCTGTATTTCTCCTCTGGTACTAGTAGTACCAGGATTTAATGACAGTGAAGGCAAGCGATTTATCTCTCCCGAATCAGATAGTTTTTCAGATATACTTTATGAATCTACTATAGATAGAATGGAGCAACTCGGCTATACCCCTGAGCAGCTTAGTTCATTCTACAAGTTTCAGTTAGTACCTGACGCAGATTATCTGGCTCGTATTCGTGATTCACAGAAGAAGTTTGCCCGAATCTACCCTGTCTATGACCAGGATGTTAAATATGAGGTAAGAGGATACACATTCCCTTTCAGATTATATGCATCACCAGAAGTGCAGTCATTTGTATTTACTTGTGGGTTAGGTAACTTCACTCATAAAGGGTTTGGTATGCTGGATATTGCTAATTCAGATCCGGCAAAACGTACAAAGGCTTTCACCTTTGAGCAGGCCCAGGCTAAAGCACCGGAAACAAAGGAAAAACGCAAGAGGGAAGAAGTTTCTCAGGAAGAAGTCTCCGAAGATGAAAGTCATTAATCATGAAAGTCATTAATCAGGCTGTATTACAGCCTGATCACACTTGGCCATAATTTCTCAATCATCATTTACAGTTACGCGTGAGTAACCTACCAGATAGTCCGTTCTGTCTGTCTGTCCACGAAAGTAAACCAGTATCTCATAAATATTTTCAGTCTGGTTAAAACTTCCCTCATACATGTATGGATTCGGTGCCTCCGGGGCATAGTAGATGTAATCATACCATCCTTGTTTCAAAAGCAGGTCACCGGTGTAACCAGAAACAGCAGGATCGTACGTGAGCTTATTCTCTTCGGTATGTTTGTATTGATTCATTTGTCCCAGCACATATATGTCACCTATCGCCTTATCAGTGGTTTCCAGCAGGAAGTTAACTGATACATAGTCACTTTCCGTAGCGCCGGTACCCGTTCCTCTCTCCACATTTTCAATTACATATCCTCCGTCAAAGTCAGGATATTGAGTATAGGGCTGATTTGCCCTGGACTTATCTTTTAACAGAAAAGCCTTAACACCATCAGGCTCCATTTTGATTTTTCCAACATTCCTTCCTAGTGCGTTCAGCATGCGGATATCAAAAAACCGATACTGATTGCCTCCGTAAAATGTATTTCGAAGGTCGAAATACTCATACTCAAGCTGGTTTTGTCCTTCCCTTACGAAGTTTGGTTTTAGGTTAGTGATGGCATTGTCCCAGCGATAGTTCTTTCTTATTACCACTTTAACCTGCTCAAATGGGTTCAATACGGCCAGGTTATTGTAGTTCACTGTAAATTGTACCTGTTGCCGGGTACGCCTGGCGGCTACAGCTTCTGCCAGCCCGATACGGGGGCTTACCAAGACTTGGTTGTCATATACCATGAACCTCTGGGTTAGAAGAATATTTCCTGGCGTATCATTACGATATAGCTGCAAAACATAGTTTCCAGGCTGCTTTACTTTTGGCAGGGGAGTGAAATAGTGAACGTATTGTGTACGGGTGTTATACGAAAATTCATGCTGGGTAATGTTGAATTCATTGTAATCAAACAGATACTCAAGATTGGATAGTTGTGAAGGAGTCCAATCCTCATCGCAGTGGATAATCTTATAAGCATATTGAGCGTATTCACCTGTAAGGTCATCAAACTCAAGGTATAGCGGTGCGGCCTGTGCAAGAGGCACGATGGGTGGGTACATTACATCATTTACATCGCCGGTGTTAGGATATAGCCTTACCGTTTTCAGGTTGTCTGAAGCTACATAATTAGCAAGTGGGATGTTGGTGTCCGGCTGTGTTGTGGCTGATGAGCTTGAGCCAACGGGTTGGGAAACAGGGACACAGGCTTGTAGTAGCAGGCTTGTAGCCGCTAAAAATAAAAGAATTTTAAAGCTTCCTGAAAGCATATTTTCCGGATAGTAAGTATGTTTAGGGGAACGGCAACTTCATGAAAAAAGCGTTTATTGAAAAATTTTTGAAGGAAAAATTACGCTGTTCCAACCTTTTAGAAATTACCTGTGTCTGTGCAGGAGGATATGAGAGTCCTTTTGAAACCGGTCAGAACTGATATGGAACTGGAAGAAGAGTTGATCACCGGTTGCTGTAAAAAGGATCGCAAAGCTCAGCGTAAGCTATATGATCTGTATGCGGGTCAGATGCTTGTGGTGGCTATGCGGTATGTCAAGGCTCAGGATGAGGCAGAGGATATATTGCAGGAGGCTTTTATTAAAGTATTCAAAAACATAGAAACCTTCCGTAAGGAGTCCTCACTTTTCTTCTGGATCAAAAAAATCCTGGTCAATACCGCACTAAACCATCAAAGAAGTAAGCTTTATATGTACCCCATGGTAGATGTAGATGAAATGCGGTCTCTTCAGCAACAGGAAACAACGCTTTCAGGCTATAGATATCAGGAATTACTCGGATTCATCCATCGGTTACCGGATGGGTGCCGGGTAATATTTAACTTGTTTGCAATAGAAGGATACGGGCATAAGGAAATAGCTAAAATGCTGAATATTTCAGAAGGGACGTCAAAATCCCAGTATAGCAGAGCGAGGCTATTACTAAAGGAAATGATCAATAGTGAGGATGAGTTGAGGTATGGAACGTTCAAATAAACCGTCAGATTTCGAAAGGGAGTGGCATGACGCATTTGAAGGTGCTTCCAGAACTCCATCTCCTGGTGTATGGGAAGGTATTGAATCTTCCCTGGATAATAAAAAGTCACGCAAAGCAGCCTGGGTTTGGTGGGTAGCAGCCTCTTTATTTCTCGTTGTTTCAGTAGGGGGAGGTGTCCTTTTATTTAATAATGGCGGGGGAGATCAACTTGCAACTGAACAAACGATGAATAGCGAACAGGAGTTATTGGAACCTAGTCATTCCCCCCAAGCTGACATCGATAACGCCGCTTCGGATAATAAATCAGGTCAGGGTCCCCAGTCCGGTCAGATAAATGGAAGTTCTCTTGCACAGAATAATGCAGACCAGCAAACCGGGATAGTCCACACAAGTGGTGATCTTGCTTCAGGTGCCGTAGAGAATGTGGTGGTGGAGACAGGAGATGAAAATAGGAGGCTAAATGCCTCTGCTAACCAGGAAGATCGAATAGAAGCCTATCAGGATGAAGCAACGCATGACCCGATGGAAACTACCACAGGCTCAGTTTATGCCTTTAACGAAATAAATAAGGAGCTACTTAATTCACCTGCCAGTCTTACTACTAAAGGCCCGTTTTTGCTTCCTGTCAACCTTCAGACTGTAGCCATTACGGTATATCGGGTACCTGATAATACCATGTTTGAAAAGCTGGAGGAAGAGAGGACAGTGAAGTCCTGGGAAAAGGAAAAGCTTTGGACAGGGTTGAGTTTTGCCGGAGGCAGCTTTGATCCATCATTTAATGAAAGACCCGGGGCAGAATTACCCTCTGTTCAGTTCGGTAAAAAAGGAGGTGGGGCACGTCTGGAAGAGCCCGACATAGACCAGGAAATACAGCCCACCTTTAGTTATGATATGAACTTTAATGTGGCGGGCATGCTGGGTAAGCATTTTGTCTGGCAAAGCGGCCTTTCCTATCAGCGGATGAATGCCACAAGTAATACTACCCTGGTGTTTCAGGATGTTCCCAGCCAGCTGAAATATCCTATATTATTGTCAAATGCTGATGCACCACAGAGTGAAGGTTATAAGCAAATAGAATGGATAAATACCGATACGAAAACGACTAACTCTTTTGAGTTTCTGACAGTGCCGGTAAAGCTTGGCTACGTATTTGGCGGAGAGAAGGTGCAGTTCCTGCTTTCCTCAGGTATTTCTGCAAACTTCTTCTTAGCCAATACGATAACTTCGGATAACCCCTCAGCCTACGGCAGCTTTGAGACCAGACGTGGAGATGAAAACAACCCCTTTAAAAGCATGACGATCAATGGGGTGCTTAGCGGGGAGTTATTGTATCGGATTACGCCGGATTTCAGCATTTCTGCGGGCCCTATGTACCAACATTCACTGGATAACCTGGCGGAGGAAGGTGCTTTATTTGATAGTAAGCCTAGCAGCTTCCTTATCTCAACAGGAATTAAATATCATATTAGATGAAAAAAAATTCTGCTCATTCCAACCTTTTAACAAAAGGCTGTGTCTGAGGGGTAGCAATCTTTCGGAACGGATTGCGAGCGTTTAGCTATTTTGGACTGCAAAAATCCTGTGGGGCAAACGGCTCCACCGGATTTTTTTAGATGAAAACAATAAGCTTGTTTAAGATACTCTTTACGAGGCTAATGTCCGTAAATTGATTATGAGGAGAATGCTACTACTTAAGCCGGAAATGAATTCCGGCTTTTTTTATGTCTCTAGCTAAGTTTTTCTTCCATTTCGTCGATTTCCATGGCCACAGATTCCCACTTTTCTGTCTGCTCTTCCATCAGTTTTTTTACTCCGTCATACTTCTCGTTTACTTCAAGAAGCTTGTCGGGATCACCATAAATGTCTGGTTTGGCCATTTTCTCTTCCAGTTCCTTCTTCTCCTTTTCCAGCTTGGCTATCTGCTGCTCATGCTCTTCCATTGACTTCTGAAGCTTCTTGAGCGAACGTTGAAGCTCTTTATATTCTTCCTGCTGAGCCTGGTTTCGACTAGGTTTTTCCTCCTTTTTAGGCTTTTCTTTTTTTTCTTCAGCCGGGGGAGGGGCTACCTGCGAGCGCCAGTACAAGTATTCCTTATAAGTGCCAGGGTATTCTTTGATCTCCTTATCCTCTATATACCAAATCTTATTGGCTACCTCATTTATGAAGTGGCGATTGTGTGATACGACTACATAGGTGCCTTGATATTGCTGCAACGCCTGGATCAGGATATTCTCAGAGATCATATCCAGGTGGTTTGTCGGTTCATCAAGCATCAGGAAGTTAGCTTCCGATATGATGGTCTTTGCCAGAGCTACCCTTGACTTTTCTCCTCCTGATAAAACCTTGATCTTTTTGTGTACTTCTTCATCAGAGAAGAGGAAGCAGCCCAGTACAGCCCTAAGTTCCTGTTCTGTCTTACCGCTGCCGGCTTGTTTTAGCTCTTCAATGATTTCGTTATCAATATTCAGACTTTCCAGTTGGTGCTGCGCAAAAAAGGCTGTTATCACATTATATCCTTCCTTACGTAAGCCTGCATGCTTTTCCATTCCGAAGATAATGCGTAGCAGGGTAGATTTACCCTTACCATTGGCACCAATCAGCGCAATCTTATCTCCACGCATAATACGGGCATCTGTACTTTCCAGTAACTCCAAGTCGCCATAGCCTTTGCTGATATCTTCCAGCTCCATTACTTGCTTACCCGATTGCTGATTGAAGCGGAAATCGAAGTTTATAGCGACATTAGTGTCTGTAACTTCTTCTACCCGATCCATTTTTTCCAGGGCCTTAACGCGGGATTGTACCTGGCGTGCTTTAGTGGCTTTACTACGGAAGCGCTCGATAAACCGTTCGGTTTGCTTGATCTTTTGCTGTTGATTTTCAAAGGCATTCTGCTGAATTTCATCCCGCATAGCCTTCTCTTCTACGAAGAACGTGTAGTTGCCAGAGTACTGGTTCAACTGCTGCTGGGATACTTCTACTATGGAGGTGATGGTATTATCCAGGAACTGGCGGTCGTGGGACACGACGATAATGGCGCCTTCGTAGTTGCGCAGGTAGTTTTCCACCCATTGGATAGAAGGAAGATCAAGGTGGTTGGTAGGCTCATCAAGCATGAGCAGGCTGGGCTTTTCCAAAAGTAACTTTGCCAGCATCACTCGCATGCGCCAACCGCCACTGAACTCCTGCAGGGGCCTTTCAAGGTCTTCCGTACGAAAACCAATGCCTTCCAGTATTTCTTCGGCCCGGGACTGCAGGGTGTAGCCCTCCATGGCCTCAAACTTTTCCTGAAGTTTTGCCAGCTTGTCTACCAACTCATCCCTGTAGTTGGTTTCCATTTCCTTCAGCGTTTCATTAATTTTTTCCTGAACATATAATGCCTCGGCAAAGGCACCCATGGCCACGCTTAGTATAGACTCTGAAGATTGATAGCTAAGTAAGTCCTGATTAAGAAAACCGATGCTACAGTCATTCCCATAGCTGATTTCACCTCCGTCAGGTGTGTACTCACCTGTTATCAGTCTTAGCAGGGTACTTTTTCCTGTACCATTCAAGCCAATAAGGCCTATCTTATCTTTAGGTTTGATGTGAAGGTTAGCCTCTTCGTACAGAGGTCGGTCGCCGATGTAGTATGACAGGTTATTTATAGAAAGCATAGAGCAAAGTTACGTTGCTAGAATGACAGTATGAAACGGGGCTATCATAAACAATCTTCATTGCGTATAATTGTGTAGTTTGAAACTGAAACTCTAACTATGCCTACATTCAGAAATTTACTCATACTGGCCGTGCTTTGTTTTTTTTCTGCCTGTGATTCCGGTTCAGAAGAGTCCGGAGCTGTTACTGATGATGATCAGGTAAAGGAGCAGGATAATGGTGATATGAACGCCGGTGGTCAGGATATTGTCATTGATTCGCTTCCACTCGAAACGATCATTTTGCCAGAAGGCTTTAAAATAGCTCATTATGCTACCGGAGTAGAAAATGCGCGCTCTCTTGCTATGGGAAAAAACGGAACAATCTTCGTGTCCAGTCGCAAACATGATGAGGTACGCGCGCTGCGTGATACGGACGGTGATATGGTAGCAGATAAGATGTGGGTAGTGGCCAGTGGCCTGAATACTCCTAATGGAGTTGCTTTCAGGGAGGGAGATCTCTATATAGCGGAAATTAGCAGGATATTAAAGCTGAGTGACATAGAGAATAACCTGGAGACGCCTGGAGAGCCAGAAGTAATCTATGATGAGTATCCTTCCGACACACATCATGGATGGAAGTATATTGCATTTGGTCCGGATGGCAAACTGTATGTGCCTGTAGGTGCACCCTGCAATATTTGTGAAAGTGACTCTATTTACGCATCCATTACGAGAATGAATCCTGATGGCACGGATATGGAAATTTTCGTCCATGGCGTGAGAAACTCTGTTGGGTTTGACTGGAACCCGCAGACTAATGAGCTGTGGTTTACAGACAATGGGCGCGATATGCTGGGAGATAACATGCCGCCCTGTGAGTTAAACAGGGCACCTGAGAAAGGCATGCATTTTGGCTATCCATACTGCCACGGAGGCACGATCAGTGATCCGGAATTTGGCAGTAAGTATGACTGTAGCCGTTTTACAGCTCCTGCACAAAACTTAGGGCCGCATGTGGCGCCACTAGGTATGAAGTTTTACCGGGGTAATAAGTTTCCGGAACAGTATCGCCGGAATATTTTCATAGCTGAACACGGGAGCTGGAACCGGTCTGAAAAGATAGGTTACCGTGTAACGATGGTGCCTGTAGTGGACAATTCAGAAGCATCAGGATATAAGGTGTTTGCCGAAGGCTGGCTTAACGATGCAGAACAGGAAGCCTGGGGCAGACCGGTAGACCTGTTAGAAATGCCTGACGGCTCATTTTTATTGTCTGACGATAAGGCAAACGCAGTTTATCGTATATACTATGAAGGGTGAGTTTTCTTGTCTTCTTTGCGGGGGTTAAATGACTCACGGCCGGTAAGGAGGTCTTTGAACATGATGAAATCCGATGCCAGGCTATAGGCTGGATACTGAAAGGTGGCTGGCTTATTTTTTTCAAAAAAGAAATGACCAACCCAGGCAAAGCCATAGCCTACAAGGGGTATCAACAGTAATCCCCACCATGTTTGCGTGGCCAGAGCCCATATAAGTATGCCGAAGAGGAGGGAAGTGCCGATAAAGTGAAGGGTGCGGCAGGTAGGGTCTTGGTGCTCTGAGAGGTAAAAAGGGTAAAATTCCTTTAGACTTGTAAATCGCTTTTCGGTGGCCATGGCTTTACTGTTTATTCCCAAATGCAATATAAAAAATAAAGGCGTTCCGTGAGGAGCGCCTTATCTTTTGTTTCTACGATTCGCCGGGCTTACTGAGGCTCAATAGGAATAGTAACTTTAGTTCGGTCCCAGATCATGTTCATGGACACACTATCTTTATTGAGGTCGAAGGTGATGGTGAAGGGCTCATAAGCCACATCGGTTTTTTCTACGGGTACCTCAAAGGTGAAGAGGTTCAACTCTTCATTATATTTAAATGCGCCCCACTGTCCGAGATCGGTATTGACTATGACAGTCCAGCTATCTTCATTTGGAATGGTAAATATTGCGTAGGTTCCTGCGGGGAGCTCTTTTCCTCCGAAAATGACATCTTCGGTAAGAGTAATCTCTGTAGCCTCATTGGCTCCGGTACGCCACACCTCGCCATAGGGTACGAGACCGCCGAATATGTCGCGACCTCTCATATGGGGTCTGCTATAGACAACTTTCATATACAGGTCGTTGAGCTTAACAGACACAACCTCGAGTGGGCTGGGTTCGGGAGTAAGTGAATCCTGCGCCATAGTGGGAGCAAGGCCTAATCCGATGCAGCAAATTGCAAGTAAAAATATGCGACGTAGCATGGCAATGGTATTTAAAATTACTTTTGCGCTAAAGGCAGTAAATATAGGTATTCTTTTCTATTTTCGATTTCGAATATCGTGCCAAACATAGTGAAGAGGGATGGAGAAGCCTGATTTTGATGACATTTTTATGGAGCTGGCTGTAAACCTTGCCAAGCGCTCACATTGTGTGCGCCGGCATGTGGGAGCAGTGCTCACAAAAGACACGAGAATTATTAGTATTGGATACAATGGTCCGCCTTCAGGTACGCACAACTGCGATGTGGAATGGCCGGATGAGGGCTGTGCCCTGGACCGTAAGGGAAGTTGCTCTCTGGCTATACATGCAGAGCAGAATGCGATACTCTATGCAGTGAAAAACAATGCTTCCGTGGAGGGGTCTACCTTGTATGTGACCCTGGCTCCCTGCCTGGCTTGCGCCCGTATCATTTACAGTATGGGGATTATCCGCGTTATCTTCCTTAAGTCTTATGCAGCCTATAAAGGTATTACGCAGGAAGAAGGGGTGGATTTTTTAGAAAGGTTTGGTGTGGAGGTGGAACAATATAGAGGTAGCCTGGAGAACGTGTCGCCACTGGTCTAGGCTACCTCAAATGATGTTGACTTCAGGGCGGATCCCAATCCCGAATTTTTCCTTTACGGACGCTTGAATGGATTTAGCAAGTTCTACCACTTCATGACCTTGCGCGCCGCCATGGTTCACCAATACCAATGCCTGCCGGTCATGTACTCCTGTATGACCTACTCGTTTGCCTTTCCATCCGGCCTGCTCAATGAGCCATCCTGCCGGTACTTTAATGGTGCCGTCAGATTGGGGGTAGTGGGGAACCTCCGGGAAAGCCGCCTGAAGTCTATTAAACTCTTCAATGGAGATAACCGGATTTTTGAAAAAGCTGCCGGCATTTCCGATTACGCGTGGGTCGGGTAGTTTACTTTGCCTTATATGGATGACAGCGTCACTGATAGCACGGGTGGATAATTCGGTAATGTTTCGTTCTTCCAGCACCTGCTTGATGGCTCCGTAAGAGGTGTTGAAAGAAGGCTGATTATTCAACCTGAGGGTGACATGAGTGATGATGTGACGCCCCTTGAGTTCTTTCTTGAAAATGCTTTCACGGTATCCGAAGTGGCAGGTATCATGATCGAAATGCTCCACTTTGCCTGATGATATTTCCACGGCTTCAAGCTTTTCGAAGACTTCGCAAAGCTCCACGCCATAGGCGCCAATATTTTGCATAGGGGCGGCACCGACAGTGCCAGGAATAAGCGATAGGTTTTCGACTCCACTTAGGCCACGATCAATGGTATTCAGTACAAATTGGTGCCAATTTTCCCCGGCGCCAATCCTGAGCCAGGTATGAGCTTCATCCTTCCTGATCTCTTCAATGCCTTTGATGTTCATTTTTATCACGATGCCATCAAAGTGACCAGTCATCAGTACATTACTGCCACCGCCCAGGATTAGCTTGGTGGCGTCCAGGTACCGTGAATCCTTGAGAAGCTTTTGCAGATCGGCTACGGAAGTAACCTCGGCAAAATATTTGGCATCGGCTTCAATGCCAAAGGAGTTGTAGGGCTTTAAAGAGACGTTTTCCTGTACCTGCATACGATAGTGTGCGTCAGTTTTCTGAATGAACGTGGCAAAGATAGTAGGGTAGTGGCTAATTCCCTGATTAGTCACCAAATATGCGTACCTGTTTTGCGGTAATCAGGAGTATGCTTAAGCTAACAACAGCTGTAAGCAGATAAATAGCTGCTTCTGTCCATTCCATGAAGATGACTTTACCAATGAGAAAGAGGGTGGAATAGGCCATAATAATGGCGCTAAGCCAGCAGATGGTAAGTTTGCGAAGCCTGGCCCAGCTACTTTTACTCGTGTCTGCATCTTGAAAAGGTCCCCACCAGCCGTCGGGTCTGATCCGTTCGTAAAATGCCTTTAGGTGCTGCCTGTCTGTGGGGCGGGTCAGGAAGGTTACTACAAGCCAGGCGATGCTGGTAGTGATCAGTATGAATACAAAGCTTTCGGGAAACTCGAGATTCAGCCAATAGTGGCCTGCCAGATAAGCTAGCAGCGGGAAGATGGTAGCGGTGATTTCACTGTAGGCATTGACGCGCCACCAGAACCAGCGCAGAATCAGGACCAGACCGAGCCCTGCACCGGCCTCGAGCAAAAGCTTCCATACGCCTTCTATGGTTTCAATGTGTGAAGTGATGAATAGCGCCACAGCCATAACGAGAATGGTGCCTATACGTGAGGCAAGTAGAAGCTGCTTATTGCCCGCCTTGGTAAACCGCTTGACGATGTCATTCACAAGGTAACTGGTACCCCAGTTTAGCTGTGTGGATATTGTACTCATATAGGCGGCAAAAAAGGCTACAAGCAACAATCCGCGTAGGCCAGGAGGGAGGAAATCCCGCATGGCCATTACAAATCCTAATTTTTTATCTGCAGCAGGTAGCTCAGGATATAGTACTATGGCGCTGAGGCCTACCAGTATCCAGGGCCACGGGCGAAGGCAGTAGTGGGCTATCTGGAAGAAAAGGGTGGCGTATACGGCGTGCTTTTCATTTTTGGCGCTCATCATCCGCTGAGCTATGTAGCCCCCGCCGCCAGGTTCGCTGCCGGGGTACCAGCTTGCCCACCATTGCAGACCCACAAAGGTGAGAAAACTACCGAGACTGAGCGCCAGGACTGTACCTGAGCTTTCCTCGCTTCCGATGGTCGGGAAGAGGTTGAGAGTGCCATCGGGCAGGGCTGTTTTTAAACCCTCGATGCCTCCGATATCTTCGCTGTTAATGACCAGTACGGCAAGGATAATACAGCCAGCCATGGCGATGGTGAACTGGATAAGGTCGGTAAAGGCTACCCCGAGCAGTCCGGAAAGGCTGCTGTAAAGAGTGACGAGTATCATGGCTCCGGCGATGTACCAGATAAGCATGTCTTCGGGAATATCGAAAAATACCTGAAGCAAGGACATAAGGGCGAGGTTTACCCACCCGATAATGAGGGAGTTCATGAACAGGCCAAGGTATATGGCTTTGAAGCCGCGAAGAAAGGCAGCAGGCTTGCCGGAATACCTGAGTTCGATGAGCTCTACATCGGTAAGGATCTCGGCACGTCGCCAGTATCTTGCAAAGAAAAACACGGTGAGCATACCTCCGGCTAGCATGTTCCACCAGAGCCAGTTGCCAGCCACTCCATCCGTAGCCACCAGCTCGGTTACAGCCAGGGGGGTGTCAGCGGCAAATGTAGTGGCTACCATTGAGGTGCCTGCTATCCACCAGGGGAGGTTACGGCCACCCAGGAAAAACTCGCTGATATCTTTACTGGCTCTTTTGCTAAAGTAAAGCCCGATGATAAGGCTGATGACCAGAAAGGTCACAATGATGACGCCATCCCAGAAGGTAAGTACCATAGTGCTGTCTTAATAATCGGACAATTAACGAAATCAAGGCATCAGCGGCAAATACTGGAAGTAGAAAGGGTGAATTTAAGGCTCTTTATAAGGGGTGATAAATCTGTTGAATAGCCTCAGCAATAGCTCCAGCTACAGCGGTTGGATTTGCAGATGCCAGGTTTTGATTAATTTCGATTTCAACGCCGGCATAGTTTACAGGAAATCTCCTTCTCAGATATGTGGTAAAGCCATCTGCTTTGCCAAGGTAGGGGTAATTCAGGCGTACGCGATAAGGCGAGTGATGAAGGAGTTGATTCTTTACCTCCAGGCATATTTCTTTTTCTAAATTAGAGGAAGGATCATAAAGCAAGCCTATATCGGTGTTTCTGACCTGACCGTTAAGCTCGGGGGTGAATGAGTGGATAGAAAAGTGCCATACGATAGCACTTGGTAGGGCTGCTTCAATGGCCTTCTCTACTTTAAAGCGGTAGGGCAGGTAATAATTATCGATAAGGTCCTGTTTCCGGGGTTTAGGGAGTTCCTTACTCAGGTGGCTAAAAAGGTTTTTGTGGTGGATACTCCGGTTAGGTTCTATGAGTAATCTGGTGTATGAATAGGTAAATAATTTGGCATCGATGAGCCGGCTGAGCTCCTGTGCTACAGGGAGTGCACCGGGGTCCCAGCCCCGGTGCGATTGCAGGAGGTTGTCGCATTGGGAAAAGAGCTTTTGGTAAGCTGCCGGTACTTTATTACCGGCATGCTCACAGCTTAAGAGAATCATGAAGCGGGAATGAAAGATTCATTTTTAGCCAAACAGTCTGCTAGCTGGCGGTATACTTCTTGGATAGTCTCTACATTTGGTTCACTTCCCAGAGCCTTTTTGATCCGGCTACTAAGCGTTCCTCCCGAAAGAATTACCCTCAAAGGTTTAATGGCCTCTTCAGGAATGGTGATTTTCTCAAGTAGCTTTTGCCATACTGCTCCGGCTGTTGCAGGTTCCGGAAGCAGGCCCAGGCTTTCCAGGTAGGTCACGTCTTCTATAATATACCCTTCTCCATATTGAATGGAGCCGTTTAAAATGGCAGCAAGCTTACCGGTATCCTGCTGGAATTGCAGTGAAAATGGGGAAAGCTGTTCCTCCACGAGTGCCTGTAGTACGGCACAGGTAGCTTGCAATATGGCCAGATCGGCTGCGGGGCATTCCTGTATGTCTATGACACGAATCTCAATGGCATTTCTATCGAAGCGGGCAATGGCTCCACGGCTGTTCAGCCACTCTTCCTGTAATATACTGTCCGGGTCAAGCGGAGCTATGGCCTGGTACATTGGTTGAAAAATCACCCGGTCATATTCTTCCGGGGAGAGGACCGGTTCAGGAATGACCATACCGGCAATTTGCGGAATAGCACATTGGTTGGTCTTATACACATTAAGCCTGCTATCACTTAATCCTGACAGTACGCCTTCGTAGATGGGGGAGCTGGCCGCTATAGCTGGGAGTAATGGTAATATAATTCTGATAGCGGTATGTAAACGGGCAAACTCTCCTTTACCATTAAAAGGCAGGTTAAGATGCACGCTCTGTAGGTTAGCCCAGCCATGGCCTTTGCAGTTGAAAATGCGGTCGTAGGCAGCGTATATATCGCGGTTCCCGTGAGGCCAAAGATGCATTTCTGATTCCGGTTGCATTAATGGGTGCATGGCGGTGGGCAGAAGCATTGCATTCTCCTCTTCCAGTATCCGGTTTATTTCTGAGATGGCTTCACTGAACTTTTCAGCTAGACCGTTAAGCCCGGCGGCCGGGCGTGTGGTTTTTAATTCTATTACGTGGAGGACTAGCTCGTTACTCCAACTGATATCCGGGCCGATTACCTCATCGGTGATAAAGCCGGTTACCTTTTCCATTACTTTGTCTGAAACAGGTTTTACACTAAGGTCACTCCTGTCTACAATCATGTATTCTAGTTCTACCCCGTAGGCTTCGAACAGGTGGTATGATTTCATTCTTATTTTTTAATCTGAGACTCTTTGGTCTCGCGAATTTTTGAGAGAAAATGGTTCATGATATGCTGGTACAGGCTGTCTTTCAGAATGGCGTCTTCCACACCGGTATCAATACTGGGGTTGTCATTTATTTCAATGATGTAGTACTGCCCGTTTATTTCTTTAATATCCACTCCGTAAAGTCCCTTCCCAATAAGACTAGCGGCCTGTATAGCTGTGTCAATCAGCCCTGCAGGTGCATCTTCTACCGCCAGGGTGTCACTTTTGCCGGCATGTTGCCGGGTGGATGACCCTTTGTCCCAGTTCACAATTTGCCAGTGTTGCTGTGCCATGTAGTATTTACATACATACAAAGGCTCTCCGCCAAGTATGCCTACCCGCCAGTCAAAGTCGGTAGGCATAAATTCCTGAGCGATAATTAGCTCACTGGTCTCTTTTAGTAATTTTGCCGCTGTTTTTTCATACTCTTCGCCGTCCTTAGCTTTCGAAACGCCTTGTGAAAAGGAACTGTCAGGCTGTTTGAGGATGCACGGGAATCCAAGTTTGTCCTTTGCTTCCTGCAGATTATCCTTGTGCACGATAAGGGTCTTAGGGGTGCTAACACGGTTTATTTGCATTAACTCTGCCAGGTATACCTTATTGGTACAGCGAATAATTGAATCTGGGTCGTCAATCACCACTAGCCCTTCCGCAGCGGCCCGTTGAGCAAACCTGAAGGTGTGATGATTGACGGCGGTAGTTTCCCGGATAAAAAGTGCATCGAATTCTGCCAGGCGGCTGTAATCATCTTTGGTGATAAGCTCTACACTCAGCCCGGCCTTTTCAGCAGCTTTTTGAAACTTAGCAATTGTCTTTTGGCAACTCGGAGGTGTTTTTTCTTCAGGGTTCACTAATATGGCCAGCGCATACCCCGGTGTCTGTCGCTTGCTTACGGTAAAGCGTCTGGCACTAAAGTAAGTTCTGGCATACTCCTCCACGTAAGGCTTATGGTCCGCGGGAATATCACTTGTGGCAATGGGGCTGATGCTTTGCAGAGTCCACTTTTGCCCTTTTACAAACTGGGCCCGTATGAGGGGCGAACGAAACAGGTTAAAGAGCTGGAGACTTAGCTTATCATATTTTTTAGACAGGTTTTTACCCCAGTATATGCTTAGGGTAAATTTATCGCTACGGAGGTCATGCAGTGACTTCTGGATGAGCGTATCCAGGTCATCACCTAATATCTGAACGACAGGCCGGCTTTTCATTTCTTCGATAGCAGCCACGTCAGGGAATGCACGGTGCCCTCTGGCGGCGGCCAGGAGGGATACATAGTATCCGGATGTCTGATACTTGTAACTTCGGGTGAGGTTGAATATTCGCGCATTGCGGCTGCTAAGAAACTTGGCCTGGGTCAGGTAGCTCCTGGCTGAGATAACCTCCACTCCGGGTATTTCAAAACTCCAGTCTTTGGTGTTGCTGACAACTATTAGGTTGACGGACATATGTATTCTTTAGGTAGTTTTTTGAGGTTCGATAACGAGGATATTGGCATCATAGGTCACTATGCCGAGCATAATGGCCCCAATGAGTTTGTTCATGCCTACGGTGTATTGTTGCCCGGTAAAGGGATTACTCATGTGTGGATCAGATACCTGAACCATGCGAGAATCCTGATCGTATCCGCTCAGGACGACGAAATGACCCGCAGGGTAGCCACGGAGATCATCATGGTCCACACCATGCTCTCTGGCATCATTATATAGATATGTGGCGCTGAGTCCGGTAAGGATAGGTATGCCGGCTTTCAGGTAGCGACGAATCAGGGAACCGTTAAGATCTTCATACTTGATGACCCCGCCCAGTTCAAGGTATTGCAGGTAGAGATTGGTTGCATAGGCGAATTTGCTACCACGCTTGTAGGCGAGTTGTCTTTTCAACTTATCAGCCAGATCCACTACCGGTAGGCCGTGAGCAAACCAGGTAGGGTCGAATAGATTAAGATCATAGGTATAAAGGCTGACCCGATACCCTCTGAGAAGGGCATGACAACCGAGATTGCCGGCCAGTGTGCCGCCCTCCCTAAGCATTTCCACCTCGCTTATGAGACGGGAGAGACTGAATGTATCGCCATAGTAGCGATAGACGGAATGCAGGCAGGTGGGCCCGCAGGTGGTATCGTCCGGCTGAGCGGAGATATCAAATCTTAAGAATGTCTCCAATATCTTAAAGCGAATGCCCGGTGGTAAAATGGATTATCCGGGTGAAAATTGAAACGCAAATTTGCACTTGAAGTTCAATTTTTCATGGTTTATTTTAGAAAAATTTATCATTCATAAGTAATTGACAGTCAGTGCTTTTTGTGGAATGTAGGACCAATGGTTCAGTATGAGGTTTTTTCTGGCAATCAATACTGCGTAATTTGATTAAAAAAGGAGCAATTGAAGACGATTTCCATTTACGGCCATAAGGTTAAACCGGGACAGAGTATTCAGATAGATATACCTGTGGCCCGCCTGCCTTCTCATACATTGATAGACCTTCCGGCGTTTGTATACCGTGCGGCTAAGCCTGGTCCTACACTGTTGTTGAGCGCCGGAATACATGGAGATGAGATCAACGGCATAGAAATCATTCGCAGGCTGATATCCCGTGACCTGATCTTTCCTGATGCCGGAATGGTAATCGCCCTTCCCCTGGTGAACATTTATGGTTTTTTGCACCATTCGAGGCAATTACCTGATGGGAAGGATCTGAACCGGTGCTTTCCGGGGTCACAAAAAGGCTCACTTGCCCGGCAGATAGCCTACATGCTGATGAATGAGATCATTCCTCATATTGACTATGGAGTGGATTTTCATACCGGTGGGGCGCGTATCAGTAATTACCCCCAGATCAGGGCAACGCTTGATGATGATAAAAACAAGGAGCTTGGGATGGCTTTTGGGGCCCCCTTGTTGATTAATTCAAACCTGATAGATAAATCGTTCAGAAAAGCTGCTTATAAAGCTGGCAAGACTATACTGGTTTATGAAGGAGGTGAGTCTTTGCGGATCGATGAATTTGCGGTGGATAAAGCGATAGAGGGAGTGCTGAGGCTTATGCACCACCTGAATATGAAAGAGGTGGGGCCAGGGCCCGCAGAAACTTCTCTAATTAAGAGCTCTTCGTGGGTAAGGGCCAGAATATCCGGTATTTTTCACTCTAAAGTAGGCTATGGTGAAAAGGTGAAAAAAAATCAATTGGTCGCTAAGATAAACGATCCTTACGGCTCCTCTCTTCATAATGTGAAAAGTCCGATGGATGGGGTTGTGATCGGTGTAAATAATATGCCTGTGATTAATGCAGGTAATGCTCTTTTGCATATCGGCTCTACCGAATACATTACGGGAGCAGATGGAGAGGAGTAACCGGTTTTCTGTTACCGGATACAGGCTGGTAGCTCTGTGGGCCTTTGCTGAGGCAGGGTTAGGAGGGGTGCTGCATGCCTTGCATCTGCCGGTTACGGGCCTGCTGGTAGGAGGTTTTGCGGTATTATGTATGGCTTTACTTGCTGCTTATGAAAGGCCGGGGGTGATACTGCCTGCACTTGGCGTAGTGCTGGCTGTCAAGTTTCTGGCTAGCCCGCATTCTCCGCCACCTGCTTACCTGGCTGTTACTTTTCAGGGTCTAATAGCCTGGCTACTGTTCAGCTTTGTGCCGAATTTTCGCATAGCAGCATTGCTGCTGGGGATGCTTTCATTGCTGGAAAGCGCCTCACAAAAGCTGCTTATGTTACTGCTTTATTTCGGTAAGCCTTTATACGAGGCCTCGGGTGCTTTCATTGCCAGCGTCGCGAGTCAGTTTAATTTTGATATTGATGAAGACGGAACGGGGTTAGTAATTAGTCTGGTTTCTGCATATCTGGTTGTTCACTTAGCAATGGGGCTGTATATCGGGTATAAAGCAGGTAAACTTCCGAAAAAGCTGCGTACTTACGATATACTTGAAAGTAGTAAGCTCACCTTTACTCCCAAGCCTGAAAAGAACCCTCTATCGAAGTGGGTGTCAAAGCTCTTGGTGCTTATGGTACCTGCCATTATCATATTTTTCTATTATCAGGGCGGGTCAAACTATGTTTTTATCAATGTTTTGTTGAGGCTGGTACTGGTATACCTTCTCACTGGTCCTGTATTGCAGGTTATCATCGGACTATTTCTCCATAAAAAGGCAAATCGTTACAGCCTGGAAGTATCCGGTATATTGAAATCACTCCCCTACATGAGAAGTCTACTTATTTCCAGTTGGAAGGCGTCAAAGATCAGAGGGAAAGGCCGGTTAACTGATTTTATGTTGCTATTTATAGCCTCGTGGCTGTTCAGGCCATCCTATACAATACCCTCTAAGGAAAGGTCCGGAAATTCCTGAATCTCTGTAAACTATACGTACTAATATGGGTTTATCTAACAGAAATTAGAATTAGTAAACTATGAAAGTATTAGTAGCTGGAGCAAACGGCAATACAGGTCGGCGAGTAGTATCACTGTTAGGTAAAAATGGATTTGAGCCCTACGCTATGGTGAGAAAAAAGGAACAGATGGAAAAGATGTCTGACCTGGGCGGAAAGCCTGTATTAGGAGATCTGGAAGAGGACCTTGGTGAAGTTGTGAAAGGCATGGATGCTATTATTTTTGCTGCCGGATCGGGGGGAAACACTGGTCCCGAAAAAACTATAGACATTGATCAGAACGGAGCTATAAAGCTGATTCAGGAGGCCGAGAATAAGGGTGTGCCAAGGTTCATCATGCTCAGCGCAATCAGTGCAGATAACCCTTCTGGCGGCCCGGAAAAATTACAGCATTATTTGGAAGCAAAGCACAATGCTGATGAGGCACTGAAGGCAAGTAACCTTTTATATACTATTCTCAGACCTGGTACGCTTAATGACGATCCATCTTCTGGAATCAGGGCGGCGGCCTCCCTGGATGACCCGACGGGGCAGATAAGCCGGCAGGATGTGGCTAAGGCTTTAGTCGAATGCCTTAACATAGAGTCCACTCAGGGAAAGATAATTGAGATGCAAGGAGGAAACCTGAATGTACAGGAGGCCCTTCTTGATGCGACCAAGTCATAATTGCGGCTGAATATACTGCCTAATATTGAACCCTGTAAGTCTGTTTACAGGGTTTTGTTGTTTGTAAGCTTCTGTTAGCTAGTAACTTATTTAGGATGATCCCGTTATTATGACCAGCGGTTCGATCAACGATCGTAATTTTTTCCGCGAGGGCCTGAAAGTTTCAGACTCTAATTTTTTAATTAAAGTTGGATTTATGAGAAGGGGTATTAATGTGCCTTTCCTTGTTTTTTTGATTATGTTCTGCCTGACCTCTTTTTATGGTCAGGGACAAAGCTGTGTGGATTTTGAGGCCCTGGAGGATGGGACTACTTTCTCTCCAGGAGGAATAATAGATATTAGTTATGATGTAAGTATGTCGGTAAGGCATTCTACCGGAGCAAATTCGGGGGGCGCAGGGTCGGTTTCCGTACTTACTGATATGTATGAGGGGTTAGATGGCCTTATGCTGAAAACAGATAATGCCCTGGCCTTATTCAAAACTAAACGAAAAATCAGCAACCTGACCATTGCCCTTAAAGAAGTAGGTGGCGAAGTGGAGGTGCATGTAGATAAGGACAAGCGAACCTTCCCCAGCATAGCTTATCTGGAAGGTAGTTCTGTAGGTGCTGCCAAACTCAGTTTGGTATATGGTACGGAGGGCCAGCCTGTGGGAGTGACTATTACCGGTAGTTTTGATGAATGCGCTATTGGTGGAACGCAGGTCTGGCTGGATAATCTATGTACCAGCGGAATGACTGTGGCGGGCAGGTAAATTACTGCTGCACTCAAGCATGAGATTACTAGGTAGCACCTGAACTGAAAGTCTGAATGCCCCCGACTTCATAAAGAAATTTTTAGGAAAGCTGACTCACACGCGTGGGTCGGTTTTTTTTCTGTTATAGATAAGGCTTTTTACTTAGTGGCAGGTACCCTCACGTATTGTTATCCAGGAATAATGCTATATAGGTGAGTATAGAATGCCCACATGTTGACTATAGGATGACTATAGGATCACTATAGAATCCCTATAGGATACTCACAGGGGGAATTATGGGATTAGTACAAATTACCAATGCGTCAATGCACAACAGGTCAACAGTTGACTTGTTATTAAAAGGACAGGGCTCTGGTGTGCTGGGAGTCGGATAGGTGAATAAAAAGGGGCTGTCTCAACAGCAGAAAGGCCTTTTTTGATGCAAACAATATTTGGAGAATTACTTTAACCACTCTGCATAGCGAAGTCTGACGCGACCAGAAACCAACTTCGCGTAAATGGCAACCACGGGATCGAACGCGACCCGGTACAACCCCGTGGTAGTTTGCCAAATACAAAATTATGTTTTGAATAAAAACAAAGAAGCTGCTTTGTATATATTTACTATTTGTATCCTAGCTTTTCTCTAACTTTATCAAGGACTCCGGAGATTATCTGCCGGGCTTTTTCTTCACCTTCCTTCAGTATCTCCTCCAGATCATGCGGGTTTCTCATGTAGTGATCGAATGTTTCCCGTTCCTGCTTATACTTTTCCAAAATAAGGCTCAGCAGTGCTTTTTTTGCATGGCCATAACCATACCCACCGGCGAGGTAGTTATCTCTCATCTGCTTCGTCTCTTCTTCAGAAGCAATCAGTTTATAGATAGAGAATACGACATCTTTATCAGGGTCTTTAGGGTCTTCCAGTGGTGTGCTATCGGTTACGATTGACATAACCTGTTTTTTCAATTGCTTTTCAGGAAGGAAAATATCCAGGGTGTTGCCATAAGATTTACTCATCTTCTGGCCGTCTGTCCCCGGAATGGTCATTACCTTTTCATCAATATGGGCTTCAGGTAGTACAAATACCTCACCATAGCGGTGATTAAATGCGCCGGCAATATCCCTTGCCATTTCCAGATGCTGTTGCTGGTCCTTACCGACAGGTACGAGGTCAGCATCATAGCCGATGATGTCTGCAGCCATCAATACGGGGTAGGTAAAAAGACCGGCATTCACATCGGCCAGCTTATCTGCCTTGTCCTTAAAGGAGTGAGCATTTGCCAACATAGGATATGGGGTAAAGCAATTCAGGTACCAGGTAAGCTCACATACTTCGGGTATGCGTGACTGGCGGTAGAACATGTTGCTTTTATAATCGAATCCAAAGGCAATCCAGGCAGCGGCAACAGCATTGGTATTAGCGATACGCTCCTCTGCTGTCTTGATGGTAGTAAGAGAATGCAGATCAGCTATGAAGAACAACGATTCATTTGCGCTGTCTTTTGATAGGTCTATCCCGGGCTTGATGGCACCAAGGATATTGCCTAGGTGGGGTTTTCCTGAACTCTGGATTCCGGTAAGTATTCTAGCCATTGCTTTAAAGATTTGGCGCAAAAATAAGAAGTTTGAAGGATCGGCCGCACCTTAACTAATCTAATACAGCTATTTTCTTACATTTTTTGATATAAATGACTCTGGCGAACTAATTTGGTACAGAATAAGTAGAGAGTGAAGACGTTTACCAGAGGGACATCCTAAAAATGGGAAAACAATTGAAGATAATTTTTCTGTTCACAACCATTAGCCTGCTATCAGGCCTCACTTTGTATGCGCAGAACAATGCAGAGCTTACCTTATTGCAGAAAAGCCATGAGTTTGGTCTTATAAATGAGGCGGATGGCCCTGTTGAACATACGTTTTATTTTGTAAATACAGGGGAGGACTCTTTAAGGGTGAAAGGTGTACGGGCCAGTTGCGGATGCACCACCCCTGCCTGGAGTTCTGATCCGGTGGCACCGGCAGATACAGGTTTTATCACAGCCCGATATAATCCGACTAACCGACCAGGCCAGTTCAATAAGTCGCTGACAATTACAAGTAATGCCTTGCGGCCATTACAGGTGCTGACTATTTCGGGTAAGGTAATACCAAGACCACGCACTCCTGCAGAGGATTTCCCTACTAAAAACGGAGACTTGCGTTCTCGTTACCGGGCATTTTATATGGGTACCATTACTACCAGGGGGCCTGTCTCAAAGGAGTTTACTTTGTACAATGATGGAGAAGACACAATTTACTTTCAGCCTAACACGGTAGTTCCGGATCATATACAGCTAGCTTTCATGCCTGATACGCTGCCTCCCTCCACTAAGGGTAAGGTAGTAATCACCTATGATTCACAGAAAAAGGGACGGTTCGGTTACCAAACGGACAACGTGGTTTTCTTCACCAGTGAGAAAGAGGCACCGCATAAGAGTTATTCTGTAATGGCTACTATCCAGGAATACTTTCCTCCCATGACTAAAGAGGAGCTTAAACAGGCGCCGAAAATAGGGGTTAGTTCACGGCTTATCGATTATGGTAATCTGATTGAGGGAGATACAGCTACTAGAGAAATCACTATTTCTAATAATGGGCTCAGCCCGCTGGAAATACGTGATATTACTTCAAACTGCGGGTGTATTAAGGGAAAGGCCTCCCAGACAAGGGTAATGCCAGGCGAGTCTGTAAAAGCTGATATTCAATTTATGAGCGAAGGTCGTAAGGGGTCTCAGCAGAAAATGGTTACTGTTTTCTCTAATGATCCCAAGGATTCAGCTAAGGTGATTACCATAAAAGCGGATGTGGAATTACGTCCTGTGCCACCTGAATCAGTTGACCAGTAAATTTTTAAAAAAGGGGTTGAAAGGCCCCTTTTTCTGTTAATACTTTTGCTTACAAGAAGCAGGGATAGACATTAAAGCTACATCCATTATAGCCATAGTGAGTCTTAAAGTGGTCTCCTCCTTTAATCGTAACAGGTTCTTTATTAATCGAATTAAAACCACCGTCTTAGACGGTGGTCATGTTTGAGGGCTATGCCAGTAGGGGTATATTGTGGAATGAGCAAGTATCGTAAGCTATCGCATAGCTTTTACTATTGTGTCTATCATGTAGTATGGACCCCGAAGTACCGCCACCGTATACTTCGTGATATTGTTGCAGATACGTTGGAGAATAAGATAAAGACGATATGTGAATGGAAGGAGGTCAAGGTAGAAGAGTTGAACATTCAGCCAGATCACGTTCATTTGGTATGTAGTATACCTCCGAAACTTAGTGTATCAGACTTCATGGGTATTCTCAAGGGTAAGACAGCGATCATGATGTTTAAGAACTTCAAGAGTCTTCGCAGAAAACCCTATTGGGGCAATCATTTTTGGTCACGAGGCTATTTTGTAAGTACGGTAGGCATAGATGAAGAAAAGATAAAGCGGTATGTTAAGTATCAGGAGAAGGAAGATAAGAAAGAGGATGGGGATATAGATATCCCGCTATTCGATAACTGACTATCCCCCTTTGGGGGTAATAACCATTGAAAACCCCCTCCTTTGGTGGGGGTAATTTATTCTCAGTTATAAAGCTCGCCACCCTTAAGGAGTGCGTATTCATCTTCCTTTTCATAGCCTAGTGGAATTTATGCGATTGTAAAAGGTTAAAGGTATGCGGTTGTGCTTTATGTTTAAATGAGGGTATACCCTTAATATTCAAAACATTATGAATTTAGCTTTTTTTATTAGGATTAATGTAAGTGTAAGGGTGTTAAATCTATGTGTATTAATTTAGATTTGATAATCGGCTGCGTTCCAGTTGTTTAATTGATATAATTAGATTGTATTATATAATCACACCTGTCCTAAATAAATACTAGAGAGGGAAAAAAGACTGGAAGGCAACCGCAGTTGCCTTATATTATAGGTAGTGAATCAATAATATATCCAGTCATGTCAAAAGTAACACTTTTCAGTCAGATAATCAGCCTTCTTCCCACGGCTAACTTTAGAAGAATAATCCAACATCATCATTCGGACAAGCACAGCAAAGGTTTGAGCACTCGTCACCACCTTATATCGATGCTGTTTTGCCATCTGGCAAAAGCAGACTCAATTAGAGATGTGGTGCAGGGCATGAAAGCTATGTCAAAAAACATCGTTCATTTGGGCATTGATCGAGTCCCCAGTAAGTCCTCTATTGCTTACATGAACAAGCATCGGTCCTGGGAGGTCTTCCGAGACTTTTACTATGAGTTGCAGACACACCTTCAGTCCGGACAGCCCTTCGAACGGACTGGTATGAAACGCCTGAAGCGTAAGGTGTTTATTTTGGACAGCACTACGGTTCCCTTATCGCTGCAGGCCTTTGACTGGGCCCATTTCCGCAGTAGAAAAGGGGCTGTCAAGCTACACACCTTACTGGACTATGACGGCTGTCTTCCTGCCTTTATCGACATGACAGAAGGCAAACAGCATGATATTCAGGCTGCAAGGACAGTAAATATACCCAGTGGTAGTGTATTGGTAGCAGACCGGGCTTACCTGGACTTCAAGTGGTTAAACGATTTGGACAGCACCAGGGTGTATTTTGTGATCAGAGCCAAAAGTAACCTGAAAGCACAACTGATAGCTGATTATGCCATCAATGGTTACAAGGCTACAGACATCATCAGTGACCGGGATATTTGCCTTAAAAGTCCCCGGTCGGCAGAAGCGTATCCGGGTAAACTCAGGCTGGTACGTGTTTGGGACAGCATACAGCAAAAGGAGCTCACCTTCCTGACCAATAACTTCGACTGGCAAGCAAAAACAGTTGCTGATTTGTATAAAAGCCGATGGGAGATCGAGGTGTTCTTTAAGCAGGTGAAGCAAAACCTGAAGATAAAGTCATTTATAGGCACCAGCCCCAACGCTGTGCTCATTCAGGTATGGACGGCTATGATCGTGATATTACTACTCAAATATCTGAAACAGAAAGCAGCATTCAACTGGCATCTGTCCAATTTGGTCACCTTTCTTAGAGTAAGCTTGTTCCTTAAATTAGACCTATATAAATGGCTGGACTGGCCAAGCTTTAGGGAAGACACACCTGCAGAAATACAATTAAGCTTATTTACGTCTAATAATATTAGGGGGGCTTGATTTTGAAATCAGCAAAAAATCAGCGAATAGGAACCCAAAAGAATGATTTCTACCTCATTTCAAATCGTTTAGGACGGGTGTGTATATAATATTAAATTACATGTAATAATAAGCAAAAAAAAGGCCCCCAAGTGGAGGCCCTCTAAACTATTTCTGCTTACGAAGTAACTAATCCTTATAGGAAGCAGGGGTATCTGTATAGGCTGCATCCATTAACTCCATAGTAAGTATCTGGTGCACCACCTTTTACTTTGAGCTCATTATCCACATTTGTTACAAAGCTTTTCACTTTCAAAGAGGAAATGTTCATTTTCTTTTTCATAGCTAATATGATGTTTGGGTTTATGAAAATTACTTTGTGCTAATATATGTTTTATGCTGTGGGAATGGTATAGGTGTAAACCCTCAAAAGCTTTTTTGATTATAAGTGTTATTGTAACACGATCTACACTCTTTGTCCTGTTTGAGTGTACATTTATTTGGTAAGGTGATAAAGTATCGGTTTGAGCTTTACCTATTAAAAAGGAGGTTTGATTCTTATAAGCCTACAGGAGGGTAGATGGAGGATGATTGCCAATCACTAACCGGAGAGTGAAAATGGCCTCTGCCTTTAGCTAAAAAAAGGGCAGTCTTATGACTGCCCTTATAGAATAAAATGTATATAATATTTATACAAACGCCTGGATACCAGTGATCTCTTTGCCAAGAATTAATAGGTGTATATCATGAGTGCCTTCATAGGTTACCACACTTTCGAGGTTCATCATATGGCGCATTATTGGGTATTCACCTGTAATACCCATGCCGCCGTGTATCTGACGTGCCTCACGTGCTATTTCTAAGGCAACAGCAACATTGTTACGTTTAGCCATACTGATCTGTGCGGTAGTGGCTTTGCCCTCATTCATCATTTTGCCAAGTTTCCAGTTTACCAGTTGTGCCTTTGTGATCTCGGTAAGCATTTCTGCCAGTTTTTTCTGCACCAGCTGAAAACCTGCGATGGGTTTGTCAAACTGTATTCTTTCCATAGCATAACGACGGGCACTGTCGTAGCAATCCATAGCTGCGCCTAATGCGCCCCAGGCTATGCCATACCTTGCAGAATCAAGGCACATGAGCGGAGCTCCCAGGCCATCTTTATTAGGGAGGATATTCTCTTTGGGAATCTTCACATTGCTAAAGACAAGTTCACCAGTTGTACTTGCCCGTAGGGACCACTTGCTTTTAATTTCAGGGGCGGTAAAGCCCTCCATACCTTTCTCAACGATTACGCCTTTAATGCGGCCATTGTCATCTTTAGCCCATACCACAGCCAGATCGGCTTTTGGGGAGTTACTGATCCACATTTTAGCTCCGTTAAGCACGTAGTGGTCTCCCTCATCTGTGATGCGGGTGGTCATGCCCCCGGGGTTAGAGCCGTGGTCAGGCTCTGTAAGCCCAAAACAACCTAGCCATTCACCACTTGCCAGCTTGGGCAGGTACTTATTTCTTTGCTCTTCAGAGCCAAATTTATAGATAGGATACATTACCAATGAGCCCTGCACAGAGGCAGTAGAACGGAGGCCACTGTCCCCACGCTCAATCTCCTGCATAATCAGGCCATAGCTTATGTAGTCCATACCGCCTCCGCCATAGGCTTCTGGTATGGTAGGGCCAAAAGCTCCCATGTCACCAAAGCGTTTTACAAGGTGGTAGGGGAAGTGGTTTTCCTGTGCCCATTCTTCAATGGAAGGACTGATTTCCTTCTTTACGAAGTCTCTTATGGAGGATCTTACGAGCTTATGCTCATCGGTAAGAAGGTCGTCTACACTATATAGATCGGGCGATTCGAAAAGGTCCTGCCTGGCTGATTTAGCGTGTCCGTTGGCAGCAACTGTTGAAAATTCGGCCATTATGTTGTTTTGTTTCTGACAATTGTCCCAAATTTACAAAAGAATTCGTGATTGAAACGGGCAATATGAATTATTCCGACATAGACGAAAAGGTACTGGACAGAATCCAAAAGCTAAAAGAAAAGTACGGTGCTTCCGGACAGGATCTGCTGTCATACCTTGATGGACTACTATACGCAGACTACCTTACTTACTGGGACTACATTCACCTGGACACCTTGCTAACTCTTCAGGTACCCAGGACCTCCTTTCCTGATGAAAATATTTTCATCATTTACCACCAGATCAGTGAGCTTTACTTCAAGCTGATTCGTCTGGAGATGGAGCAGTTAAGTGAAGCAGGAAAACCGGACGCAGGTACCTATCTGATGCGTCTAAATCGCATAAACCGCTACTTTGAGCACCTAGTGAGTAGCTTCGATGTCATGGTGGATGGTATGGATCAACAACAATTTCTCGCCTTCCGGATGTCTCTGCTACCTTCTTCGGGCTTTCAGTCCGGGCAGTACCGTCTTATAGAGTTGCAGGCAACTACGCTGAAGAACCTGGTGGAAAATGTAGAAAAGGTGAATCTCTCTCCTGATGCCGATGAGGAAAAGCTAATTCAGCAACTGTATTGGCGAAAAGGCGCTACGGAATTAGCTACTGGTAATAAGACTCTTACTCTCAGGCAGTTTGAAGATAAATATGCTGAGGAGTTTCTCCATGCTGCAAGAAAGTACAAGGACACTAATTTGTACAGTCTCTACCAGCAGTATTTTAGTGAGGCTGATGAAAAAGATGCCCTGGTGGAGGCTCTTCGTAAGCTTGATTACCTGGCTAATGTGGGGTGGAGACTGGCGCACTACAAAGCAGCTGTAAGGTACCTCCATAAGGATCCGGAAGATATTGCGGCAACGGGGGGTACTAATTGGCAAAAATATCTACCACCACGTTTTCAGCGCACCATTTTTTATCCTGAATTATGGTCTGAAGCAGAAAAAGAAGATTGGGGTAAGAGATGGGTCTTTAAGGAGGTTTTCAATAAGGAAGAGTAAATTACCTATCTTTTTTCATAATTAATACGTTACTATTTAGTGAACTCTCTGGTACGTCTACCTCTTTTTTTCGGGCTGCTTACGGTAGCAGGAGTTTGCTATGCCCAAACGAAGCAGAAGAGTGAATATTTTGATGCGAGGAAGCAGCATTTAAAAGCTACTTTTTACTTGCATGATGACGATGGCACCGTTCTTCACGGGCCTTACACCAGTTATTATTTTTCCGGTGGCAAGGAAAGTGAAGGAATGTTTGTGGAGGGCGAACCCACAGGGATCTGGTCATACTATTGGGAAAATGGCCATCTGAAAATGAAAGGTGAGCTAAAAAACCAGAGTAATTTTGGTCTGTGGAAGTATTATTATGAAAATGGTCAGCCGCAGAAGGAGGGGTATATTTATGATGGGTTACGGCAGGACGAGTGGAAATATTACTACGAAAGTGGTGGCCTAAAAAGCAATGGAAAGTATCTCGATAATACGAGGGTTGGCATATGGAACTACTATTATGAGGACGGATTCCTTAAAGCACAGGCCTTTTATGAAAATGGTGTAGGTACCTATCGTGAGTTCTACACCAGTGGTAAGCTGAAGGCTGAAGGGCTTAACCGGGATGGGGTAAGTGATAGCCTTTGGACATTTTATTATGACGAAGGTACGATTAAGGCGCGAGGTGAATATGAAGATGGGGTAAAGACGGGTACGTGGAGCTATTATTATCCTAACGGCAACCCTAGTGCGGAAGGAGAATATACCAAAGGGGAGGCTGAAGGTAAATGGACCTACTACCACGAAAACGGTGTGATGAGCTCTGAAGGTATGCAGGCTGATGGACTTAAGGAAGGTTTCTGGAAAATATACGCTGAAACCGGTAAGCCTATGGGAGAGGGCCTTTTCGTGAAAGGAGAGGGGGAGTACAAGGAGTTTTATCCCAGTGGTAAGCTTAAGGTGAAAGGAAGGATAGTTGATGAAACTAACCAGGGGCGATGGGAATACTACTATGAGGACGGTAGCCTGGAAGGAGAGGTGGACTATATAGATGGTGAGGGGTGGTACACTGGTTACTATCCTGATGGTACGCGGTATATGACTGGCCGTATTAAAGACAATAAGCGGGTAGGTACATGGGAGCTGTATAGTGCAGACGGTAGCCTGGCGGGTTATTACAGGCCTATCTATGAAAATGATAAGCCTGTATTTAAGCTGGTAGAGAGTGCCACGGAGAATACGGGTGATAATGGGCCGGGGTATTCACGTCCTGAATACAGGTATCGTAACCGAAAGCTCAAATACTTTACTCCCCGAATAGGGGAATTCAGAGGTTTTGTACTTGCTGCAAACCCTATTGCCACGGCATTCGGAGATTTACCGGTATATGCCGAATATTACATGCAGGAGCGACTAGGGTACGAAGCTGTTCTCACTCTTATCAGAAATCCGTTTTTTGAAGGTGACGCAACTATTGACCTGAACGAAGTATACACACGTGGGTTCTCCGTTACTTTCAGGCAAAAATTCTATCAGCAGGACAGGAGCATTGGTATGCTATACTTCGGTCAAGGCCTTCGCTTCGTTTCCCAGAAGCATCAGGTAAATACCGATCCTCTTTCCACAGGTGAAGGTGTCAGGTTACTAAAAGCTGTGGAGCGCCGTGGGGAGTATAGTTTGTTTATAGGAGACCGAATTGTAAAAGAGGCGGGTAACTCTGGTATTACAATCGATATTTGGGCGGGTCTCGGCTTAGGCTACAGGTACTTTAATAAGCAGTATGATGAGGGTATCGGTGAAGATCGCCTTTTTGATGAAATTTCTCAATCTCCCTTCGCTATCTATCCCCGTCTGGGCATCAACGTAGGCTACATTTTTAATTTTAAGACGAAGTGATATCCTAATAATCGGCAGATTACAGTGAATAAAACTCTGAATATTGTTCTAAGCCCCAGCGAAGCCTTCAACCCCGACCAGCTTGAGCCGGCTATCAAAAAGAAGGCCCGTGTTTCCCCGGATGAGTCTGTGCAGGTACGCTTACTTAAACGTAGCATAGATGCCCGGCAGAAAAACATCAAAGTAAATATTCAGGCGCTTATATCTGATGAAAGCCTGCCTCCCCGTATATCATACCGGAGAGATTATCCGGATGTGAGCAAGGCGCCGGAAGCCATTATAGTAGGAGCTGGCCCAGCAGGAATGTTCGCGGCCTTACGTTTGATAGAGTTAGGCATAAAGCCCGTATTATTGGAGCGGGGTAAGGATGTGCGTGCCAGAAGGAGGGACCTGGCTGCTATTAATAAAAAGCATATTGTTAATCCGAACAGTAATTACTGCTTTGGTGAAGGTGGTGCTGGCACATACAGTGATGGAAAGCTTTATACCCGTTCTAAGAAACGCGGCGATGTACAACGGATACTGGAGATACTGGTAGCTCACGGCGCTCGCGAGGAAATTCTTATCGATGCCCATCCTCATATAGGGACCAATAAGCTTCCCCGGATTGTAGCTGACCTTAGGGAAAGCATACTGGAAGCTGGTGGTGAGGTAAGGTTCAATGCGCGTGTCACTGATCTTGTCTTGAGCTCAGGTTCCGTATCCGGAGTGATACTGGCCGGCGGCGAAAAGATCAGTGGGGTAGGGGTGATACTTGCCACGGGGCACAGTGCGCGGGATATTTTTGATATGCTGCAACGGCAGGAGGTGGAGATAGAAGCTAAACCTTTTGCTCTTGGGGTACGGGTAGAGCATAATCAGGAATTGATAGATAGTATCCAGTACCATACACCGGACCGTGGTCCCTGGTTACCTGCCTCATCTTATTCATTGGTCCAGCAGGTTAGTCATGACCGTATAGAAAGAGGTGTATTTTCATTTTGCATGTGTCCCGGCGGCTTTATAGTGCCTGCGGCAACGGCTCCTGGTGAGATTGTCGTTAACGGTATGAGCCCCAGCAGGCGGGATAGTAAGTATGCTAATAGTGGTATAGTGGTTGCCGTACACCCTGAAGACCTCCCTGACTATCAGAAATTTGGTAAACTGTCGGCACTCCGGTTTCAGCAAGATGTAGAACAAAAGGCTTTCATAGCGGGGGGGAGTACTCAGGTGGCACCGGCTCAGCGTCTGGTTGACTTTACCCACGGAAAAGTATCCGCTAGTCTGCCGGATACCTCATACCAGCCAGGACTGGCAAGCACTGACCTTAATGAGGTGTTACCTGGCCTAATTGCCAAGAGGTTAGCTTCCGGCTTCCAATCATTTGGAAGAAAAATGAGGGGGTATTTTACCAATGAGGCTCAAATAGTTGGAGTTGAGAGCAGAACATCATCACCTGTCCAGATCCCGAGGGACCGGCAAACGTTCGAGCATACCCGTATATCCAGATTATACCCGTGCGGGGAAGGCGCAGGATACGCCGGAGGCATTGTTTCGGCTGCAATGGATGGTGAAAGATGTGCAGAAAAGCTGGCAGCCAAATACGGAAAATCTATTTAGATACAACCTATGAGTCATTTTCCTGTTTATAAGCCATAGATAATTCAGGAATAATGAAAAAAACCGTCGTATTAGGTGCTACCCCAAACCCTGCACGTTTTGCCTACCGGGCATCACATATGCTGACTGAATATGGGCATGAGATTGTGCCGGTAGGTATAAAAAAGGGGGAAGTAGCCGGGAAAGATATTCTTAATCTTCGTGAAGAACCCGGGGTTGAGGGTGTTGACACAGTAACACTATATATCGGACCACACAACCAGGCTGAGTGGTATGATTACATATTTTCACTTTCTCCCAAACGAATAATTTTTAACCCTGGAACAGAAAATTTTGAATTAATTAAGAAAGCAGAAGAGAAAGGCATCCAGACAGTTGAAGGGTGTACCCTTGTCATGTTACGAGTTGGCACTTACTGAAGTGGTATAATTACATTATTTATTGTTTAAATTATGAACAAATAAACACCACTTAAGATGACAACCATTCCACACAGGTTTTTCTCCTCTGCTACGGAAAAACCCTTTGAACATTGCATTGAATGCAAGAAATCTCTTCTATCGGGAGAACCTTATCTTATTCAGAAATCATATAGGAGATATCCGGACTTTAACATTGAGGATACCGTTTTTGAGTTTGCGATGTGCTTCGGGTGCTTCGAGGGCATGAGAAATCGTATGTCCAGGGACTCGCTCCGCAGAATGGATTCTTTTTTCTCCGAAAATGCACGTATTGAAGAACACCTAAAGAAAAAGACTTTAGGGCTCAATTTTTCGCTGGATCATTTCATTAACAATTGTATAATCGAGGATATACCTATCGAGGAAACCGAAGAGTTTCAGTTGGTCGCCCTTTGTGAAGGGTACCATCTGAGTTTTTCACTACCTCCTTATGCTATTTCCGGTCAGGCTATGGAGCGTATGGCTGAACTATTAAGTGCGGAAACCCTGGATGAGATGGATGACTTCAGAGGGAGGCACTTTACCGGACCACCCGAGCTTAGTAAGCTGTTGAACAGGAAGCCAATACTGATTTGATTTTTCCTGACAGGCTTAGGTCTGTGTTAAAAATACTGTAAAGGCGGCGAAAGCCGCTCTTTGCTACCTTCATTTCTTTTCGCTTGATTTACTGTGCTTTTTATCCGCCCAAAACTGGTAATAAGCCAATTTTTTGCGTAATTTTGCAGTTTTGAAAAATGTTATGAGCGAAGAAAAAAAGACCAACGCAGGAGATTATTCAGCCGGTAATATTACTGTACTTGAAGGACTGGAAGCCGTACGTAAGCGGCCTGCCATGTACATTGGTGATGTACAGGTAAAAGGACTTCATCACATGGTTTGGGAGGTAGTGGATAACTCTATCGACGAAGCCATGGCCGGATACTGCGACAGGATCGATGTGACCGTTCATGAGGACAATAGTATTACTGTAGAGGATAATGGTCGCGGTATTCCAACTGACATTCACCCAAAAGAAAAGAAATCAGCCCTCGAGGTCGTTATGACCGTGCTTCATGCAGGGGGTAAATTTGATAAAGACACTTACAAAGTATCCGGTGGATTGCATGGGGTAGGGGTAAGTTGTGTGAATGCACTGTCCACCGACCTTAAGGCTACCGTTCATCGTAACGGCAAAGTTTTCCAGCAGGAGTACAAGCAGGGAATTCCTCAATACGACGTGAAAGAAATAGGTACTACTGAAAAGCATGGTACCATTGTACACTTCGTGCCTGATAATTCGATCTTTACTATCACTGAATATAGTTATACCACCATTGCTACAAGGTTGCGTGAGCTGTCCTTTCTGAATGCAGGTATCAGGCTTACACTGACCGATCTTAGGGAAAAGGACGATGATGGCAACATACAGCACGAAGAGTTTTTCAGTGAAGGCGGCCTGGTAGAGTTCGTAACTTACCTTGATGCAGGCCGTGAAAAGATGCTTCCCACGCCGATCTACATGGAGGGTGAAAAGGCAGGTGTACCTGTGCAGGTATCAATGACCTACAATACCTCTTATACAGAGAATGTGGTGTCATATGTAAACAACATTAATACTATCGAGGGTGGTACTCACGTGTCCGGTTTCAGGCGTTCGCTCACCCGCACGCTAAAAAATTATGCTGACCGTAATGGCCTACTCGATAAGGTGAAAGTTGATATCACCGGTGATGACTTCCGTGAGGGATTAACGGCAATTATTTCAGTAAAGGTAGCTGAGCCCCAATTCGAAGGTCAGACCAAAACCAAACTTGGAAACAGCGATGTAATGGGTGCCGTGGAAGGGTGTGTTAATGAGATACTCAATAACTATCTTGAAGAGCATCCCAAGGAAGCTAAAGCCATTGTAGGAAAGGTAGTAGTGGCTGCCCAGGCCCGTCATGCAGCTCGAAAGGCCCGTGAGATGGTTCAGCGTAAAAACGTTATGGGCGGAGCGGGTCTTCCTGGTAAACTGGCCGACTGCTCTGAGAAGGACCCGGCAGTTAGCGAAATATATTTGGTGGAGGGTGACTCTGCCGGTGGCTCTGCCAAACAAGGTAGAGATCGTCGCTTCCAGGCCATTCTGCCTCTGAGGGGTAAGATCCTGAATGTAGAAAAGGCGCAGGAGCATAAAATTTACGACAACGAGGAGATCAAAAATATGATTACGGCCCTCGGCGTTTCATTTGGTAAAGAGGATGATGAAAAAGCTCTCAACCTTGATAAACTTCGCTATCATAAAATCGTAATTATGACGGATGCGGACGTGGATGGAAGCCATATCCGTACGCTTATTCTTACGTTCTTCTTCAGATACATGCGTGAATTAATTGAGCAAGGCTACTTGTATATTGCTCTTCCTCCTCTTTACCTACTCAGAAGGGGTAAGGATGAACGCTACATTTGGAGTGAAGCCGATCGTGAACGTGCGGTAATGGAAATGGCTAAGGACGGCAAAGAAGATTCTGTGAATGTACAGCGTTATAAAGGTCTGGGTGAGATGAATCCTGAGCAGCTATGGACTACTACCATGGATCCGGAAAACCGAAGCCTGAAGCAAGTAACTATTGAGTCAGCTGCCGAAGCTGACCACCTCTTCAGCATGCTTATGGGGGATGAAGTTGCCCCGCGCCGTGAGTTTATTGAAAAAAATGCCAAATACGCCAAACTTGATATTTGATATTCCGATTATAAAAATCCCGGTAGTGTCCGGGATTTTTTATCTGGCCATTGTTTTTATTATATCTTATTGAAAAAACTTTTTGTAAAGTCAGCTTTAAAAACCATCGATACCGTGGAACGAGTCGTTTCTATTGATCGCGTCAATAACCTTGTAAAAAAGTCAGATTTCATCAGCCGCGATCTCAGCTGGTTGAAATTTAATCACCGTGTACTTGATCAGGCCAGGCATCTCGACCGTAATATCTTCGAGAGGCTCAAATTCATGGCCATTACCGCTTCTAACCTCGATGAGTTTTTTATGATCCGTATCGGTAGTTTGTATAACTACATTGATTATGGTAAGGAGCGTATTGACTATAGTGGCCTAAGAGAATTGCCATTCCGAAAAAAATTACTCACTGAGGCTCAGGACTTTGTTCGGGCTCAGAACGAGTATTTTATCAAAAGGCTCAGACCCCTTTTTGCCGAGAACCAATTTAAGATCGCTAAAATATCGGATCTGGACGAAGACCAGAAAGAGAAGGTAAAGAACTACTTTCGGAAGACTATCTTTCCTATGCTTACCCCCATGGTTTATGATAGTTACCACACCTTCCCCATACTCATGAATAAGCTCCTGATCTTTGGGGTGGTAACCGTTAGCCAGACAGATAAGAAAGACCAGAAAAAGCTCAGTTTTATACAGGTTCCGCAAAACCTCCCTCGCTTTTATGAGATAGAGCATAATGGGGAGATTCTTTTTGTGCCTATCGAGGAGATTATCCGAGAGCACATTGCCAAGCTTTTCAGAAACATTGAGATTCAGTCAGTAAACTTATTCCGTATCATTCGTAATGGTGATTTTACGCTTGAGGAAAGCGATGATATCGAGGCCAACTTTCTGGAAGAGCTAAAGCGTAAGCTGAAAACCCGTAAAACCGGCCGGGTTGTACGTATAGAGGTAGAGGAGACTTGTGACAGGTGGATGCTTCGCATCCTTAAAAACCGATGGGAAATCGATGAGGATAATGTATTTCGGGCACCCGAAGGGGGGATGATTGACCTTACAGGCCTATGGTCTATCGTTAATCATACCGAGTTTAAAGACAGAATGCCGGACAGGCACCCACAGGTACCACCGCTAAGCTATAGTGAGCAGGGTGAGACTGACATCTACGAGGTGCTTGATGACCGGGATATTTTGCTTCATCACCCCTATAATAGCATTGAACCCTTACTGGAACTGCTGGACAGGGCTGCTGATGATCCGGATGTACTTTCCATAAAGCTCACCATTTACCGGTTGGCAAAGGAAAGTCGTGTTACTAATGCTCTTCTGCGTGCAGCAGAGAATGGGAAGCATATTTCTGTTCTGTTCGAGGTAAAAGCACGCTTTGACGAAGAGAATAACATGCGCGAGGCAAGAAGGCTGCAGAAGGCTGGCTGCTTTGTTATCTATGGTATCAGCAGCTTTAAAACCCACACTAAGCTGATGCTCATCGTGCGACAGGTGGAGGAAAAGGTTACCCGCTATGTGCACATGAGTAGTGGTAACTATAACGAAGATACTGCCAGACTATACACAGATCTGGGCCTGCTTACCACCAATGAACAGGTATGCAATGACGTCTCTGAGTTCTTTAATGCCATTACGGGGCATAGCATACCTACTATTTACCGTAACCTTATCACCGCTCCGCGCGATATGAGGCAGCAGCTTATAGAGCTGATAAGGAAAGAGGCGGATAATGCCCGTCAGGGCAAAGCCAGCGGAATTGTGATCAAAATCAACTCTCTGGAAGACAGGGAGACCATCGCCGAGCTTTATGCTGCCTCTCAGGCTGGAGTTAAGATTAAGCTTATCATAAGAGGTATTTGTTGCTTAAGGCCTAATCGCCCCGGCTTGAGTGAAAATATTGAGGTTGGTAGTATAGTTGGTGATTTTCTGGAGCATAGCCGCATTTATTATTTCCATAATGATAATGACCCCATTTTATATAGTGGAAGTGCCGACGTGATGGTTCGCAGCTTTGATAGAAGAATTGAGAGCCTATTCCTGGTTCAAAACAGTCTGTTGAAGCAACAGGTCATTAATATCCTCAGATACAATTTAAGGGATAATGTAAATGCCTATATTATGAATGAGGATGGAAGCTATACTATCAAGGAAAGTACCGGAGAGCCTCCCTTTAACATACACAAAGAATTTTATGAAGTGACTCTGGATGACATCCAGGATGCGAAGCTGTTCTAAAACATTGAGATAAGAAATACCGCCACAAAGCCAGGCGTCCTAAAAGAGAGTAGATAAAGCTCTCTTTTTATTTTTCTCCCAGGTTACGGTCTATCATAGTTTGCAGCATTCCATCCTTAAGGCCTACCTCTGGTACCAGAATGCGGCCGGAGTCCGCCCACCGCATTACGGAGAGGTAGATGTCAGATGCCGGCAGGATTACATCTGCCCTGTCCGGATTCAGCTCCAGTATATTAATCCGGTCTTCAAGTGAAAACTGCCCGATATATTGCTGAACTTCTTCCAATTTTTCTATTCCGATAGTCTTGCCGGGTTTCTTACCTGCAAGGTCAGAAAGCTTATTAATGTTACCCCCGGTACCTATACTGACTACTTTACTGTGCCTGCGTTTAAGGTGGTGTAATACCCAATCTTTCATTTCTACCCAAACCGCCGGGTCGTCATGTTTTTCCAAAGATCTCACCGAACCAATAGGGAAGGAGCGGCTGGCCACCTTTTCTTTACGAATGTACAGATTCAGCTCAGTACTACCCCCGCCCACATCTATATGCAAATAGGTCTTATCCGTTAAAAATGACTGTAACCCTCTGTTTATCAGATCTGCCTCTTCATCTCCGTCGATAATCCGTATATCAAGGCCTAGCTTTTCCTTTACCTCCTTTGTAATCTCTAGCCCGTTTTCAGCCTCACGCATTGCTGAAGTGGCAAGGGCCATGCAGTCGTCTACTTCATATAAATCCATCAGGATCTTAAAAGCTTCCATCAGCTTTAGAAATTTGCCCGCATTTTCCTGTCCGATCCTGTTTTCTGTAAATACATCATGTCCCAGACGTAAAGGAAAACGTACGTATTCCATTTTTTTCAGGAAATAAGAGCCCTCACGGTCTATTACCCGGGATACTTGCATGCGCACGGCATTGGATCCAATATCTACTGCAGCTAATTTTAGCATAAGGTCACAAATCTGATGGTCTGCGGCTAAATTACAATTCTTCCTATACTTTCCTTTTTACTAAATCACTTTCAAATAGAAAGTTCGAACGTTTGCAGGACTATGGTATGAATATTTAAGGAAAAAATTTCCATGCATAATCTGTGCAATTCGCTTTAGTTCATTACATTTGTATGAGTACTTATCGAGAAAGACGGAGGGATTGGGCCCTTTGATGTCTTGGCAACCTTGGCAAACTTGGTGCTAATTCCCATTCCGGATACCCCTGTCACAATCCGGAAGAAGATAAGTGGTGATAGGTTTTACCTCTTCCTCTTTCTAGATAAGCGCCAAATGTGAAAATTTTAGCCAATGAGCGCACCCATTTTTTCAGTTATTAAGGACCGTATTCTTGTGCTCGACGGAGCCATGGGTACCATGATCCAACGGTACAAACTTACCGAGGAAGATTTTAGAGGAGAAAGGTTTAAGGATCATACTTTTGACCTCAAAGGCAATAACGACCTTCTTTCTTTAACCCGACCGGATATTATCAGAGCAATACATGCTGAGTACCTCGAGGCTGGTGCGGATATTCTGGAGACTAATACCTTTAGTGGAACCAGTATCGCACAGGCAGATTATAAACTTGAGGAGGCCGTGTATGACCTCAATTATCAATCGGCAAAAATTGCTAAAGAAGTAGCCGAAGAGTTTACGGCTAAAGACCCATCCAAACCCAGGTTTGTGGCAGGTTCAATAGGTCCTACAAACCGCACTGCCAGTATTTCTCCGGATGTGAATAATCCCGGTTACCGAGCGGTAACCTTCGATGATCTCCGCGTAGCCTACTACGAGCAAGTGAAGGGGCTGGCAGAAGGGGGGGCTGATATATTCCTGGTAGAGACTGTTTTTGATACCCTCAACTGCAAAGCAGCGCTATTTGCCATTAGTGACTATTGCGATGCGACCGGTAAAGTAATCCCTACTATGGTGTCAGGTACTATTACCGATGCCAGCGGGAGAACTCTGTCGGGACAGACCACTGAGGCTTTTTGGATATCGATCAGCCATATGCCCCTGCTTAGCGTTGGTCTCAACTGCGCATTGGGAGCCAAGCAGCTTAAGCAATATATTAAGGAGCTAAGCCGTGTATCTAATACTTACATAAGCGCCCACCCAAATGCGGGCCTGCCAAATGAGTTTGGCGAATACGATGAGTCCCCTGAGGCAATGGCAGCCACCATTGAGAGCTTTCTATCTGAGGGCCTTATAAACATTATCGGGGGGTGCTGCGGTACTACACCGGATCATATCAGGGCCATAGCTGATGTAGCTGCCAAGTATTCACCAAGAGTTATTCCTAAGCAGCCTGTGCGAACCCGATTCAGTGGGCTTGAGCCCCTGGTAGTGAGGCCTGAGACTAATTTTATCAATGTTGGGGAACGTACCAATGTGACCGGATCACGGAAGTTTGCCAGACTTGTAAAAGAAGAGAACTACGAGGAAGCACTATCTGTAGCGGTTAACCAGGTAGAAGGTGGGGCCCAGGTCATTGATGTCAACATGGATGAAGGCATGCTTGACTCTGAGCAGGTTATGACTACTTTTCTACACCTGATGATGTCAGAGCCTGACATTGCGCGCCTGCCTATTATGATAGACTCTTCCAAGTGGACGGTAATAGAGGAGGGGCTGAAATGCGTTCAGGGTAAATCGATCGTAAACTCTATTAGTCTGAAAGAAGGTGAGGAGAAGTTCATTCAGCTTGCTCGCCTGGTAAGGAAATATGGTGCTGCGGTAATTGTTATGGCTTTTGATGAACAAGGCCAGGCGGACAATTATGAAAGACGTATTGAAATTTGTGAGCGAAGCTACCGCATCCTGACGGAAAAAGTTGGCTTTCCTCCGGAAGATATCATTTTTGATCCTAATATTCTGACAGTCGCTACGGGGATAGAGGAGCATAATAATTATGCAGTAGACTATATACGTACCGTAGAGTGGATCAAAAATAACCTTCCCCATGCCTTGGTTAGTGGGGGTGTTAGTAATATCTCTTTCTCATTTCGAGGAAACGATATCGTGCGTGAGGCTATGCATTCTGCATTTCTATACCATGCTATTAAGGCAGGGATGGATATGGGCATAGTAAATGCGGGTATGATCGAAGTCTATGAAGAAATAGATAAGGATCTGCTCCGCAAAGTGGAAGATGTATTATTAAATAAGCACGCTGAAGCTACCGAGCAGCTTATAGAACATGCCGAGAGTATCCGGGGGCAGGGCGGTAAAGCTAAAGTAAAGGATGACGCCTGGCGCCAGGCACCTGTGGAAGAGAGACTTTCTCACTCGCTTGTAAAAGGTATTGTTGAGTACATCGAACAGGACACGGAAGAAGCAAGGCAAAAGGCAGATAAGCCCCTAGAGGTCATTGAGGGTCCTTTGATGGCTGGGATGAACGTAGTAGGAGATCTATTTGGCGCCGGTAAAATGTTTCTGCCCCAGGTAGTGAAGTCTGCGCGTGTGATGAAAAAGGCGGTGGCCTATCTGTTACCTTTTCTCGAAGAAGAGAAAAAGAAGAATGCGGATGCTTCCCGGAATGCTGGCCGTATTCTAATGGCTACGGTAAAGGGGGATGTACATGATATTGGTAAAAATATTGTAGGTGTGGTGCTCGCCTGTAATAACTATGAGGTGATCGACCTGGGCGTTATGGTTTCGCTTGAGCGGATTTTGGAAGAGGCCGAAAAGAATGAAGTGGATATTATTGGCCTAAGTGGTCTTATTACACCCTCTCTTGATGAAATGGTATATGTAGCACGCGAAATGCAGGCCAGAGGAATGGACACCCCGCTGCTGATCGGAGGGGCTACTACCTCACGTATACATACAGCGGTGAAGTTAGCGCCTGAGTATGGCCATCCGGTGATACATGTAGCGGATGCTTCCAGAAGTGTTACTGTAGCTAACAGTCTGCTTGGTAAGAATAAAGGCGAGTACACGGCTAACATTCGTGACGAATACGAACGCCTGCGCGAAGGGCATAAAAACCGTGGCAAAGAGAAGAAATACATCCCTATTGAGGAAGCCCGTAGTAATAAGGTGAAAATAGAATGGGATCCTGCTGACATCTCCAAACCGAATTTACTGGGTAATAAAACCTTTAAGAACTACCCTTTAGAGGAGATAGCCAGGTATATCGACTGGACACCGTTCTTTCATACATGGGAGCTTAAAGGCAGATACCCTAAAATATTTGACGACGGAAACGTAGGTACGGAGGCCAGAAAGCTATTTGATGATGCTCAGGGTATGCTTCAGCGTATTATTGATGAAAAGTGGCTGGAAGCAAGGGCTGTTGTGGGGTTCTATCCGGCCAATACTGAAGAGCACGATACTATCATTGTGTACGAAGATGATGAGCGAACCAGAGAGCTTACCCGTTTCCATACGTTAAGACAGCAAGGAAAAAAAGCCTCCGGTGTACCTAATATGGCCTTCTCTGACTTTGTCGCCCCTCTCGAATCCGGTCTTGGTGACTACATTGGAGGGTTTGCAGTTACGGCGGGTATAGGTATAGAGAAGTGGGTTGAAAAGTTTGAGGCTGATCATGATGACTATAATGCCATCATGGTGAAGGCCCTTGCTGACAGGTTGGCCGAAGCCTTTGCTGAGCTTATGCACGCCAGGGTTCGAAAAGAGCTATGGGGATATGCCAGCGATGAAAAGCTGGAAAACGACGACCTTATCAGAGAGAAATACAGGGGTATACGACCTGCCCCGGGTTATCCGGGTTGTCCCGACCATACGGAAAAAGTGACCTTGTTTAATTTACTGAATGCAGAAGAGGAGGCCGGGATATCGCTAACTGAAAACCTGGCCATGTACCCGGCTTCAAGTGTGAGCGGACTGTATTATGCACACCCTCAATCTAGATATTTTGGACTTGGAAAAATAGCCAAAGATCAGGTAGAAGATATCGCCTTCCGTAAGGGTATCCTCACCGAAGAGTTAGAACGCTGGCTTTCACCTAACCTGAATTATGACACAAGTATCCCTGAAAAAGCCACGACAACCTGAACAAGAGACCAAACAGGAGAAAAAAGGAATGAAGGTCACCGAATGCATAAAGAATAAGGGAGATAAAACTCTCTTTTCATTTGAGATATTGCCTCCCCTTAAAGGTGAGAACATCCAGAATATCTTTAATCACATCGATCCCTTGATGGAGTTCAAGCCACCATTTATTGATGTGACATACCACCGGGAAGAATATGTTTATAAAAAAAGGGAAAATGGGCTTCTGGAAAAGAAAGCCATTCGAAAACGCCCTGGTACAGTAGGCATTTGCTCTGCCATCAAAAACAGATATGAAGTAGAGCCTGTGCCTCATATTATCTGTGGGGGGTTTACGAAGGAAGAAACGGAAAATGCCCTTATCGATCTGCATTTTCTGGGAATTAATAATGTGCTTGTACTCAGGGGAGACCCAATAAAGACAGAGGGACGATTTGTGCCTGAGCCGGACGGGCATCACTATGCTACCGAGCTGCTCGAGCAGGTCCACAATATGAATGAAGGGCTATACCTTGATGATAGCCTTGAAAATGCGACCCACACCGATTTTTGTATAGGAGTGGCAGGCTATCCGGAAAAGCATTTTGAGGCCCCCAACATTAGATCTGATCTTCGCTGGCTTAAGAAGAAGATAGAAATGGGCGCAGACTATATCGTGACCCAGATGTTTTTCGACAATCAAAAATTTTTCTCTTTTGTAAAGGACTGCAGAGAGCAGGGTATTACGGTGCCTATTATTCCTGGTCTGAAGCCCATAACGACAAAGCGCCACATCAACGTTTTGCCTAGTATATTTCACATTGATATCCCTGAAGCGCTGTCCGATGAGGTAGAAAAATGTAAAGACAATGCGCAGGTCAAGCAGGTAGGGGTGGAATGGGCCATACAGCAGAGCAAGGAACTGATGGAGTTTGGTGTACCTGTCCTGCATTACTATAGCATGGGTAAGTCAGATACCATCCTCAGAGTTGCGAAAGAGCTCTTCTAGTACTTTAATATAGCACTCTCATCAAATAGCCGTCCGCAAGCAGCGGGCGGCTATTTTTTTTACCTGACAGAGTGCAATTTTCTGATTCACTATGATTATTGATTTAACTATCTCATTTTCAGTGATAACTAGTATTTTCATGTGGTTTTTAATATTCTGAATTTGACTCAAAAGTCCAAATGATGTTCTGTCATCGAAGTATTATTAATAAAAAAAGTTTGTAAAACTTGCAACAATAAAAATTATACTCTCGTATATAATAGTAAAGCTATTACAAAATAATGTAAAGCTTTTGACACCCTGAACCGGTGAAACTGAGAAAGGTAGGTTGGCGAGTGCCAGCCGCCTTTTTAATCCTAAATAAACACACCCTTAACCTATATAAATATGAATGCATGGATGATTACTTTTGGTTGTATTGCTTTGGCCATTTCTATTGGGTTACTCATCCTTGGTAGAAATCAAGCCCGCAAATTGCCATGGAAAACTTCCGGTGTATTTTTTCTTGCCGGAGTTTTCTTTTTCTCGGCAAACGGCCTGCTCTTTTACTCCGAGCCGGGATATAGTTACCTGGTCCAGTACCCTACGGGAACTCAGATAGCTGAACTTCAACCGGGCTTACACTTCAAATTCTGGGGGCAGGCCGTTCCATTTAAAAAAGTTGTGACGGTGAAATTTCGCTCAGCGGAAGAGCAGGCACAGGATGAGAATGTATACAGTGGTATGCGTAACGCTATCCCTGTACGATTTAACGATGCGGTAAAGGCAAATATAAGTCTTTCGGCCAGGTTTAGAATGCCTGAATCAGAGGTTGTTTTTCTAAAAATGGCCAGTGAGTTCAGAACACAGGATAATTTAGTCAACAGTTCTCTTATCCCTGCCTGTATGGAAGTTGCTAAAAACTCCGCCAGGCTTATTTCAGCCCAGGAATATATAGCCGGTAGGGGAGGGGAGCTTGAGTCTGCTGTACTGGATCAACTGGAGAATGGCATGTACATACTTGTTGCCAGAGAAATGAAGGAAACGGGTACAGATACCATTGCGGCAGTAAATAAAATGCGCACAATTGAAAATCGTACGATGGTTAGGTATGAAGTAAGTAAAAAACGCTCTGCTGACGGCAAGATCATGCGTAAAAAACATCCTGTGTCGGATTATAATATCATAGTAGCTCAGGCTACTGTAGAAGATGTGAATCCGGAGACCCGCTTTAAGGAAATGCTGGGGAAGCAGAGAGATGCTGCCGCCCAGGCAAGCATTGAGAAGGAAAAAGCCAAACAGGCGGAGTATGAGAAGCAGCGAATCATTGCTCAGGGAGAAGCCCAGAAGGCCAAGATTAAAGTAGATATGGAGAAAGAACAGATTATGACGCTTATTACCATCGAGACTGAAATGAAGCGTGAGCAAATCACGGTGGATAAGCGTAAGCTGGAACTTGAATCGGCAAGGTTAAAGGCTCAGGAGACAAAGGTACTGGCAGATGCCGAAGCATATCAGAAGCGTAAGGTGATGGAAGCTGATGGGGCATTGGAACTGAAGCTGAAGACCTACGAGAAGGTTCACGCGGCGTATGCAGAGGCTATAAAAGGAACCAGCCTGGTGCCCGCTACCTACATATCCGGAAGCGGAGGAAGTGGTAAGGGTACCCCCAATTCGCTGGATTTTATAAACATAGCTACCGCCAATATGGCCCAGGACCTGAACTTAAAAATGAAAACACCAGGAAAAAATTAGTCGGCGAGCAAAAGTCGTCTGCCATTGGCAGGCGGCTTTTTAGTGTTAAGTCATAATTTGTTGATGAAAAAAGACCTCTTGGCATGTTTTTTTCAGCTATCTATTTTGGCGCTTATTAAAATATCTTATTTGTCTGTGTGTCTGTTAGTTGTGTTTGTTGAATGTTTTTTGCTGAACCACTGGGTTGCTTTACAGGTATTTGGATGTTTTGATTTATTTATATAGTTAAAAATTATATGAATTATGTCATTCTTTTTAACCTGAAATGATTAAATTAAGAGTAAATTTTAATCGATATGGAACCCAAGAAATTAGCATTAGATGCGTTAAAGGTCGAGAGCTTTATGACAGAATTCACCTTCCTATGGGGTAAAAAAGATCCTACAGGGGTCTATCCTTGTGGATCAACGGTGTGTTCTCACCCATAACATTCCATCTAAAATCATCGAACAAATTCCAATTTTAGGTAAGTCACCTATAGGCTTAACTAAGATAAGAAATATCACGTGCTATCTTTTCTGCCATGTTACCTCTTAGGGTGATTTGGAATGCCACAGCTATATTTTTTGTGGTAAATTACAGGGGGAGGCCTAGATAAAGGCCTGCGTTGTTGTATGTAAGATGTTGATTGTTTGACTTATAGCCTGTCCTGCGGATAGGCTTTTTTTATATTAATATGTAGAGAAAGAGGTTTTAGCTGAAGGAGTTACAGGTAAAGAACTTTTTTCTCTGGTAAAATCCTTAGTAAGCCTTATTGAATTGTTAGTCAACCACTTTGTTAGATTCCTAAAAATGGGTGAGGGCTTCCCCAGGCCAAACTTATTCATGAGACCCGTCATTCCGGGTGGCTTTTTTTGTGCGGTGTAATTTTACTAACATTAGGGTATGAAAATAATCGAGTGCCCCCGTGATGCTATGCAGGGAATAAGCGAATTTATTCCTACCGAAGTGAAAGCTGAGTATATCAATACCCTACTTAAGGTTGGCTTTGATACCATTGACTTCGGTAGCTTTGTTTCTCCTAAGGCTATTCCTCAAATGCGTGACACGGCCGCAGTCCTTTCAAACCTTGACCTTCGTGATACCACTTCAAGGTTGTTGGCCATTGTAGCTAATGTGCGTGGGGCTCAGGATGCTGCTCGCTTTGCAGAAATCCTTTACCTTGGCTTTCCTCTCAGTATTTCGGAAACTTTTCAGCAGCGAAACACTAATAAGTCAATTAACCAGGCTTTAGAGCAACTTGAAGAAATCCAGGATATCTGTATTCAAAATAATAAGGTGCTTGTTACCTATATCAGCATGGGGTTTGGCAATCCTTATGGTGATCCTTATGATAAGGAGGTAGTACTGGAGTTTGTAAGTAAGCTTAAGGAGATGGATATAAAGATAATCTCTCTTGCGGATACTATAGGTAGCTCACAGCCTGAAACGATTAAGTTCTTGTTTTCTAACCTTACTCACGCCTACCCGGATGTGGAATTTGGCGCCCACCTGCACTCTACTCCGGAAACGGCCATGGATAAACTTAGCGCAGCATATGAGTCAGGGTGCCGGCGGTTTGACGGCGCTATTCGGGGGTACGGCGGCTGCCCCATGGCAAAGGATGACCTCACTGGCAATATGGCTACTGAGAAGATCATTCGTTTTCTTGAGTCACAGAAAGCATTACCAGCATCTATTGATACTGAATTGATGAATAAGGCAATTCAGGCATCCGGTAAAGTTTTTCAGTAATTTATTATAATGTTGAAACAGCATTAAAAAGGGTGAGGTTTCATTGCATTGCTGCTGGACATCAGGCGATCGTGCTATTCCAACTTTAATAAGGTTTTATTTTCTTAACATATAATAAAGGCATACACTCCTTCGGTTTGCGGATAGTGAGTATAAGTGTTTTTGTTAAGTGTCTGAAAATCATGGAATTAAAAAAGTGGTCGTATATGAAAGTATCTCGTTTGTTACTTCTGACTGTGTTTTTTCAACTGAGCTATAGCCTGACGGTCCTTGCCGAATCCACTCCTGATGAGTTGGTTAAAAAAGGGATCACGCTTTATGCAGAAAAAAATTACATGGAAGCTTTAGTCAATCTGAATAAAGCAATTGACTTAGATAAGTCTTACTTTAAGGCATATTACCTGCGTGGAGTAATCAAAGCCCACTTTGGCGATAATCATGGAGCAATGAAGGATTTTAATGAAAGCCTTGAGCTCAATCCTACTTTTACAGAGGGGTATTTTGAAAGAGGAAATCTAAAATATAGCCTGCAAGACTACTACGGTGCAATCTCTGATTATTCTGAAGTGATTAATTTAAATGAAAATCATGTAGAGGCATACTACAAAAGAGGGCAGGCAAAGCATCAGTTGGAGGCTTACTCTGATGCTATCAATGATTGCTCAAAGATTATCGAAATCAATCCTAAGAATGTTGATGCATTTTACCTGCGCGGGCTACTTCTTATTGAGCACGGCCAGTTGGAGGCCGGGTGCCTGGATCTGAGTAAAGCAGGAGAGTTAGGAGACCTTAAGGCATATGAGGTAATTAAAGAACGCTGTAATCAGAAATGCTTTACGGGTAACTAAGTACTGTTTATCCGGACAATATTGAAGGCTTGCCGGATGGCAGGCTTTTTCTATTATGGACAATTATGGCTGAGGCTGAGGTCTGAATCCACTACCTTATAGCCGTTTTCTGCTGCTTTCTTCAGGAGATTACAAACTGTACCTGTGTCATCGCTTCGCGCAGACATAATTCTGGCAGAGAGGTAATATCCTATCCCTGACCGAGGCACTCTCTCCAGGAAAAGGTTGATGAAGGTATGGGCCTCATCGAGGTCATTAAGCTTATAATAACCGTACGCTTTCAGAAATAAAGCATGATGAAAGCCGCTCGATTTTTTTAATAGTTCGTCAGCCAGAGTCAATCCAGTAAAGTAATCTTTTTGAATAAGCGTTTTGATTTCGGCCATCGCATATAGAGCGCTATCCGGCCCGCCCCCTTTATTATAAGCATACTCAAAAGTTTGGTAAGAGTCGGAAATCCGCCCCTCAAACATTTCATTTTTAGCCCTTATAAAAAGGAGGTCAGACCTCTCTTTCTGGTCAGGTTCTGCGGCTACCCCTTTGGTTGCAAAGCTTCCGGCAAGCGGTATGTCATTCAGGTCATATAAACTTATACGTGCCGCCAGCAAGTATTGAGATGCTTTTAGCCCACTACTATTCTCTTCCATCTGGATAAGCGTCCTAAGGGCCTGTTCAGGTTTTCCATTTTTCCTTTCTATTATAGCCTTCTTATAGGCCATTTCATTCTGGTAGCTTAACAATGCCTGTACAAAGAGAAACGTAATAGTCATGACCCCTAATACTATAGCCCACACCACAAAGTGATTATATCTTTGAGTTGTGCCATGTGGAGTCTTGGGCTTATGGTATGAGTGGTGTCTTCGGCGATAATTTGTATGATGCCGTTGCTTCTCCCTCCTGAGCGGAGTGTCTGTCTGCACTAATTCGTTAAGTAACTGCAGGTCATATATCAGGCGTTTAGCCGGGTCAGAAAGGACATAATAGGCTGCCGTAATCTTTTTAAACCGCTCCTCTGCCTCTTCAGATCCACTATTTACGTCAGGGTGGTGTTTTCTTGCAAGGCTACGGTATGCTTTTTTAATAGCGTGCTCATTTGCTTTCGGTGTTAGTCCGAGAATATCATAGTGATTTTCTTTCAAAACAGGCCTCTTAGTTTCCTATTCTAGCTAACGGAAATGAAGTAAAGATTATTCACTTGGGGGTCGCTTTAAGCAAAAAAAGCCCTCTGCCGAAGGGGCAAAGGGCTTAATGTATTTCCTGTTACTGCGAATTAACGCTGTACAGAGTAGGTGTCTCCGGTTTTTGTAATGGTAAGGAAACCAGGCCATGAAGCATTTCCTCCCTCGTCAGCAGAGAAGCTTCCAGTATATTCCAGCGTTCTGCTTGAGTTGATACCGATAACGTATACCGTAAAGGATACATTAACAGATCCACTGTAATACTCAAGATCTACTGAGTATTCGCCATCAGCGAAGATAGGCTCTAAGGTAACGTCTTCAAATGATGATATTCTTGAAGATTCGTCTACTTCCGTAGTTCCTTTCATAAGCACCATATCCAGATCCACGTCATCCAATGACTGCGTGTTGCTTCCTCCGGTACTCCACTCAAGAACAATGCTTACACCTTCTGTATCACTGATCTCATTTGCAGGTAGTGGCTCCTCGTCTTCACTGCTTCCACAAGCTGCCACAAAAACAAGCATTGGCAGCAACATCATTGTAAGTAATTTCCTCATGTCTATAGAAATGAATTATTAGTAAATAAGATTTTAATTAAAGTCCGTTTGCTTCACGGCGGGCCATCAGGTCTTCCATGTCTCTTTTCATGGAGTTTGTCCAGCCATCACTCTTAAGGCCATCCGCTTTTTCAATCACCTCGCTCACCTTATCAAAGCGAGCCAGCCAATAGTTAGCTACGGCAATATTATTAAGTAGAACGCTTGCCACTTTTTCATTTATGCGAGCTTTCTTTTCACTATAGTCGGCTTCGCTCAGTTCTTTCTCCCATACGGCCAGGGAAGCTTCCAGGGTAGCTTTCAGGTCATCCGTCAGGTAGTCCATAGTGGGCTCCATGTTAGACAGGGCTGTTTCAGTATCTTCGCAAGCCTTGTTTAATCCTTCGTAATCAAATTTCTTGAACTTCTTGATTTTACGAAGCTGTACATACTGGGTGCTTGGAGTAAATCCGTATTCATCAGAAATATAGCCACTGATAGTGCCCAGGTGCCTGCTGAGCAGGTCCGACCTCATTTTATTAACTGTGCTATTCCACTCATTGCTCAGTTGATCAGACTTTCTTACTCTGTCTGTAGAAGCTGACGAATAGTCCTGGCTATTAGAGATAAAACCATTGTACAGCTCAGTGCCGTTTGCTTTATCTTCTATGACCAAACGTACCGGATACTTGTATTCAAATGTATACCAGTACTCGTAGTAGGTGGTCACTTTGCCTTCCTTGTTTTTAGTTTCTTTCTTTTCGCTATTAAACTTTCTGTTCTGATAGCCAAAAGTTCCCAGTGAAACATAGATGTTCACATCACCGTCACTTTCCACTTCTTCGTAGCCGTGCAATTCCATGGCGTTCTTCACGCTGCTTTCAATGCTGGATCTGTCCTGGCCTGAGGATAAAGAGGGAATGTAAATCTTCTTATTATAAGTCTTTACATTTTCAGGTAAAGGTGCCTTAGGAAGCCTCAGGTACTTCACGCTGAAGTTTTCCCGGTCTATGTTCTGGGCTACCGACAGCAACGGCAGCAAAACCAGACCTAATAAGAGTAAACGTTTAAGCATAACGTAGTTATTAGTATTTTTGAATAGTTGTGAGGCAAATATGAGTGATTTATTTCCAGGAATTAGTCAAAAAATACCTTCTCAAATTACATCGAAGTGGGGGGGAGGTTAATGAACTATACCAGAGTGGTATCAGCGTTCTTTAACTCAAAGTGCGTGTTGTACCATGGAAACCAGTCTCAAAAGCAGGGTGTCTAATCTGATTATCTATTTGTTAATTAAAATTCTACAGCACAGCACTTTACAAAGGTATTGCGAGAGAACTCCAAACAGAGTCTAAAGGATAATTAAAAAAATGCTTTCCGTAATGGGTTACTTTTTAAGCAGGTATAAAGTGTGTTGAAAAAGTAAAAAAATTGTAAAAAAATGATTTAGTGCTTAATTCTTTACTTCAAGATCAAACAATCAGGTAGTTATCTTGAAAACTCTTAAATGATTTAGTGTCTAAATGGCAATTGAAAATGTATTTGCCAGCTAATTACCAAATCCAGTGTAACCCTTGTACTGGAAAGTCAGTTTGATAAGTAAAAATGTACGTACATATAATTTAATATGAAGACTATTACCCTTAGTCAGACACTGGTGGAATCACTGGAATGGAGATATGCCACAAAGAAGTTTGACCCGGAAGAAAAGCTGGAAGCTGAAACGCTGGAACTCTTACTGGACGCTGCACGTATGGCACCAACCAGCTATGGTCTGCAGCCTTTTAGCCTGACAGTGGTTAAGGATTACGAAATAAGGCAGAGAATTTATAATGAAGCTTGTCCCCAACCTCAGATTTTACAGGCTTCGGAGTTGGTGATATTTAGTGTGGATGAGCACATCGATGCCACTCTGGTTGACGATTATATTCAAAGGATTGCTGAAACGAGAGGGGTGAGGTTAGAATCACTCGCGCCATTCAGTACAACAATAAAAAATACCCTCGAACCCCTTAGTGCAATGGAAAAACAAGGGTGGGCCGCACGACAAGCCTATATTGCTATGGGCTTCATGCTTCATGCAGCGGCTATGCACAGAGTTGATACATGTCCTATGGAAGGTTTTAACAAGGAGAAGCTCAGGCCGTTACTATCGGAACATGAGGACAAATTACCGGTGGTATTGGTAACTATAGGGTATCGTGCAGAAGATGATGTTTATGCTAAAAAAACTAAAGTTAGAAAAGACAAAAATGATTTCATAAACTTTATTTAGTGTAATCATCACTAAACAACAAATGAATAAGACCGCCTACGCTCTACCAGAACTACCCTTAGGGGAGTGGGAAGAGAGCAAGATGACCTTACACCTTTATTTTCGAATTGTAGGGAAAGTAAGGATGGCATTGATGCCTCGTAAAAATCATTGGTGGTTTATTACACTTTATGCTTCATCCAAGGGCTTCACTACCGGAACTATTCCATACAATGGGGAAGCTTTCGAGGTTATATTTAATGTTATCGATCATCAGTTGGGGATCAATACGAGTTGGGCCGGTAGTGAAGCGTTTCCCTTAAAGGTCGAATTAAGTGTGGCCGAATTTTATCATGCCTTTTTCAGAAGTCTTGACAATCTAGGAATAAAAGCTACTATTCAGGACCGACCATATGACCTTCCTGTTAAAAAGCCTTTTTCTGAAATAAATGAATATCGTTCGTATCAGAAGGAGTATGTGACCCGATTTTGGAAAATTATGCTTTGGGTCACAGATGTGTTTAAAGAGTTCAGTGGCAGGTTTTATGGAAAGACATGCCCGGTGCATATCTATTGGCATCATATGGACCTGGCTGTTACCCGTTTTTCAGGAAAAAGAGCTCCTGCTATGCTTGCTGAAGCAAGGATTTCTGATAAAGCTGCCTATTCTCATGAAAATATAAGCTTTGGTTTTTGGGCTGGTGACGAAGAGGTTCGCTCACCGGCATTTTATAGTTATACATATCCTTCACCGGATGGGCTGGACAAGCAGCCACTGCAACCTGGCCAGGCATCATGGCAGGATAGTAATGGAAGTCCTATGGCTCTGCTAATGTATGATGATCTGCGGGCAGAAGCAGACCCCCGGCAGGCTCTGCTTGATTTTTTAGAGAGCGCGTATCAGGCAGGGGCCAATCTTGCAGGCTGGGACGTATCAGCACTGACAGTTCCTCCACTGTCTGATCTATAATCATACAAATAGTGAGGTCTGGGCGGTGCCGGTAATGGCCAGTTTCAGGCGGTACCTTCTTCCCGGAAGTGGAGAAACGAGTCCCTGCAATTCGAGACTTAATAATACTGAAGCCATCTCGCTCACGCGCATTTTAGTTCTTACACACAGGTCATCCAGGTCCATCTCAAATTTATTTTCCGATAATAATGTGATGACCTTTTGTTCCTTCTCATTAAAATTACTGAGATCCAGGGTTACTGCCTGAGTGGTTTCACTACCGGAATGGAGCCATCCAAGCTGATTTACTATGTCTTCGGCACAGGTGCATATACCTGCTACATTTTCTCTGATTAGTTTATGGCAGCCTTCTGAATAAACCTGCCCTATATTTCCCGGTACAGCAAGTACTTCTCTGTTGTAGTCCTGGCCGAGCCGTGCAGTAATCAATGCCCCGCCTCTCTTTGCAGCCTCTACCACAACTATGACCTGTGCCAACCCTGCGATAATCCGGTTTCGGGCTGGAAAGCGATGAGCATCAGGTTTTGTTCCGGGAGGATTTTCGGATAACAGTCCGCCACTGGTTAGCATATCTCTTGCTATCTGCTTATGGACAGCGGGGTAGATAATGTCTGTACCTGAAGCCAGTACGCCGTAGGTAGGTAGGCCATATTTCAGAGACGCCTTGTGTGCGGCAATATCAATACCATATGCCAACCCACTGACAATCACCGGGCTGTAAGGCACTAGTGCCTCCACCAACTCCTCAGCTACAGACTTGCCATAAGCTGTGGCATGGCGGGTACCAACTATAGCCACAGACCGGCTGAAATCCAATGCCCCGTCTCCCCGGGTGTAGAGTAGGGGTGGAAAATCCGGAATTTGCCTGAGCTGCAAAGGGTAGGAAGGATGTGTAAATGGCAGTACACTGGTTTCGTTTTTTTCTGCCTTTTCCAGCACTTCCTCTGCGAGGCTGGTATTCTTATATTTTAGTATATTTTCGGCTGTTTGCCTGCCTATTCCTGGCACTTTTATGAGTTTAGCTACCGGCAGTGCAAACACATTTTCTGCTGAACCGGCATAGCTAAGTAGCTGGCGGATAAGTCTTGGTCCAAGACCGGGCACAAGAGTCAGGGCGACCTCATGGACGTTAGCTGGCTGTAACATGTGTGTAAGGAGAGAAAGAGAGAGGTTAGGGGAGTTTTTTACGAAGATCTACAAGAAAGCCTTTTACCTTTTCGAGGGATTCTATCAGTTCCATCCGGTCTTTAACTTTTCCCACGTTGTTTTTAAGCATGTCTTTTGCTCCTTGTAAGGTAAAGCCCTTTTCTTTTACTAGATGATAAATGAGCCGTATGCTTTCAATGTCTTCCTTAGTAAACTGGCGGTTACCTTTCCGATTCTTTTTCGGGCGAATAGTATCGAATTCACTCTCCCAGAAGCGGATGAGTGAGGTGGCTACACCGAAAATATCGGCCACTTCGCCGATGGTGTAGTACTTCTTTTCTATTTCTTTCTCTTTGTAGGGCACCTGCCGTCTATTTATTGTTTAATATAGGTAATTACACCCCCCTCTTCAAAATACAGGGGTACCTCTGGAAAATCCTCTTGTGTAAGTTCTTTAAGTTTTTTCCATGCACGATCCTGTGTATCTACAACCGGACCACCTGCCCCACGTTGGATAATGCTCGTTACCTTAGCTTTATAAAATTTTCCGTTTCCATCTGTAAAGACTTTTACGATAGGCGCTATGCCATTAACACCCCGGAGGTTAAAACGTCCATAAGTGAGGAAATTACCAAGACTATAGGCGATAAATCTATCATTGTACACCTCTACAGCCCGTGTGACATGAGGGCCATGACCGAATATCACATCTGCCCCGTTGTCTATTAGTGTATGGGCAAATTCATATACGTTTCCCCTGTTCTCACCATAGAAGTATTCTCTTTCTCTTGTAATATGCTCGTATTTATTGCCTTCTGCTCCTCCATGAAATGATACTATTACAATATCTGAGATAGAATCCAGATGCTTAATAATATCTATCGCCCCGTCGAGATCATTTATGCTTACGGTACCGGTATTAGGTGAAAAGGCAGCAAATCCATATCGCATGCCATCCTGTTCAAACGTAACATAAGGCCTTTGTAGCTGGCCTGCATGGTATATGCCCAGACTATCAAGTGTTTTCATGCTACTCTCACGACCGGGTTGCCCGAAGTCACCGGCATGGTTATTAGCCAGGCTCATAACATCGAATCCGGCCTCTGTCAGATAGGGGGCGTAGGATATTGGCGTACGGAATATATAGCACAGATCAGGGTCACTACAACGCTTGGGGTCACCGCCTTCATTTAATATAACCCCTTCATGATTGCCAAATGTGACATCTGCATCCTGCAGGATACTATTGACAGGTTTCAGCAGGTTTTCTCCGGGCAGGTATTGCTCGGAGGGAAAGTTAGTGCCCATCATAATGTCTCCCACACCAATCAGGGTTACGGTATCTTTTAGCAGCCGGTAGGCATCTATAGCAACGGCATTCTTTTCCCAGGCGAGGGAATCAATTTTACGCTGTACCACGGCGAGCGAATCGGCTATGCGTATACTATCCATTCGTGCAATGGAGTCCTGCCTGGCCGCCATCTCCTGGTTGGAGGTGGAGCGGCTCATCTGGCCTGGTTTACACGCAAAGAATACAAATGGGGCCACGGCAAGAACCCGGACAAGAATACGGAATACCATAGTTGATAAAATAAAAAGAAAAGTGACGGAAAAGTTACTAAAATTCAGGAATTAATAAGTCTTTTCCGCTATCTGAGGAATACTTATTTCTCCCTTAAGATATGTGACAGCCTGGCCTTTTAAGAGTACCCGGTCATGATTAAGAGTACACAGGAGGTTGCCTTCTCTATGGCTTATTTGCTTGGCATAGAGTGCATTTTTATTAAGTCTTTCAGCCCAGTAGGGGGTAAGGATAGTGTGGGCTGACCCTGTTACAGGATCTTCGTCTATTCCAGCTTTAGGGCAAAAGAACCTGCTTACAAAGTCAAGATCCGGAGAGTCTGCAGGAGCGGTGGCAATCACTCCCAGCCAGGGCAGGGAGGCCATGGTGCGAAAGTCTGGCCTAAGGTTTTCCAGTGATGCCTGATGAGGATATATTGTCATCAGGTAGCGGGCGTCATATACTGCTTCCGGCTCTGAACCCATCAGGTTTTCCGGCAGCAGCCTGGCATCGTAGCTTTTAGGTTTGTCAGCCGGAAAGTCCATCACATACAGGTCCCTCTCACGGCTTACCTGCAATTGGCCACTTCGGGTCTGAAAGATGATCCTCTCCTTATTGAAATCAAGATGCCTGAAAAGGACATGAGCTGTGGCAAGGGTAGCGTGGCCGCAGAGGTCTACTTCAACAGCAGGAGTAAACCACCTAAGGCCATAGCCGTCGCCTTCTGCTACAATGAATGCTGTTTCGCTAAGGTTATTTTCCCTGGCAATCTGCTGTAGCAACTTATCTGAAGGCCATTCCTGCAGTGGTACCACCGCAGCCGGATTACCACCAAAAAGTGAGGAAGTAAATGCATCTACCTGGTATAAGGCAAGGGTCTGGTTCATGTTTCCTTGGGATCAAAGTTAGGTGAGTTTTTCAGAGCTTGCATCACTTTACTGGCAAAGACAAAGTTGTTAAGCTCTTCCACATCACTAAACATGATCTGCTCCTTGCTACCCTCCCATACCTTATGGCCATTAGCCAAAAATATGATATGTTCTCCCCAGCCCATTACAGAATTCATGTCATGAGTAACTACAACGGTGGTCACATCCAGCTCTTTGGTAATTTCGGCAATAAGCTCATCGATTACGATACTTGTCTGCGGGTCGAGGCCGGAGTTAGGCTCATCACAAAATAGGTAGTTTACATCTTCATTGACGATGGCGCGGGCTATACCCACCCGCTTTTTCATACCTCCGCTAATCTCACTGGGCATTTTTTTATTGACATTCTCCAGGCCAACGCGCTGTAGGACAAAGTTTACGCGTTCCAGCTTATCATCCTTACTCATGGTTGTGAGAATGTCCAGTGGAAACATCACATTTTGCTCTACCGTTTTTGAATCGAAAAGTGCACTACCCTGAAAAAGCATCCCTATCTCCCGGCGAATTTCCACTTTCAGATCACGATCGGCTTTAGTGAAGTTGCGATCATTATAATATACGTGCCCTGAGTCAGGGGGAATCAGTCCCACGATGCACTTCAGCAGCACACTCTTACCGGTACCACTGGCGCCAATGATCTGGTTGACCACACCCTTCTTAAACTCACCGCTTATGCCCTTTAGTACTTCCTTGCCACTAAAGCTTTTCGTTATGTCTTCTATTTTGATCATGAAATGATAGGCTTACAGTAGTAATTGAGAAAGAAGGTAGTCAGCACAAAGAATGGCAATACAGCTATTGGTCACTGCTTTGGTGCTGGACTGTCCTACCTCCAGGGCTCCGCCTGTGGTGTAAAATCCCTTATAAGAAGAAATAGAGGCTACAAGAAAGGCAAATACCAGGCTCTTGATCATGGCAAACGTAACAGTGTATTCGTTAAAGTCAGCCCGTATGCCATAAATGTATTCATTTTCGGTGATAACACCAGTGAGTGTGCCTGCTAGAAAACCACCATAAATGCTTAGAAACATGGCTAGTATGACTAACAAGGGGTACATGAGTACTGATGCGATTATCTTGGGTAAGACCAGGTAGGTCACACTATTTATACCCATTACTTCCAGTGCATCCACCTGCTCGGTAATTCGCATGGTACCGAGCTCACCAGCCAGGTTAGACCCTACCTTGCCGGCAAAAACAATGGCCGTAATAGTCGGCGCAAGCTCCAGTATGGTCATATCTCTGACGATAAGGCCTATTACCCAGTCCTGAATCAAGGGGCTGACCAGGTTATAGGCTGTCTGTATGGCGGTAACCGCACCTATAAAAGTGGAGATGATGACAACAATGAATATTGAGTTAACTCCGATCTTAATACATTCATCAATAATAAGTCGAATGTAGACGCGGGGCGACTCTCGGTTAACAAATAAATTGCTTATAAAAATAAAATACTTCCCTATGCTATGCATGTGCGGTCCTTCAAGTATGATGCAGTGTGCGATCGTTTACCGGGGCTAAATTACGCAATCAAAACAAAAAAAAATTAATATACCACGCCGGCCTTTCCTTAACATCAAAATAAACGGGGACTTTCTGCTTTGGTTAGGTGAATACGTATATTTCGGAAATTTTCAGACAAACCAGTCCATTCATGAAAAAACTGATAGTGGTCACTAGTGGCACAAAAGGCATAGGCCGTGCAGTAATCAGGTTATTTGCAGAGCATGGGTTTGATGTGGCAACCTGTGCCCGTACGGAAAAAGACCTTAAAAAGTTGAAAAAGGAAATAGAAGCAGAGTATGAAAGCGAGGTTTTCTATCATCCTACCGATATGTCTGTACAGTCTGAGGTAAATACATTTATTAGCTATCTGAAGACGCTGGATCGCCCGGTGGATGTGCTTGTTAATAATACAGGATTTTTTACCCCCGGCGGAGTGCTTGATGAGGACTTTAGTAATCTGTCAAAAATGATGGATACCAATGTTTATAGTGCCTTTCATATGTCGCAAGCTATCGGTAAGGAGATGCGCCGAAGAAAGAAGGGCTATATTTTTAATGTATGCAGTATTGCCAGCATAGTAGCTTATGCAAACGGCGGATCCTATGCTATCACCAAGCATGCTATGCTGGGCATGAGCCGGGTGCTGCGTGAGGAGCTTAAAGAGCACAACGTCAGGGTATCTTCTGTAATGCCCGGGGCTACCCTTACGGCCAGTTGGGAAGGGGTTGATTTGCCCGAAGAACGGTTCATGAAAGCTGAAGATGTGGCTGAGGCTATATTTTCTGCCTATACTATGTCTCCCCGCTCTGTGGTAGAGGAGATCATTATAAGGCCTCAATTGGGAGACATCTGATACTGTCACACCTCATCGGGGCGATATATTTTGGGTTGGCTTTGCTCGATAATCTGACCTGGCTTGTCACTTTGATAAAGGGCATAGATTTCCACCATATTCAGCTTTCCCTTGAGCTCAGTTTTACCCATCGGGCGGGCTTTTAGCTCTTTGGGTAAAACGATACGCTCCAGGAGGTCCTTTGTAACTAATAGTTCAGACTGGTAGGAGTTGCACAATGACTGTACCCTGGCAGCCGTGTTGAGTGTGTCACCATGGTAGGCGATCTCCCGCTTTATGTCTCCAACTTCGGCAGCCGTTACAGTTCCAATGTGTGCGCCAGCTTTAAATTCAGGCACCAGCCCGAACCGATCCAGGTATTTGGGCGACCTGGACTTGATTTTATTGACATAAGCGAAGAACATTTCCAGGCAGCGGGCTTTTCTAAGGCCATGTTTCACAGGCCATGTAACTACCGCCTCATCACCTACATACTGGTAGATCGTACCGTGATATTTGTCAACGATCTCATTCAGCACAAAAAAGCAATCCTGGATCAATTTACTATAGCGAATGTGCCCCAGCTGTTCGGCGTAGGTAGTGCTGCTACGCAGATCGATAAACATGAATATGCGCTCTTCAGAGATAGGCTGATGATATTTTCCAGTAAATAATGAGAGTAGCAGGCCGATTCCGAACTTTCTGGTCACCAGCATTAAAAGGTTCATCAGCAGGATGAGAATAGTAAAGAAAGGAGCTACTCCCAGAAAAAAGTACTGTAACAGACTTTCTGTGGAGGCTACGAGGGTAATGTATTGAGGGTAATACCCTACAGATTTCATAAGGGTGCTGACGAATAGTGTGACCAGAACCAGTGCTACAAAATATAGAAGACTTTTGATGAGCAGTATTCGACCGAAGGCTTGCTTATTTATTATTGACCGGTCGAAAAAGATATTTATAAAGAAGAAAAGGGTGCCAAAGAAAAGGCCAAACAGGGCAGCCTGCATAATCAGCGATTCAGTGGTCAGGAAAATATCGAATCGAATTCCTAACTCCTGAGAGTCAATACTGGCAAGGTCCATAAAAAGCTTGACTGCCTGTACGATGATAAGTACGTACAGGCAAGTACAAATAATCCAGGCAGAGGCCATGGCCAGCCACCCGTAAAAAAATCTTCTGATCATATAGTCTAAAAAAAAGTCCCTTATACCGGACACATAATGAAGGTGTACAGAAGCATATTTGTTTAACGCATTAGGAGAGCTTTTGCTATATCTGTTAAAAAATACCTTTATCTGGGTTCCAGAAATATGTTGTCCGGGTAAACTTTAAAGTCAAATCGCCCGCTGTGAACAGAGACTTCCCCACATTCATTGCTCAGGTAGTCAAAACCAAATGTGCCAGAGAAGATCACCGTCCGGCGGTTGTTAGTTATTTTTTCCTGAACATATCTGATGAAAAGTTTACCTGTCTGACTTTGGGGCAGACAGGCTAATTCTTCAAAAGGAGATTCCTGATATGTTCCAATGACCTGGCTGCTCCCCAGGGTATACTCTGTACCTTCCAGTGCCAATAAGTCATCCGGACTGGTGACAAGCATATCTGAAAAATTGAAGCTTATGATGCTATTATCCGCTCCAATAAACCGGATCACAGTGCTATCAGGCAGGTTTGCCTCTCTATTTGCCGAGTAAGCTCTTATGTCCATTTCCGTATTACATCCGTTCACGAAATTGCAATCGGAATTAGTGATCCACCTCTGGCCATTAATCTTTGCTCCGGCTGTATTAACCCCTTCGGTGGTATAGGCCGGGGTCCAGGGTTGCAGTGGATCAGGATAATATGCCTCTTCACATGCAGTGAACAGAAAGTAAATGAGTGCGAGTATAGGTAATGTCTTTTTCATTAGTCAAAGTGTGCCAGGTTGATCTTTAAACTGATACGAAGGCTACTCAGCCTGAGTGTTTCTACTGAGCTGATTTCACCATACTCATCCACATCCTGATAAGTAAAAAGGTCTCCTGATCCCAGCAGTCCGTTCACAGTAATACTTATATCCTTGTGAATATGAAAGTCTAAGCCAGCCATGTAAAACAGAGCCAGGCCTTTCATCTCATCCTCATAAGAATTTCCTAGTACAGAAAGGCCGGAGGGGAAACTAAGCTGAATACCACCGCTGAATTCTATTGGGTTTGCAATGCGGTATCTGAGACTAAGTGGCAGGTCCATAGTCACAATGTGTGATGAATAGGAGCCGCCTGAAAAACTCTGCGAAAAGTTTAGGGTGCTGAAGCCTAATCCACCTTGTCCTTTGAGGTTCTTAGCCAGGTCAAATGCCGCACCGGCATGCATGACTATCCCTATATCGGGCTTAATATGAGCAGTGTACTCATCTTCTACTGCATCAGTGCCTGTTACGCCTGCTTCCACATAAAACTGGGCGAATGCTGACAGGCTTCCAAGCATCATCACCAGACATAGTATGCCTGGTATGAGTGTTCTTTTTTCCATCTTATTTGGTTCAAGTAATAGTCTGGGTGCCTCAAATGTATAAACTTTTATTCAAGGAAGATAGGTGCTACCCAGGTTGATTCTGCAATTGATATATAAATTATTAGTATACAAACTGTTTGGAAAGGATGGCTTTCAATATATTTGTGTGAATGATCGGGCATAACTTTGCCCTTCCCCGGCAGTTATTGAATGGGAATAAACAGTAGGAATGACAATGATAAGTGAGCAGGTCAACCCGGCCAGAGAATACTGTGGTAGTCTGACAGAATATAAGCGACGAACCACGCGCGAAGTAAATATCGGCGGCGTACCCCTGGGAGGAGATAATCCCGTGCGTATTCAGTCTATGACCACTGTGGATACGATGGATACGGAAGGCAGTATCGAGCAGACGATTCGGATGGTAGAGGCTGGCTGCGAGTATGTACGTATCACCGCTCCAAGTATTAAGGAGGCCCAGAACCTTGAGGAGATCCGTAATGGCCTTAGACAAAGAGGGTATAAGGTTCCCCTTGTCGCAGATATCCATTTCACCCCAAATGCAGCGGAACTGGCTGCCCGTATCGTGGAAAAGGTGCGAATTAATCCGGGGAACTATGCTGATAAGAAAAAATTCGAAACAATCGACTATACGGATGAAGCCTATGAAGCTGAGTTGCAACGCATCCGTGAAAAATTTACGCCCCTTGTAGAACTGTGTAAAGCCCATGGCACGGCCATGCGCATAGGAACTAATCACGGCTCGTTGAGTGACCGAATCATGAGCCGCTATGGCGATACGCCCCTTGGTATGGTAGAGTCAGCATTAGAATTCCTTCGCATTTGTGAAGACCTGGAGTATTATGACATCGTCCTGAGCATGAAGTCTAGCAACCCACAGGTGATGGTACAAGCCTATCGTCTTTTGGTGCAGAAACTGCATGAAGAAGGGCTTCAGCCTTATCCCTTGCATCTTGGAGTAACAGAAGCCGGTGAAGGGGAAGATGGGCGGATTAAAAGTGCGGTGGGTATAGGTACGTTACTGGAAGATGGTCTGGGAGATACCGTACGGGTGTCTCTTACGGAAGAGCCGGAAGAGGAGGCACCGGTAGCAGCTATAATGGTGAACCGCTATGCACACCGCCCAGGTCATGATGGTATAGAGCCTGTGGTCCAGAGTCCTGTGGACCCGTATGCTTATACCCGCCGGCATACCCTTGAGGTGGGGGCTATCGGAGGAAACCAGGTGCCCCGGGTGGTAGCTGATATTTCGCGGATTAATAACCCTGAGTATAAAGACTTCAAATCCATAGGTCATTTTTACCTGCCTGAGCCGGACAAATGGCGAATGAATGACTTGGGGGCTGATTACATCTATAGTGGCTCACAGCCCGTGCAGTGGATGTTACCCAATGGCCTGAAAGAATGGCTAGACTATGATGTATGGCTGATGGCTGATGATAAAGAGAACAAGATACCTGTACTTACTGCCGGCCAGTTACTGGAAGAGGGGGAGCGTCATCGTGAGATCAATGTCCTGAAAATACAAGATGACGAGTGGTCTGATGCCATCGCTGCAAGGCTGAGAGAGGACCTGACGCTGGTGGTGCTTCTGCACACCACTAATACGCATGCTATGCCGGCAATGAGGCGGTTCTTTTTCCGGCTGATAGATGAAAACCTGGATACTCCCGTGGTCATTTTAAGGGATTTCCCGGACCTGTCACCTGACGAATTTCAGATATATGCTGCCACCGATACAGGAGGTCTGCTGATTGATGGCATGGGTGACGGCGTCATGTTTGGCACCACTAATCTTAAGGAGAGGAAAAGAGAATCTTTACTTGAGGCTATAAAAATGTATAATAATACGGCCTTTGGTATATTGCAGGCGGCGCGCACACGCATGACAAAAACGGAGTACATTTCCTGTCCCAGTTGTGGTCGTACCTTATTTGATCTGCAGGAAACCACTGCAATGATCAGGAAACGGACGGACCACCTGAAAGGGGTGAAAATCGGAATAATGGGCTGTATAGTGAACGGTCCGGGTGAGATGGCTGATGCGGACTACGGTTATGTAGGCAGTGGTAAAGGCAAGATCACTCTGTACAAAGGGCAGGAGGTTATCAAACGGTCCGTACCCTCTGCTAAAGCGGTTGATGAACTGATCGAAATAATTCGGGAGGATGGCCGCTGGATCGAACCCGAAATGGCGTGACGATGTTCTTTGCGCGAAGCGAAAAATTTATTAATCGAATTAAAACCACCGTCTTAGACGGTGGTCATGTTTGAGGGCTATGCCAGTAGGGGTATATTGTGGAATGAGCAAGTATCGTAAGCTATCGCATAGCTTTTACTATTGTGTCTATCATGTAGTATGGACCCCGAAGTACCGCCACCGTATACTTCGTGATATTGTTGCAGATACGTTGGAGAATAAGATAAAGACGATATGTGAATGGAAGGAGGTCAAGGTAGAAGAGTTGAACATTCAGCCAGATCACGTTCATTTGGTATGTAGTATACCTCCGAAACTTAGTGTATCAGACTTCATGGGTATTCTCAAGGGTAAGACAGCGATCATGATGTTTAAGAACTTCAAGAGTCTTCGCAGAAAACCCTATTGGGGCAATCATTTTTGGTCACGAGGCTATTTTGTAAGTACGGTAGGCATAGATGAAGAAAAGATAAAGCGGTATGTTAAGTATCAGGAGAAGGAAGATAAGAAAGAGGATGGGGATATAGATATCCCGCTATTCGATAACTGACTATCCCCCTTTGGGGGTAATAACCATTGAAAACCCCCTCCTTTGGTGGGGGTAATTTATTTCCGGGACCTATTCATTAGTACTATGGAATCAGGCAAAAAAGACGACGTTCAAAAAGGTGCTCAAAACTCTGTTAAAGACTATTTTAAGATAGGGGACATGTTCTCATATTTTTTCAGGGTTTTTAAAAAGACACCCGAAGGACAGCCTAAGCCAAATATTAACCTTCGGATGATGCATGGCATTAACAAGATCAGTATTCTCATGTTTTTGGCTGGGATGATCTATATGGTCATTAAACACGCCTTCTAAACATTTTGCAGTGGATATAGAATCATACCGTGAGTACTGCCTCTCCAAGCCTGGTGTGACAGAAAGTACACCCTTCGGCCCGGATGTGCTCGTGTTCAAGGTAGGCGGCAAAATGTTTTCACTCACGGATATTGAGCAATTTGAAAGCATAAACCTTAAGTGTGACCCGGAAGAGGCTGTTAAGTTACGGGAAGAGTTTCCAGACGCTGTAATGCCCGGGTATCATATGAGCAAAAAGCACTGGAATACAGTGCATACCAGGGGGCAGGTCCCTGAACATCTGTTGTTTAAGTGGACAGATGATAGTTACCAGCTGATAGTCGACTCACTACCTAAGAAAATTCGCGAAGCGCTGTAATCCGGCTAGTAAGATTTGTAGGTAAAGCTCAGCGTTTTGGTACACTATTGCTTCAAAAAGGAATTCTTCATTACAAAATGCGCAAAATTTTCTCCATTAGCCTTTTTATCCTTTGTGAAAGGCTATTTTTACAACCGCATGCAATGTGCCATGAGGGCACGCCGTTAGTGGGTTAGTTAAACAGATGTTGCAATCATTCAGATTTTCACATGTACTCTTATTCCTAGCTACCATTTGCCTGGTGCCCGGAATGCTTACTTCCTGTAAGGACAAGGTGATATGCCCTGCCTATCAGAGTGTGTATCTGCATGACCCACAGGCCCAAGAGCGACTCTTTTACCCCTTTGATAAAGATACCCTGCCCGTAGACTACTCCGTTAACGTAGAAAAGACCAGGTATGGAATAATGGAACTGGAGCCTTATAAGAAAAAGGTCCGGTCACTCCAGACAGTAGAAATGGAGTATGTGTATCCGGCACCTGATTCCGCCGAAACGGAAATCCTGGCCTACCACGAGCTTGATTCTGCCCAGAGAGACAGCATAGAGGCGGGAATAATGGCTAGAAAATATGCTGATGTGTTTCGGTACAATCGCGACATGAAAGTGTACATGCAACGCATAGGGCAATACCAGATGGCGCCTCCGGAGGAAGAACAGGAAGAAAATGAGCTGGATGAGTTTGCCGATGAACTCAGAGATGAGCCCATGGATGAGGAAAGCAATGAGAAAAAGCCAGGCTTCTTCAAGCGATTATTTGGTGGTAACAAAAAGAAAAAAGAGGAAGAGGTAATCCTGGAGGAAGATCAGGACCCTTATGAACTGGATTACTATCAGAACCAGGAGGAAGAGGAATCAGAAGAAGAAAAGGACCCTGCCAAGAAAGAGATTGGTGTATTTAAAACCGGTCAATTACATTAGATTTTTCTCACCATAGTACCGGGTATCAGTAGGGTAACTTACTTAAATGCCATCCTGAGCCTCACATCCTTTAAACCCTGCTATTATTTCTTACTCCCATCTGGCGAAATGGCAAGAGTTAATCCCGATGTAATTTTAAAGAACTTCTTTTAGGTTTTGTGGATAAGTGTCTCATATAAGAGAGGTTATCTATCTAGTACCTATATGCCGCAAGGACAAAATAAAAGAGACTGCTCTAATTATGAACAGCCTCTTCTTTTTCAATTTATACGACTACGTTCACTATCTTCTTGGGAACGATTATTACTTTTTTAGGCGGCTTGCCTTCAGTCCATTTTTGAACCACCTCCGAGGCCAGCACTTCTTTCTCCATTTCTTCTTTAGGCATATCTACAGGAAAGGCGATCTTCGTCCTCATTTTGCCATTAATAGAGATAGGGTACTCATGCACATCATCCTTCAGGTGTTCTTCGCTCCACTCAGGGAAGGTGGCCTCAAGTACTGAGCCACTATTACCCAGTGCCTGCCAAAGCTCTTCTGCCAGGTGCGGTGCATAAGGGGATAGTGCAATGACCAGAGGCTCAAGTATCTGGCGCTTACGGCACTTTAAAGCAGCCAGTTCATTGGTGCAAATCATAAAGGCACTTACCGTCGTATTGAATGAGAAGCGCTCTATGTCCTCTTCTACCTTTTTAAGGGTTTTGTGAAGCACCTTCAGTTCATCAGCAGTCGGCTTATCGTCTGTTACACTGAACTCACGCTTCTTGTAGAAGAGATTCCAGAATTTACGCAGGAAGCCGCTGACCCCGGTGATGCCATTGGTATTCCAGGGCTTGCTGTCTTCCAGTGGCCCAAGGAACATCTCGTACATACGGAGCGTATCAGCGCCATACTGATCGATCATGTCATCAGGGTTAATAACATTATACTTTGACTTGGACATCTTCTCGATTTCCGCTCCGCATATGTAGCGGCCGTCTTCAAGTACAAATTCCGCGTCGGCCAGGTCAGGACGCCACTGGCGGAAAGCCTGGATATCCAGTACGTCATTCTCACCCACCAGGCTTACGTCTGCGTGCATAGGCACTACATCGAAGTCTTTGGTGAGGTTATAAGATACAAACGTATTACTGTCCTTAACCCTGTACACAAAATTAGACCGACCCTGAATCATGCCCTGATTGATCAGCTTTTTGAATGGCTCTTGTACGGTTACAAATCCACGGTCGTACAGGAACATGGTCCAGAAACGTGAGTAAAGCAAGTGCCCTGTGGCATGCTCTGCGCCTCCGATATACAAGTCTACATTTTCCCAGTAGCCTTGAGCCTGCTTTCCAACGAAGCGCTCATTGTTACGCGGATCCATGTATCTGAAAAAGTACCAGCTTGATCCGGCCCAGCCCGGCATCGTACTTAGTTCCAGCGGATGGCCTTCATCCGTTTTCCAGTTTTCAGCCCGGCCCAGGGGAGGCTCACCGGTTTCTGTTGGCAGATACCGGTCTATTTCCGGAAGGGTAAGAGGCAAGGAAGATTCTGGCAACAGATGAGGGATACCATCTACATAGAATACCGGGACTGGCTCACCCCAATACCGCTGGCGACCAAATACGGCATCCCGCTGACGATAGTTGATCTTTCCTTTACCTATTTTATTGTCTTCCACATAGGCAATGGCTTTTGCTATGGCTGCCTGAACCGGCAGGCCGTTGAGGAAATCAGAGTTTACAATGGTACCCTCTTTACCATCAAAGGCTTCTTCTTCAATGTTTCCACCGCTCACTACCTCCACTATAGGCAGGTCAAAGTGCTTGGCAAAAGCGTAGTCACGGGTATCGTGAGCCGGTACAGCCATTACGGCCCCCGTGCCATATCCACCCAGAACATAGTCTGCCACCCAGATAGGAATATTTTCTCCGCTAAAGGGGTGAATGGCATATGCGCCTGTAAATGACCCGGAAACCGTTTTCACATCACTCATGCGATCACGCTCGGAACGGTTCTTGGCCTGCGCTACATAAGCTTGAACCTCTTCACGGTGGGTATCCGCAGTTAGTTCATCCACCAATTCACTCTCCGGGGCAAGGGCCAGGTAAGTAACTCCGTAGATAGTGTCTATTCGGGTAGTGAAAACACGAATCTTACGGTCGCTACCTTCTACACTAAAGTCTACTTCTGCCCCTACTGATCTGCCTATCCAGTTCCGCTGAATTTCCTTCATTGGTTCCGGCCAGTCTATGGTATCCAGTCCGTCAAGCAGGCGCTGACTGTATGCAGTGATGCGCATGCTCCACTGAAGCATTTTCTTACGCTCTACCGGGTGCCCCCCGCGTTCACTTACGCCGTCCTTTACCTCATCATTGGCCAGTACAGTACCCAGGGCAGGGCACCAGTTTACCACGGCTTCGGACAGGTAGGTAAGACGATACTTCAACAGCAGGTCGGCTTGCTCTTTTTCACTGAAGCCTGTCCATTCTTCGGCACTAAATAGTGGGGTGTCTTCGTCGCAGGCAGCATTCACTGTGCTATTTCCTTCTGCAGCAAACAGCTCAGTTAGTTCACTGACCGGTCGGGCCTTATTAGCCTTATTGTCATACCAGCTATCAAACAGCTGCATGAATATCCACTGAGTCCATTTGTAATAGTCAGGATCACAGGTTTGCACCTCTTTGTCCCAATCGAAGCTGAAGCCTATATTATTTAGCTGATGCTTATAACGGTCCAGATTCTCATAGGTGGTTTTTGCAGGATGCTGGCCAGTCTGGATAGCGTATTGTTCTGCCGGCAGGCCAAACGCATCGAAGCCCATAGGGTGCAGGACATTATATCCCTTAAGCTTTTTATAGCGCGCTACTATATCCGAAGCAATATAGCCCAGGGGGTGTCCCACATGCAACCCAGCGCCGGAGGGGTAGGGAAACATATCCAGCACATAGTATTTGGGCTTATTATGATCTATATCGGCTTTATAGGCATTACGTTCTGCCCAAGTCTTCTGCCATTTTTTCTCTATCTCTCGAAAGTGGTAATCGGCCATTCTTCCTTAATTATTTCTTAGTTCAGCCAAACAGGCAGCTAAATTAGATAATATATCCTGTTTTTGGGAATGCACGGGGCGGTTATTCTGCCGGGTTCTCCATACATTCAACCCTTACTGCGCATTTTGTTTAGAAAAAGGAGATAGTGAGAAGGATGCTTCCATCTAAAGCCCTGTACTATGTCCGGACTTTAATTATTTTTGGGCTAAGATGACTACAGATTCGCTTACCCGACAGAATGCCGGCCTGCTGGACCGGATGCTTTTTACTCAGACAGATAACAGTCCGCTGGTCCTTTTCCGCATGGTCTTTGGCTTTTTGCTCTTTCTGGAAGCCGCCGGCGCCATGGCACTGGGGTGGGTGGAGCGCGTACTCATAGCGCCCGACTTCACTTTCAACTACATTGGTTTTGAGTGGATAAGGCCTTTGCCAGGCTATGGTATGTACATATGGTTTAGTGCGATGGCCCTTTGCGCGCTCGGTATCATGCTTGGCTACCGCTACCGAATCAGTGCCATAGGTTACTTCGTATTATGGACCGGCGTTTATTTGATGCAGAAGTCCAGCTACAATAATCACTATTACCTGATGGTGTTGCTTACAGGGTTTATGACCCTTATGCCGGCAAACCGCGTCTATTCGCTGGATGCAAAGCGTAACCCGGATATGAAGAGTAATACATGCCCCCGGTGGTGTCATTTCATCTTTATAGTACAGGTGGCTATTGTATATTTCTATGCAGCTGTGCATAAGCTATATCCTGATTGGCTACAGGCCATGCCTATGGAGATATGGTTTACCTCAAAGGCGAGATTGCCTACAGTAGGACCTATATATGCGGAGCGCTGGTTTCATTACTTTATTTCCTACGGCGGAATCCTGTTCGATGCCTCCATTGTGCCCCTGTTGCTTTACAGACGTACCAGGGTGTTAGGCTTTTGCCTGAGTCTGTTTTTCCATCTATTTAATTCAATCACCTTTGGTATCGGTATCTTTCCCTATATGGCCATCGCGCTCAATGTGTTTTTCTTTAATCCTGAAACCATCCGCAGGGTATTCTTTAAGAAAAAGGAGCCGGTATCTACCCACTCTGTCGCTATACCAAATTACAAGCCGGTGCTTGTGACGTTTTTAGCACTCTACTTTGTGCTACAGATATTTTTGCCCATTAGGCATGTGCTGTTTCCCGGATCAGTACACTGGACAGAAGAGGGGCACCGCCTGGCCTGGCAAATGATGCTCCGGACTAAATACGGAGTTATTCATTTTAAAGTTAATATGCCGAGTAATGGGAAAAGTGAGATAATAGACCCTAGGGAGTACCTCACAAATAAACAGGCAAGGAAACTGGCTACCCATCCGGATATGGTGTACCAGTTTGTACAGCACCTTAAGAAAGTATACCGTGAAAAGGGGTATGAAGAGATCGAGATATATGCCCTGAGTAAAGCCTCACTTAATGGCCGGCCCTTGCAGGAGTTTGTAGACTCAGAGGTGGACCTGGCCAAGATAGAGTGGAATACATTCGGGCATAGTGAATGGTTGAAGCCACTGGAAGAGTGAAACATAAGTGTATAAGTCTCACTGTCCGAAAATGAAAGTACGATGTCATGTTTCCGTACAGTCATTTTTGTACCAGCTTCATTTTTTTCCCTCATATGGCTCTCAGGAGCCATTTGCGTTTTTTGGCACCTATTGTGCAAACCAATAGCCATACAACCAAAAAACTCAATTTTTATGATTAATTCACGCAACAACACCCTTCGGGCCAGCATGTTATTATGTTTGTTACTCACCTTTTTCCTGGCAATACCAGCCCTCGCAGGCGGACAGGATGGTAAGGTGGATAAAACCACCGATAAGGCTCGCACCAAGCTGGAGAAAAAGGCTACCCCGGACTGGAAGGATTACTGCAAGAGTGCCCAAATGTGTGTCAGGAAAAACACAAATATGGAAGAGGCACATAGTTGGTTAGAAAAATCCATAGAAATGGATAAAAACCCTGACAACCTGGAAGCCATGGGCGACTACCATCTGGCGAATAATGAAAAACGCAAAGCGGCAGATTTTTACCTGGAAAGCCTGAAGGCAGGTATTCTCAAGAACCCTAACTACCAGGATGAAAGCCTGCAGAAAAAATTAACCCAACTTCAAAAAGACCTAAGTTAATCTTCAAACCATCTGCAATGCTGAATGTGAAACAAAGTCTGCCAGTCGGCAGGCTTTGTTTTTTTATGTCCTTTTGAAAAGGGAGTGAACCTGATTGTCTTTTGCCAGGCAGCACTACAACTGGGCATAAACACAATAGAGAGGAGCAGTTGGTGCCTATTAAGGTGTTATTACTAGGTTATAAGAGATAAATGAACCTGCACGATGTATTCTTTATAATCAAATGCGGGCATAAAAAAGCTGTCTGCCCGCAAGTGCGAACAGACAGCCGATCAGATAATGAGAATATTAATTATTGCTCCTCTTCGATCTCCTTTTTCAATTGTTCGATTGATTGTTGGAGTTCTTTCTGTGCGTCACGGATGCTTTCAAAGTAGGTACTGTCCAGGTCTATATCGAAGTCCATTTTCATACCCTCCATCATTTCCTGAAGGTGGTCTTCCTGAAAATTGAACTGGTCTTTCATGTGTTCAAGTTGCTCATGAGCTTCACTTAAAGCCTGTAACTGTGACTCTTCAAACATTTGCCTCATGTGAGAGGAATCAGCATAAAACCTCTCAATGTGCTTCATAGCCTCTTCTGATGCTTTTAAGCGTTCGCGCCACACAGCCGTATCCTGTAACACTCGCTTCATCTCTTTTTCGGCCTCTGCACGGTGCTTTTCTGCTTCTCTGAATGCCTCCTTCATGACTCTACTGTGCTCGGCCGAATCAGCCCTGTGAAGCTCAAGCGCATGGTGCGCCTGCTCAAGGGCTGCTAGCCTTTGCTCCCGTGATTGGTGAGCCATTTCCACAGCCTTGCGATGCTGATCCGAATGAGGGATAGCGCCGGAGGCTCCTTTCATTTCAGGGTCATGATTGATGTGCCAGTTAAATGAGCCGCTTGCCTTCACTTTACCCATGTCTTTTTCATACATGTTCCGGTACTTACGGTAAACGCTGGCAGGCTGTTTTTCCCCATTAATAATGAGCTCATTCTGGTTGAAGGTAATGCTATAAGCCTCTGATTCGTTAATCAGCCCATCTTCTTTCATGGCGTCAGTAAGCTTATCAAATATCTTCAGGTGTAATGCCTCAGGGGAAGGGGGGGCAGGCATTCCTTCCGGTACGTTCCGTATACCTTCGGGAGTGTGAACCGTGTCCTGCGGTAAGGCAGGGCTTTCAGGCAAAGGATGTGCTGCCGTTGATGAGGGTGTCCCCGGGGCCGCAGGTACTTCCGGAGGGGTGGGAGGGACCGGCATCTGGTCTCCCGGTACATTGTCACCGGAGATAGCACTTACATGCAGCAGGCCTGCAGTTACAATCAGTGCTACCGCTGCCACCAGTCTTTCACCCAGGTAGCGCGAAGGGTTACCCTGACCAAGCAGCCGTTTCATTCGATCCGCAATAGGCGTACGCTTCTGACCAAACCCCATTGCGAGAGAAGCTTTGGCGGGTTTACTTTGCTGTATGCCAAGTTTGCCCAGTGCCATTACCAGGTGAGTAGGAGTACCCGTAAGGCTTACCGCAATATCATCGCAGCAGTGCTCCCTTTCTGTACGGGCTATCTCAAGCATGAACCATACGGCCGGGTGATAAAAGTAAAGTGATTCCAACACCTGCATCAACAGGTTTACAAGGTAATCACGACGATGAATATGGGCCAACTCATGCGCCAGTATGGCTTCCAGGTGGGCAGGCTCAGTACCGGTAAACGTGCCGAGGGGCAACAGGATCATGGGGCGTATAATGCCTATAACCATGGGCGTATCCGCAAGACCGGATTCAGCCAGGTCAAACTTACTCCTGATTCCCAGCCTATCTGCCATAGCCCGGGCACTTTTCTGCCACTGCTCAGGCACCCGGTTGGGTATGCCCGAAGATCGTAACCTGTACGTATAGGCCAGACCAGTAGATAGTTTCATAGAAAAAAGCAGCATGCCTATGAGCCAAACAGCCAATACCACCGATGATGATTGTCGATAGAGAGTCAGGGCATAAGAAAATGCATAGACCAGGCTATTTTCACTTTTCAGTCCATTCTGCACGATACCCGCTTCCAGGGGAGTCATATCTGTAAAGATGAGGCGATCGGGGTTTACTGTTAGCTCCGGAGCCGGGCTCCACGCTTGGTAGGAATATAGTCCGGTAGCGATGTTACCTGCAAAAAAGAACAGGAGTGCGCCAGTAATGAGGCGGTACCTGAATCGGGCCGTTTGATTTCTCAGAAAGTGCAGAGAAAGAGCCAGGCCAAAGGCAATTAAGCCGCCCTGCCACAAGGAGTGTAATAGCGCGTTAGAAACCGCATAAGTCAGTTGGTCAGAGAAAATCTGTTGTATGAAGTTCATTTCTCACCTCCTTCCATCTGGTCCAGTATTCTGCGTATTTCAGCTACCTCATCAGTGTCCGGCCTGCGCTGACTTAGAGCTTGTACCAGCTTGGTGGCTGATCCGCCAAAGGCCCTGTCCAGGAAGCGGTCTAGTAGCCGCTGCTGTGTTTCTTCTTCTCTAACCACTGCCTCGTAAATATGCTGTCTGCCAGCTCCTTTGCGCGTAAGCATGCCCTTTTCTAGCATGATCTGCATCATTTTCAGGGTTGTGGTGTAACCCGTGTCCCGGGTCTCATTGAGTTTGTCGTTAACAAAACGGACCGGGTTAGGTCCGTTTTGCCACAGCACCTGCAGAATCTCGAGTTCAGATTCTGTAGGATAGGTTAGTTTGGTAGTCATTGTTGTTGCGAGTTATCGTTCTACGAATAATTTCGTAACACAATTATATACGAACCTTTTCGTAGATGCAAACTAATTTACGAATAATTTCGTAGATAGATCTGCCTTATTCTAATGTTATTTGCTTATAAACTGCCTCGTAGTGCTTGGATAAGGCTTTCCAGTCAAACTTAATCGCATTTCCTTCCACCTTATTTCGTAAAGCGATTCGTTCCCGCCGGTTCAATTGCGAAAAGCGGTACAGCGCATCAGCAAGTTCATCAGTAGCCTTTTCATATTCCTGATGGTGTCGCCTTACCACATAGAGTCCGCTATCATCGTGATCTTTGATGGTCCTGGTCACATAATCGCCAAAACCTGATAGATCACTGGTCACAGCCGGTACTCCCCGGGCAATGCACTCCAGTGGCGTATAACCCCAGGGTTCATAGTAACTTGGGAATATGCCCAGATGGCACCCTCGTACAAACTGACCATAGTCTATTCCCCACAGTGGGCTGGAGGCTGATACGAAGTCCGGATGGTAGACTACCTTTACATTATCCTCCTTAAAGTTCAGAAGGTTGAATTCCCTGAGCGCATTCAGTATTTCGTCCTGCTGGTCATCCATCAGATTATGGGTAACGATTGGGGGTAGTTTATCACTTTTCCAGCTTTGTAGGGTACGGCGGTAACGTAGTTTCCAGTAGTCCTCAACAAAGTCGCTCAGCTCTGGCAGTTTATGATTTGTGCTGCCCGCAGCCGTATAGAACAGTTTCTTGCCCACCTCCTTTTCTATGGCCGAGCAGGTTTGGCGCAGCTCCTCCATCAGCGCCCTGGAGTGAAGTACCTCCGGATTAAGAGAGTGATAGGGCTGCCGTGTTACAAAAAACATGACGATAGTAAGCGGGCTGTCATCCTCTTTCAACTTTTCATTAAGTTTTGATAAGGCCTGCAGAGTCATATCAAACCCCTTATTCTTATACTCAAACCGGCCACTGGTAAAGAAGTACAGCGTATTATCCAGGTCAAAGCTGTAGCTCGGGAAAAAATAGGCCATCGCGAAGCGGTGAATTTTTTCTTTGTACGCCTGGTGAAGATTTTGCACCTCATGCAGTGCTTCAAATCGCTCGATATTAAGGCCATTGGGTAGAATGGCGTCCGGCGTTCTTCCCAGAAGATATATACATTCCTGGGCAGTCACATCGCTCACAGTTGTGCACATATGACAGTCGGCTGCGGCCACCCGCTCTATTTGTACCTGAGGCATTATATTATAGTGCGTGGCTTCCTTTTCCCAGTCTACAAATGGAAGGTTCTGGTAAAACATGGGGTCATTCATGGCCACGTAACGCCCCAGCATAGTAGCATGAGTAGTAAAAATGGTTTTTATAGGTAATTTCTCACGACGGATATCCGGGATAGGTGTAGCCGCCATCCATTCATGAAAGTGTGCCAGTACATGGCGTGGGCACCGCTCGTCCTGTACCATATAAGTAAGCAATCGTTTTACCAGATGCCCGAAAGCAACCACCCCGTCAATAAGTTTGTCATCCGGAGGGGTGGGAATGCCATGGTGCTCCCATAGCAGGTACTTGACGTCGCTCAGGTAGTCACGGGCAGACGCAGGATCAATAAGCACCACCCTCGGGCGACCGGATATAAGCCAGATGCCGTATTGTATCCTGACCCCTTCCTTCCTTAGCTTTTTCACAGCAGCACCCAGCGCATCATCTGGTTCATCAATAGGCTCAAACTCTGAGCTTACATGAGGGTGCACTAAAGGCCCTACCAGTACATAATTATTTCCCCAGCGTTCACGGATCACAGGTACCTTAGATCTGATCACGGTGTAAATGCCACCTACCTGGTTGCATACCTCCCAGGCTACTTCTATCAGTTTGGATTGGGCTATTTCTTTTTTGGTGAGGACTTTTTTGCCTTTTCGGCGGTTATTAGAGGCTATATCGCTTGCCATATACGTTGGGGCTTCCGGTTTATGCTTGCTTTGAAAAAGTATGGAAATAAATGAATTATAAGGCTATTTGAAAAAATCTGGGGGCAAATCTGCATACTCTTTGTTTAGGAGTGCTATCTGTCTGAGAATCAGCATGTAATAAATCATGTGTTTTTGCATGGAATAGTATAAGGAATTCCCGATGCTATACTCTACCTTTGCACATCCAAATTAAAGGAAACTATTTGTTGATTTCCAGTGTAGTTTTTTCTGATGACTAATCGACTCGACAGAAAGAAAGTAATCCTGCAGGGAGCGCGTGAGCTTTTCTATAAAAATGGCTTTAGCCAGGTTTCAATGGATGAGCTTGCCCGTCATCTGGGGATGAGCAAGAAAACCCTTTACAACTATTTCGATAGTAAAGAGGTGCTCCTGCATACTATCATCATTGAGCTTAAAAACGATCTTTCTGCAGGGGTAGATCGCTTGTTGATGGATGAGACGCTGGAGTTTCCCGATAAGATTAGGCAAATATTTGCATTTGTTGGCACAAAACTAAGTGCTTTCAGTCAGAATTTTTTGTTGGATCTTAAGCGCACCTCGCCCCAGGTATGGGCTATGGTGGAAGATTACCGGCGGGAAGCAGCTTTCCTGAGGTTTAATCGTCTTCTGGAGCAGGGAATCAACAAGGGGTATATCCGTAAGGAAGTGAATAAAACGCTGGCTGTCATGCTATACGCAGCAGCCATTGAAACAATTCTCAATCCTGAATTCAGGAAATTAGTGCCTGAGCAAATGGAGGAGGAAATTCCTGATAAACCTGCCGAGGTATTTGACGGGCTGGTGAGTATCATTCTCGACGGAGCAATGGCCAGGTAAAAAAAATCAGATGCAGGAAACTAATATTTCAATATTGGTGTAATGTATTCAAATGGGCTGGTAAACGACTGGCCCTCTTGAAATAGCAAGGTGGTTTTACCAGACTCCGGGTGAAAATTTCAAAGAGAAAAGTGATTGATTTCAAAGAAAGTTTAGGGTTCATAATGGTTGATCTTACTGTCCCTCAAGTATGCTTAGAAGGGTTGTGAAGGTGGTATGCCGGACAGTTTTTCTATCCTTGATTCTGATGTAATAAAATTGATATAAAGTTACTGAATAACAGGAACTTAAAAGCTTTAAGAATTGCTAATATAGCAGCGTTTTCTTTTTCATAGGTTTAGTGGTTTGGTTGACAAGGCGCAGTTCAGTTGACGGGTAATACCGGAAATTGTCTGCGCCTTACTTTTTTATTCTGACATTACCTCGGCCCCATACCATTCTTTCAGGGTTAGTAATCCCCTTTTATTCTGCACCGTGTAGGGTTCCGTAATCTCTCCGCGTTTCATTGTCTCTGCTGTAGGGTGCCACTTCCATAAGAAGCCACCGTCAAACCAGTGCTTCCCTTTCCAAAAAGTAGTATAAAGGCCTTCCAGCCCGGCTACTTGTGCCTGCTCTTCCCATATTCTCTCTCTTTTTTCCCAATGGGCAGCTGCCGTATAAGTAGTGCTTTTGTAACCATATTCAGTGAATATGACCTGCTTACCAATGCTTCCGGCAAAGTTAGCCATGTGCTCTGCTATAGGCTTCCATGCATTTCTTAGCTCTTCAGCAGAGGGTAGCGGATCATCAGAAAGAGGGAAGTAAGCGTCTATTCCGATATAGTCAAGCTCATTCCAGAAGCCTACGTTTTCATAGTTATCCCAATTGGCTGCATAAGTAAGCTTACCACGGTATACATCTTTCACCGTATCTATCAGTTCCGGCCAATAGGCAGGCCTTTCTTGCACTACCTGCCTCATTTCCGTTCCTATGCAGAGCATTTCCACCCCTAGTGAATCGGATAAATCTGCGTAAAAAATTAAGTATCGGGTGTAAGCTTCCTGCCATTTTTGCCATTTTTCTTCATCTGAAAGTGTGAAATCGCCCATCCATCCCTGGCCCATGACCCACACATGTGGCTTAAGCATCACTTTCAGTCCTATTGCGTGAGCTTGGTCTACAGCCAGAATAATGCCCTCTTTACGCTCTCCTGCCCATTGACCGCTGGTGTTAAAATGTATCTCTGTCTCACCAGGTCGAAGAAATGCATAGGGGATTACAGCTACCCAGTTAGCCCCGGTCTTTTGGATAGCCCCAAAACTGGCAGAATCCGGATGCCCCGGAGCAGCCACCAGGTTCAGGCCCTTTATGACAGGAGTATAACTGGTGTTTTCTTCTTCCCATCCGCACGCCACAGCAGCCCATAGCGTCAATACCAGCAGGATATGCCTCATGTGGTTGATGGTTGATCAGGTTTAAAGTAACTAAGGATAACAGGCAGGAGTAACAAGTCTACCACCAGGGCAGAGACCAGTGTGACGGAAACCAGCAGCCCCATATAGTAAATGGCGCCAAATCTGCTGAACAGGAAAGTCATAAAACCTGCACTTAAAAGGAGGGTGGTTACCACAATAGCCTTACCCGTGAGCCGGAAGGTGATATGCAGAGCCTTGTTGCGATCAATCCCACGCTTTTCCATGAGCCTCAATTTACTTAAAAAATGCAGGGTGTCATCCACCGCAATGCCAAATGCGATAGTAAAGATAACGGAAGTGCTTAGCCGGAGTGTGATCCCGCTAAATCCCATTACGGCTGCAGTCATTAGAATAGGCAATAAGTTAGGAATTAAGGCTATGAGAGCCATTTTAGGGGATTTATACAGCAAGGAAGCTATTATACCCACCAATATCATAGCCAGACCCAGACCCACAAACATATTGCGCGTAAGGGTTTCATTATTCTGGTCTATAAGCAATGAGGTGCCTGTAAACCGCGGGGAGAGTATACCTGCATAAATAGAACCCTCCGCTGCAGTCTGTAACCTGTCTAGTTCCGCCAGGGTTTTTTTGCTTCCGATATCAGCGATACGTGCGCTGATGCGGTACACCCTTCCACTATCTGCTTCAATAGGGAATTTAACGTAGCGTCGACTCCTCCGTATATACCGCCGGAACCGACTTATTTCCCTGTCCCCCTGGGGTAGCCTGAACGCTTCCGGATCTCCGCCGGATAGTGCCTGATTGGTGGCATAGGCCAGCAATAGGGGAGAGGCTACGACCCTTATTGGTCCTTCGGCAATATCCCTCTGAAATGCCTCCATGGCCCTGAGTGTCCCTAATTCATATGCATCGGCTGTGTCTGGCAGCGTCATCGTTATCTCAAGGCTTCGCGACCCGCCGAAATACCGGTCGATGTACTGAAAATCTGCCATTAGGGGATCAGTCTCCGGTAAATCTGATATCAGAAAGCTATCCGTCTCCACCTTTGACGCTCCGAAGACTGAGATAATAGTAATAAGTAAACTCCCGGCAATGACCACTTTCCGATGCGACAGCGACCAGTCGAGCAGCCGATGCAGCAAGTGCTCCCATTTTTCACCGGAGCGCATTACTTTCGTAATCGAGGGTTTAGGTAACAGGGTCAGGAGGGCCGGCAGAAAGGTAAAGGTGATAACGAAGGCAAGAAACACGCCCGTACCCACCACTACCCCAAATGACCTGATGGGCCGGATAGAAGCCGTCAAAAGGGTGAAAAAACCTGCTGCTGTGGTTATGGAGGTCAGAAAGGTAGCCAGCCCCACTTCACGAAAGGCAAGTTTCATAGCCATAATAGCAGATAGCCCCCTCCGCAGCTCTTCCAGGTAACGCGTTAGCAGATGTATTACGTCCGAAGTAGCCACCACGAAAATAATGCTGGGTAAAGCCACCATCATAATATCTACCGGTATGCCGGCCACTGCCATGAATCCTATTGCCCATAATACAGTAAGCCCAACCGTAGCCAGAGGGAGAGAGGTCCACCATAGGCTTCTATAAAACATATACAACAGCGCAAGTACCACCAATACAGAGAGCCCCAGCAGAGTGGGCAACTCCTCCTGCATAAGGTTTACGTAATGTTTTTGCGCTCTGGCCTTACCCGCCACCGCCACACGTTCACCCTTAAAGCCTGCTGAGTAGATTGCCTGGTATACAGAATCCACGATCAGGTCAGAGGCTTTTTTCTCGGAGACCGGCTCCAGGTTGACCAACAAACTGATCCTTTTTAGGTCATCATCAATTACCGGCCATGTTAGCGGGCGATTATTCATTATTCGGAGGCTGTCACCCGCACCCCCCTCATTCAGCCAGGGTAAAGAGATCACGTTGCCGTCTGCAAGCACACGGCGCTCACCTTGCCGGGTGGGAGACACGACAGAGTTTACGGCGGCGAGATTATTGAGCCGCTTTGTCAGTCCGTTCAACTTATTTATAAAATCCGGGTCCGTTACGGAGTGATCCGATGTAATACCAACAAGAAGATAGTCGTTATCAGACTCAAAGTTCTCACGGAAATAGCGGTAGTAGCTAAGGTCCTCATCACCTACAGGCAAAAAATTCTCAAAATTATAGTCGAACTTCAGAGAGCGGATATTGCCGGCCTGCCAGGCGGAAATAAGCAATATAACGATGAGCAGTGGCAGGGCATATTTTTTCGGCATGCTGTCAGATCAGTTCAGAAGATATTTTTTTTAACTTAATTTGTAAATCTACGAAACCCCGGATATATACCGAGGTTTTCAGATTTTCTCTATTTCCACACAAAGCAAACAGAAACCTATGCGTCAGTACCTGGATTTGATGCAGCATATCCTAGACTACGGCACCCGCAAAGAAGACCGTACGGGCACCGGTACCATAAGTGTATTCGGCCGCCAGATCCGTTTTGATCTGCAGGAGGGCTTTCCCCTGGTGACCACCAAAAAGGTCCACCTCCGGTCCATCATTCATGAACTCCTATGGTTCATTAAAGGAGATACAAACATCAAATACCTGAATGATAATAAGGTGTCTATCTGGGATGAATGGGCTGACGAAAGCGGTGATTTAGGTCCTGTATATGGCTACCAGTGGAGAAGCTGGCCGGATGGTAAGGGCGGTACTATCGATCAGTTAGCTAACCTCATCCGTCAGATAAAGCAAAACCCCGACAGCCGCAGGCACATTATCAGTGCATGGAATGTGGCAGATGTTGACCACATGGCGCTGCCTCCCTGCCATACCCTCTTCCAGTTCTATGTTGCCGATGGTAAGCTCAGCTGTCAGCTATACCAGCGAAGCGCCGACGTATTCCTTGGCGTACCCTTCAACATTGCAAGTTACGCCCTGCTTACCCTGATGGTTGCCCAGGTTTGTGATCTGCAGCCGGGAGAGTTTATCCATACCTTTGGCGATGCCCACCTGTATACCAATCACCTGGAGCAGGCAAGACTACAACTCTCCCGTGATCCGCGGCCCATGCCTGTTATGGAAATCAACCCGGAGGTAAAAGATATTTTCGATTTTACGTACGAGGATTTTACCCTCAAAGATTATAACCCGCACCCCCACATACGTGCCGCAGTGGCTGTTTAGTCCCTATCAACAAACAATATATCCTGCGGTACAGAGGCGTAAATACGATCTGCTATACGATGTATTGGCACAATAGCATTCGCATTGGTTCTGAAAGCATACGAGGCCATCAGGAGCTTCTCCGGGTGGCTTTCCGCTTCCTCTATGGAGTATCCGAGGTCAGGCAGAATATTCATCAGTTCTTTTCTTCGTACTCCCTCAATACACCCTGTTTGCAGGGAGGGGGTATAAAGCTCTTTTCCTGACCCCCAGAATAAGTTAGCATACAGGCATTCTGCCACCTTTCCCCTATCAGATAATAATATCAGGTCATCCAGGCCCCTTTCACGGCATTCCCTGGCGGCCATCACGTAGGGTAGGGCACTTATGGTCTTTAGTGGACTGATCTGGCTATAACTCAGGTGAATGCTATCAGCAAAATCAGCCGATCTGACCATGGCCGGCCCCGGCGAATAGGGCATCACTTTTATCAGCTCATGAAAGCTTTCGGTTTGCGGCAGATAAAGCCCTCCCGGCCTGCGCCATATCATCCATTTGATACGCAGTTTACCGCTCAGCTTATTTTCTTCGATCAGCGATGTTATCTTTTTCTCCTGCGCTCCTGGTTCTAATACTTCATTTACTTCCAGGCCTAGTATTTCAGTCCCCTTTTTCAGTCTTTTGAGGTGTAGGTCAAGGTTTCTTACGGCCTCACCGTTCCAATACATCGTTTCAAATAGTCCATCTCCATATTGCAACCCCCGGTCATCTATCCCTACTAGTCGATTCTCCTCTTCATAAACACTGCCGTCAAAAAGTATTTTCATAAAGCTATTTCGCCACTTGTAAAGAATTATATTATTTCGCTCAGCCAAATTAACGAATATCGGAACAGTAATACATTATGGCAGAACGAAGCAGCATATTTGACATGATCGGTCCTGTGATGATCGGACCTTCCAGCAGCCACACCGCAGGCGTGGTCAGAATAGCCCGTACCGCTATCAGAGTGCTGGGAGAGAAGCCTGTGAAAGCAGAGATCACCTTTTATAATTCGTTCGCCAGGACCTATGAAGGACACGGTAGCGACAGGGCGGTTATTGCCGGTTTACTGGACTTTCATACTGACGATAAGCGCATTAAAAACGCCATGGATTATGCCGAAGAGCGAGGACTTGAATATTCCTTTCGCTCCATAGGCAGCGCAGCCGTCTATCACCCTAATACCGTTAAGCTCAGGCTTACCGGTGAGTCTTCCCGCACCATGGATGTAATTGGCGAAAGCCTCGGAGGCGGAGTCATCAACATTAGAGAAGTAGATGGGTTCTCGTCAGGCTTCAGCGCCAGCCTTCATACCATGATCATCATGGCAAAGGATGTGAAAGGCAGTATTGCTTTTATCGCGAATATTCTGTCTAATGACGATTGCAATATAGCTACCATGACCGTATCACGTAAGGGCAAAAATGATCTGGCCTGCCTGGTACTGGAAATGGATTCTGGTGTAAGGGAGATAACCTTACAATATTTAGAACAACTGAAGTGGGTGAAGCACGTACGCTACATCCCGAACATCGACCAATAATGAACTATGAATAACAGGAAAAAGTACCTGGGAGCCCTCGCCGGTTTGCTGCTGTCCTTTGGGGCCACAGCACAGGAGGCAGAGGTGTGGTCCCTGGAAGAGGCTATCCAGCATGCAGTAAGTAATAACCTGACCGTGGAGCAGGCTCGCCTGGATGTTCAGCAAAGCGAGATAAATCTCAATCAGGCCAGACATAACCAGTTGCCAACCTTCAATGCCAACACGCAGGCTGGTTTCAACTGGGGTAGGTCCATTGACCCGACCACCAACGACTTTGTGAATACGGAGATTAAGTTTGCCTCAGGGAGTGTAAGCGGAAATCTATTGCTTTTTAACGGGTTTAGCCTCAGGAATAATATAAAATCCAATGAGGCCAATGTCCTTGCTTCCCAGGCACAACTAAAGGCGATATCTAATAACATTACCTTGTCGGTGGCCAACCAGTACCTGAATGTACTGTTTGCCAAAGAACAAATCAGGATCGCCGAGAGCCAACTGGAGACTACCTCAGAGCAGGTAGACCGTACCAGGCGGTTAGTGGATGCAGGGGTGCTTCCTGCCAGCAACCTGCTGGAATTTCAGGCCCAGCTCGCGAGCAACCGCCGTGACCTGATCCAGGCAGAAAATAGCCTCGCTATTGCCAAGCTTAACCTGAAGCAACTACTTAGGCTTCCGGCCGAAGAAGAAATAGAGGTAGAGAGCCCTGACCTGGATGTGGCCACCCTCGATGTGCTGGAGCAGTCTTCCGATGAGATTTATCAGAATGCCGAACAGGTACTGCCTCAAATAGAAAGTGCTGACAAGTCGGTGGAAAGTAGCGAATACAGTGTGGAGTCAGCTCGGGGAGAATATTACCCTACCCTCAGCCTGGGCGGTTCACTACGGACTAATTATTCCAGCCTTGGAGAATCCCGCACCCTGATAGGGGACCCCATAATGGTGGTTGATACTGTTGGGTATCTTGCCTCTGATCAGTCTGAGCTGGTAGTGATAGAAGGTTTAGATTTTGAAAGAAATATTGAAAGTGGCATTGGCGTATGGCAACAGTTTGATGAAAACTTCTCTCAGAGTGCGTTCATCAGTCTCAATATCCCGATACTTAACGGCTTCAGAACCAGAAATAATGTCCAGCGTGCGTCCATTAACCAGAGAAGGGCAGAGCTGCAGGCACTGCAGGTACGTCAGGACCTGAGGCAGAGCATAGAGACGGCCTATACCGATGTGGTAACGTCCAGCGAGTCCTTTGAGGCAAGCCAGCAGCAGGTAGAGTCACTTGAAGAAGCCTTTCGCGCTACTGAAAAGCAGTACAATGTTGGTGCACTGAATTTTGTCGACTATCAACTGGCTAGCAATAACCTGTTCCGGGCTCGTTCCGAACTGCTTCGTGCCAGATTCGAATACATTTTTAAGAAGAAAATACTGGAATTCTACCAGGGCCAGCCTATTACCCTAGACTGATTTATCTCACGCTAAACAAACATGAATGGCTACTGCTAAACGTAAAAAATCGAATAAAAAATGGTATATCATCGGAGCACTTATCGTGTTTCTGGTGATAGTACTTATGGTGGCTAAGCGCCAGGGGTGGATTGGTCAGCCTAATGCAAGAGAGGTTGAGCTGGCAGAAGTACGGCGTACCACGATCATTCAGAAAGTGACTGCGTCCGGCACCATACAGCCGGAAACAGAGGTAAAGATCAGCCCTGATGTACCCGGTGAGATCATCGAATTGAATGTGGAGGAGGGAGACAGCGTGAGACAAGGTGACCTGCTCATCCGTATTCGACCCGATAACTTCCAGACCGCCCTTGCGAGGGCCGAGGCTTCCCTGAATCAGCAGCGTGCATCGCTTGCAGAAGCTCAGGCACGACTGTCACGCGCCGAAGCCCAGAAGCTCAGAGCTAAGTCTGAGTTCGACCGCCAGCAGGCGCTTTACGAAGATTCAGTGATAAGCGACAGTGATTTTGAACAGGCCAAGACTAACTATCTGGTGGCCGATCAGGATCTTGAGGGAGCCAAGCAAAATGTATTGGCTGCAAACTATATGGTTAAAACAGCCCTCGCCAATGTCTCTGAGGCAAAAGAAAACCTTAGCCTTACCAGCGTGTACGCCCCCGTTACCGGTATCGTATCACTACTGAACGTAGAGAAGGGAGAGCGCGTGGTAGGTACCAGCCAGATGCAGGGTACCGAAATGCTCCGTATCGCCGACCTGAGCCGAATGGAAGTGCGCGTAGATGTCAACGAAAATGATATCATCAAAGTAGGTGTGGGTGACACTGCTGAGATCGATGTCGATAGTTACAGCTTTGCTGATAAGCAGTTCAGAGGCGTAGTGACTGCCATCGCGAATACGGCTAATCAGAAAGCAACCGACGAGGCCGTTACCGAATTTGAAGTGAAGGTGCGCATCCTTAATGATAGTTATAAAGACCTTGTAGCCGAAGGAAATACAGACGCCCCTTTCAGACCCGGCATGACGGCCAGCGTGGATATCGTAACAGATGTCAAGCGTAACGTGCTGGCAGTCCCTTTGTCAGCAGTGGCTACCCGCACCCTGGAAGATGGCGAAGTTGTAGCCGCATACCGTGAAAGCAAAAGTAAAGGAGAAGTAGAAGAAGTCGTGTTTATTGCTGAGGGTGGAATGGCTGACCTTAAAATCGTAAAGACTGGCATTAGTGACTTTGACAATATTGAGGTTACCGAAGGGCTAAGCGAAGGTCAGGAAGTAGTTAGCGGGCCTTTCCTGGCAGTAAGTAAAGAGCTGGAAGACGGAGACCGCATAAGCGTAAAAGAACGCGAAGAGACTACCAGCCGCAGGAGCCGCCGCAAAACTGGCGGCAGCGAGAAAGAAGAAGAAGAGCAGGAATAATTCCCCCTACTGCCTCTGCAGCCATGCAGCCAGTTCCATCATCCAGGCCAGTCCTACATGAAGCAGGATGCCTCCGATGATGGAACGGCTGTAATAGGCAAGTATCCCCAGTAAATACCCCCCGAAAATAGAACTGAAAGCCTCCATGGGGGGCTTACCGAAGTGATAGACACAGTACAGGGCCGCCATGGGTAAGATCGCCTGTGGTCCAAGGATTCTCAGCATGCCAATGACCAGGAAGCCCCTGAAAATAAGCTCTACTGAGATAAAGCTAAGCCCATAGGTAAGCTCATACACCACCACCTTAATCCATCCCGGGAGGTCCGAAGTATAGTAAGGAGTATACCGCGGGTAAGCATCCTGAAAACCCTCCGTAAAAGAGGCCCCTGCTACCAGCGGTGCCACGCACGCAAGCAGGACCAGGTAACCTTGCCAGTGTATATTCCTGTTGCCTAGTCCGTAAAAGCCAGTACGCTCCTTAGCCAGATAATAGTAAATCCCCAGCGGAAGAAAAATAGTGAAAAGGGTAAGGAGATTATTACTGCACCTTAGCAACCAGTAGGCATACCCCATATCGAACGTACTTCGGATCCATTCCCAGTGCCAGCTAAAAGAAGAGTCAAAAGCCATGCATATCAGGATAAACACACTGCGGGCATAGAAACCCCTGGATAGAAAAGCGTTGCCCGTAAGGCCATATGCGTGGAGTACCCAGCAGCTTAGATAATACGGAACACTAAACAGCAGGAAGAACCAAAGGACACGAATAGGGTGCCCCGCCCATACCTTGTCAATGTAGTAATCCTCTATATCCAGGTAACTGTTTATAACAATCGCGGCTACCAGGAAAATAAATACAATAAGTGATGAGGGCCAGTGAAAATCTTCCTGGTAGTGTTTTTTAATAAGGCCAATGAGGTGGCGCATGGTGGGTAATCTATTGAGGCAGCCGGCCGTTATTCGCCAGGTAGGAGAGGTGTTCATACACCTTATGCACAGGCAAGCCCATTATCGTAAAGTAAGAGCCGTTGATCCTGTCTATTCCCAGCATACCGAAGCGGTCCTGTACGCCATAAGAACCTGCCTTATCCATAGGCTCACCCGTTGCTACGTAGTCCCGAATAAACTCCTCCGATAAAGGGCGAAAATATACATCTGCCCGGTCATCGAATGTAAAGCTTCCTTTGCTGGTTTTCAGGCACACCGCAGTGACTACCGTATGGTGCTTACCACTCATATTTCGCAGCATCTGCATGGCATCTTCTTCATTTACCGGTTTGCCCAGCAAGGTGTCATCTAGTATCACTACTGTATCCGAGGTGAGTAGCACTTCGTCATCCGCAAGGTCTTTATGAGCAGATGCCTTTAGCTCACTCAGGTAAGAGGCTACCTTCCATACATCCATGTCGTCAGGGTAAATCTCTTCTACCTCCCTCACCCGGGTAGTAAAATCAAATCCAGCCTCTTTAAGGATGTATTGTCGCCGGGGCGATTTAGAAGAGAGAATGAGCTTTAGGGACAAATTCTTCAGGTTTGATCGAGCCATAAATAAATCCGCTGATTACTTTAGGGTAAAAATAAGTAGACTTTTGTGGCATCGTATAGCCGCTGAAACACACTTTTTTAACCTCTTCCATGCTAATATCCTGGGTGATAATAGCGCACTGAGACTCGCCCCCCAGTACACTTCGCAGGCACTCGCTGAAGTTGCGCTCAAAAATGATATTACGGCTTGCACGTTGCTTATGACCCGGGATCCCCAGCGCCTTTTCCAGTACAAAATAATGTAGTACCGTCAGGTCCAGTTCCTTCACCACCTCCGGAAAATTCCAGTTCAACTGATCAAACACCTCCGGCTTCAGCCGAATCTTATAGGTATTTTCTTTGAACAGAAGGCCGAAAGCCCATTTTTTTCCCAGAATAATCTCGTGGATATCTGACGGGTTATTGATGTTCTTGATGATGAAATATGGCTCCACTGCCTTCATGAAGGCCTCTTCGCTGAAGTTTTCAAGATTTTGAAGCAGACGGTGCGTGGATAAAATGCGTAGGTCATCAGACTCCATATTAGTCAGGTACATCATATGGTAGTTATAAGACTCCTCCCCCGTGTGATCCGGATTTTTTGCCATCATTTCCTTGCGGTAGATGAGCGAGCTTTCATACCGGTGGTGTCCGTCCGCAAGGATCACCTGTTTTCTTTCCAGCTTCTCCACAAAGCGCTTGATCACCTTGGCATCATGAATAATGCTAAGTACATCACGCACCCCCTGGTAGTCTTCTGACTCATAAATCGGGTGTCGCATACTCTCATCCATATACCGCTCCAGCTCAAAGCTATCGTCACTGTAAAGCCCGTGGGTAGGGCTGGCATGCATTTCTGTCGCTTTCAGCAGATCTATCCGGTCATTTACTGCATGAGGGATAGTGTTTTCATGCCGTAAGATGACCTTTTCAGGCCAGTCATAAGCCTTGATCATCACAACAAACCCCTTACGACAATATTCTTTGGTACTGCCGGCAAGGGAAAAGTACTGGTAATAAACATAGATTGCCGGAAGGTCATCCTGCACGATTACCCCTTTTTCTTTCCAATCAGCCAGTAGCTCTTTGGCGTGCTGTGCAGGCTGCTCACCCCTCGGTACCGAAATATTAATGCTGTTATACGGGGTCTGGTAGAGTGCCTCCCTTTGCCTGGGCGATACCACATCGAACAGGGGAGAGGTAAGGCTGTCTATTTTCGGAGCCAGCTCACGGTTATACCGCCAGGCCCTGAAAGGTCTGATTTCTGCCATCTGGTGATTTAGCTTTTATCTTCCGCGAAGTTTCCAGGCGCTGGCTCTGCCCGTCGTAGCCTGATCCGGAGCCTTCCCCCCGGCCATTTCGTTTTTCTTACGCCACGCCCGTGCAGCCAGGGCCGCTGCCAGTTCAAGCACATCTTCCGAGGGGGGCTCATCAAGGTATTCAGGCTTAAAATGCTGGTCTACAAATTTGGTGTTAAATTTTCCCGATACAAATGCATCATGCTTCAGCACAAATTTACAGAATGACAGGGTCGTCTCTATACCCGTGATACGATATTCCTCAATAGCGCGTATCATCCTGTCTATAGCTTCCCTACGGTCCTTGCCATGTACGATCAGCTTGGCAATCATAGGGTCATAGTGGATAGGAATATCCATGCCCTGCTCAAAGCCGTCATCCACCCGTACACCGGGGCCCTGGGGCCGCTGGTAAGTCTGTAGCTTACCTATGTCCGGGAGGAAGTTATTAGTAGGGTCTTCCGCATACACACGTACCTCCAGCGAGTGGCCGTTAATACTCAGGTCTTCCTGCTTAAAGCTCAAAGGATTGCCCATCGCAATCATCAGTTGCTCCTTTACCAGGTCAACCCCTGTGATCAGTTCAGTTACCGGATGCTCCACCTGCAGGCGCGTGTTCATCTCCAGGAAGTAGAAGTTCAGCTCATCATCCACGATAAACTCTACCGTACCTGCCCCATAGTAGTTACACGCTTTTGCCACACCTACGGCTGCCTCACCCATAGCCTGCCGTACCTCCGGCGTCAGGATATACGAGGGAGCCTCCTCTATCACCTTCTGGTGACGCCTTTGTATACTGCACTCTCTTTCAAAAAGGTGGACAATATTGCCCTGCGTATCCCCGAGTACCTGTATTTCGATGTGGCGAGGGCTGGTAATAAACTTTTCTATAAATACGGCTCCGTCGCCAAAAGCAGATACTGCTTCACTCACAGCCCGCTGCATCTGCTCTTCCAGTTCCTCCTCGGCCTGCACAATACGCATACCCTTGCCACCCCCACCGGCACTGGCCTTGATCAGAATCGGGTAACCCGTTTCAGCGGCGATTTTCTTAGCCTCCGCCGGGTCCTCTATGGCTTTATCCGTACCCGGTACCAGCGGAATGTCATATTTAGATACAGCCGCTTTAGCTGCCAGTTTGCTGCCCATCACCTCTATTGCTTCCGGCGAGGGGCCTACAAAAATCAACCCCGACTCGGTTACCTGGCGTGCAAAGTCTGCATTTTCAGAAAGAAACCCGTAGCCAGGGTGAATAGCCTCTACCCCCAGTTTTTTAGCCTCTTCAATGATTACCTCCCCTTTGAGGTAAGAGGCGGAAGAAGCCGCAGGACCTATGCAGACTGCTTCATCTGCCGCCCTGACATGCAGGGCATTACGGTCAGCTTCGCTGTATACAGCTACGGTCGATATACCCATTTCACGGGCAGAACGGATGATGCGAAGAGCGATCTCTCCACGGTTGGCGATAAGTAATTTGTTAATTTTTGCCATCAGTGAGGAACTTTTGCGATGAAAAACGGCCTTACAATGCTAATTAATTAATTATTATTTTCTAAACAGACCGTGCATTTTATAAGCGTCCTTTGGTGATACTGCTAATAGTGTTACATTTGTGTGCTTTTTTGCAGGCTACTGTAATGTTGTAATAACGAAAACATAATTATTAGTGGACTTATTCGACAAAATTAAATCGGACAGAGGGCCATTGGGCAAGCATTCCGACGTTAGCGAGGGGTACTTCATGTTTCCTAAACTGGAAGGTGATATCGCTCCCAGAATGAAATTCAGAGGGAAAGAAGTACTTACCTGGAGCTTAAATAACTACCTCGGACTGGCTAATCACCCTGATATCCGTAAGGTGGATGCCGATGCGTCGGCAGAGTGGGGGCTTGGATACCCCATGGGTGCCCGTATGATGTCCGGTAATACAAAGTACCACGAAGAACTTGAAGGCCAGCTTGCTGACTTCGTTCAGAAGGAGGACTGCATGCTGCTGAACTTCGGTTACCAGGGCATTATGTCTATTATCGATGCGCTGGTTGACCGTAAGGATGTGATCGTTTACGACGCAGAGAGTCACGCATGTATTATCGATGGACTCAGAATGCACCTTGGCAAGCGTTTCGTATATCCTCATAATGATATCGAAAACCTTGAGAAGCAGCTTAAGCGTGCTACCCGCCTTGCCAATGAGAATGGTGGTGGTATACTGGTTATTACCGAAGGTGTATTCGGTATGTCCGGTAATATGGGTAACCTTAAGGATATTGTGGCCCTTAAGGAGAAGTATGAATTCCGCCTGCTGGTAGATGATGCTCACGGATTTGGTACCATGGGCGCCACCGGCGCAGGTACCGGCGAGGAGCAGGGTGTACAGGACGGTATCGACGTGTACTTCTCTACTTTTGCCAAGGCCATGGCCAGCATCGGTGCTTTTGCTGCCGGTGATAAGGATGTGATTAAGTTCCTTCGATATAATACCAGGTCTCAGATCTTTGCCAAGTCCCTTCCCATGCCATTAGTTATTGGTGGTATCAAGCGTCTGGAAATGCTGCGCAGCATGCCGGAATTGAAGGAAAATCTCTGGAAAGTGGTGAACGGTCTGCAGAACGGCCTCAGAGAGAAAGGCTTCAATATCGGTACCACCCAGTCTCCGGTAACACCTGTTATGCTTTCCGGTGGGGTTGGAGAAGCTGCCGCTTTAAGCTATGACCTGAGAGAAAATTATAATATTTTCTGTTCAGTTGTTATATACCCTGTAGTACCTAAGGATGTTATTATGTTACGCCTTATACCTACAGCCGCTCACAGCATGGAAGATGTAGACGAAACCATCCGCGCTTTTGAGTCCGTACAGGACAAATTGAACGACGGAGTCTATAGAAAAGGAGAGCTGGCGGCTGCCTTTGCTGAGTAAAAAAATGTGCTAAAATCAGCTTTAATTTGTTGATTTCTGAACATTTTACTTATATTGTTCCCGGTTCGAATTAAACAAATAATCAATAACTTCAAAACTATTAGGTATGAATAGATTTGACCAAATCAGAGACTTGGTAATGTCCTTAGAAGGTGATTTCCATAAGTTCTACGAAAAAGGAAATCAGGCTGCCGGTACCCGCGTTAGAAAGGGCATGCAGGAGCTGAAAAACCTCGCTCAGGAAATCCGTGTTGAGGTTCAGGACATCAAGAACAACGAATCATAATTCGAGTCTCTTATAAAGATAAAAAGGCTGATCGTGTAATACGGTCAGCCTTTCTTTTTATAGTATTATACCTAATTACATCTTATCAAGTACCTGTAGTATTCGCTTGTTAAGGTCTTCACTCACAGGGAGTAATGGCATACGTACCCGTGCGTCACATACTCCTTTTGCTGCCAGCACAGCCTTTATTCCTACCGGGTTACTCTCTTCATATATAAGCGAGTTCATGTCAATCAGGCGGAAGGCTACCTCAGAGGCCTTTTTGAAATCCCCTTTCAGAGCAGCGTGCACCATATCATGAATCAGGTCCGGAAAGCCATTTGCCAGCACTGAGATTACCCCCTCTGCCCCTACAGACATCATAGGCACCGTTAGCATATCATCACCGGATAGTAAATAGAAGTCCTTTGGTTTATGGCGGCTGATCTCCATAGCCTGCTCCAGTGAGCCTGAAGCCTCTTTAGTGGCTATGATATTTGGATGCTCTGCCAGTCTCAGCGTGGTTTCTGCCCTTACGTTAGAAGCCGTCCGGCCTGGCACATTATATAATATGACAGGGACCGGGCTGGCGTCAGCAATAGTCGTATAGTGCCTTACTATCCCCTCCTGGTGCGGCTTGTTATATGCCGGACTTACAGATAGTATAGCGTCCACACCTTCAAGGTCTGCCTGGCGGAGCGTGTCCAGCACAGCCTCCGTATTATTACCTCCAAGTCCATATACAACCGGCAGTTTGCGAGGGTTGTGCTCTATGGTGAACCTAAGTAATGAGGCTTGCTCTGCCGCTGTAGTAGTGACAGATTCGCCCGTGGTGCCCTGGACTACCAGGTAGTCTACCCCATTCTCTCTCGAGACGTGGGTAAGAAGCTTTTCATATGCCGTATAGTCAGGTTTCATCTCCTGGTCAAATGGAGTAACCAGGGCTACACCCGCTCCGCTGAACTTTCTGCTCATTGGTTTTTAAGGTTTTTAATGAGGTTAATAAGCTGGCGCATAAAGTCTGCCGCAGAGGGTGTTTCCTCCGCAGCTGTCATTAGCTCAAAATATGGCTGCTGATTTTCCGTATAGCGTCCTACCCGGCATGCAGCCGGTGACCCCGCTAGTAAAAATAGCAGATATTCATTAGGGTCAGGGTCCACACAGATCAAAAAATCAAATGGCTTATCCATAAAATCCTTTAATTCCTGTGATTTGACCCTCCCGGTTATAGATATATCCTTTTTTGTAAAATAGTCAAATAAAAACTCGTGGTTTTCCGTGCTCTCAGGAAGGAAGGTCATTACCTCGACCTTTTTTCCGTCTTCCTTTAGTTCACTGATAAACTGCTTTACTGCGTTATGGCGCTCCATGCCCTTGACAGTGAATACTATCCCTACACTTTGAGCGTCTGAGTACGACTTAGAGGGTAAGGGCTTACGCGACTTACGAAGCTGTTTGATGCGGTATCTGAGAAATGCAGTAGTCAAGTTAAATAGTCAGGTCCAGTAATTCGATAAAGTCCTTTTCGGAAATAATATTGACGTTAAGCGAACGTGCCTTGTCCAGCTTAGAGGGCCCCATATTCTCACCCGCTACCAGGTAGTCAGTCTTACCCGATACCGAACCAGCCACTTTTCCCCCATGTTTACGGATAATATCTTTTAGCTCATCCCGGCTAAAGGCCGTAAACACCCCGGACACCACCAGTGTCTTGCCTGCCAGGCTATCAGATGCCTGTTCCTGCTGCTCTTCTTCCTCCTCTTCAAACCGGAGACCCGCCTCCTGCAGGCGCTGTACCTCCTCCAGCCATTCTTCGTCAGTAAAGAACTCCATTACACTTTCAGCTATCCTTTCGCCGATCTCGTGTACACCCACCAGATCTTCATAGCTTGCCTGCTTCAGGTTTTCCAGCGTTTTGAAATGCGCCGCCAGCTTTTCAGCCACCGTTCGCCCCACATAACGAATGCCCAGGGCGAAAAGTACATTACGGAAAGGCTGCGCCTTAGAAGCCTCTATACCCTCCAGCAGGTTTTTCGTAGACTGATCTTTGAAGCCTTCCAACTCATAAACGTCATCGTAGCTCAGCGAATACAGGTCTGCGGGGCTTTTTACCAGACCCTTTTCATATAGCATGGCAATCGTACGGCTGCCGATGCTATTAATATCCATGGCCCTGCGCTGAATAAAGTGTTCGATACGGCCTTTAATCTGCGGGGGACACCCTTTCGTGTTAGGGCAATAATGTACAGCTTCTCCTTCCTTGCGTACCAGAGGCGTCTCACACTCAGGGCATTTATCCGGGTAGTTTACCGGCTGGCTGTTAGCCTCTCGTTTCGTAGGGTCTACCGCCGTTACTTTAGGGATGATCTCCCCGCCCTTTTCCACTGATACTGTGTCACCTATGCGCAGATCCAGGCGTTCTATTTCATTAGCATTGTAAAGAGAAGCCCTCTTTACAGTAGTGCCCGCAAGCAATACCGGTTCCAGGTTAGCCACCGGGGTAACAGCCCCCGTACGGCCTACCTGGTAAGTAACTTCTTTCAGTGTAGTCTGCGCGCCCTCTGCCTGGTATTTATAAGCGATCGCCCACCGGGGACTTTTTGCAGTACTGCCTAGTTCACGCTGTTGGGCCAGCGAGTTTACTTTGATCACAATGCCGTCCGTGTCCAGGGGCAGATTATGACGTTCCTCTTCCCAGTCGCTGATATATTTTTCTATTTCCTTCAGGCTCCCGCATTTACGATAGGTCGGTGAAACCTTGAAATTGAGCTCTTCCAATAGTTTAATTGCTTCCTCATGGGTCTCAACCGGCAGGTCATCGCCTACCATACTGTATATATAGCAGTCCAGGTGGCGTTTTGCAACAATGCTGCTGTCCTGCATCTTGAGCGTTCCGGAAGCCGTGTTGCGCGGGTTAGCCAGTAAGGCCTCTCCATTTTCCTCTTTTTCGCGATTAATCCTGTTAAACACCTCCCTCGACATGTACACCTCACCCCTTACCTCAAACCGGGCCGGGGCCTTACTTTTGTCCACACTCAGTGGCAGCGTACGAATGGTTTTGGCGTTAGCGGTGATATCATCCCCACGCGTACCATCGCCGCGGGTAGCAGCCCTGGTCAGTACCCCGTTTTCGTAAGTGAGGCTTATGGCGACCCCATCAAACTTAAGCTCACAGAAGTATGTATAAGGCTCATCTTCAAGTTGTTTGGCTACCCGCTTGTCAAACTCTTCAAGTTCCTCCGGGTTATAAGTGTTACCGAGAGAGAGCATGGGAAAAGCATGCGTCACCGTCTCAAACTCTTTAGTGATGGTACCGCCGACACGTTGGGTAGGAGAGTCAGGCGTCGCAAGGTCCGGAAATTCTGCTTCCAGATCCTGCAGCTCCTTCATCAGGCGATCAAACTCGAAGTCGGATATTTCCGACTTGTTTTCCATGTAATAAAGGTGATTATGCCGGTTTATCTCTGCCGTTAGTGAACCGATTTTATTTTTCGCCTCTTCCTGGGTCATATAGTGTCGCTTATGGTCACAAATTTAAGCAAAGTGGCAACTGAAACAAGTAGTGCGGGAGCGGTGAGAGGTTACAGTAAGACGTACAGCAATGTGATCTATTTTGGGAAAACTTGTATGTTAAGAACAATAGTGTGCCGAAATGGTGTTTTGTTGTATTTTCGAAGTTGAATTAGTTATTAATGTGTTATAAATAACTGTTTCTGGATAGTTTTTTGGCTAAAAAGTTATAGTTGAATGACCGTTTTTTAAACGATTAATTAAATAGGTTGAACATTTAAAAATGGCCACTACAGACAAACGGAAGGGGCAAATAAAAGAGGCAGCCCGTTCCCTCTTTTACCAAAGAGGGTTCACCTCTGTCACAATGAATGACATTGCGCGTTCGCTCGGCATGAGCAAAAAGACTCTTTACCAGTTTTATTCAAGCAAAAAGGAATTACTTGAGGCCATTTTATCTGATTTTGAAAGTATCGTTTCCGGCAGAATAGAAGAAATCCTTGCAGATGAGTCACTGCCCTTCACCGAAAAGCTTAAGTCCTTTCTGAGCTACCTGGGCCAAGCCATGAACCACATAAGCAATGTGCTGGTTCACGATATTAAAGTCCACCTCCCGGCTATGTGGGAGCGTCTGGAGGACTATAAGCGTACCGCAGCCTTTGACCGTTTTGACCGGCTTATAGCAGAAGGGGTCAGGCAAGGCTATGTACGCAAAGACATTGAGCGCCCCGTTGTCATTGCGTTGTATTCCTGCGCCATAGAATACCTGCTGGACCCAGCCTTTTTAAAGCAATTACCGGCCCCCATCCGGGATGCTTTCCCTGACAGGGCCGGTGCCATTTTTGATCAGATAATACGGGTGATTTTCCAGGGGATTCTGGTCGAAGAGGCCCGGAAAGAGCTTTCATCAGCTCCCTCCAAGCCTGCCGATCGGTATCAGAGTTCTCTAAAGGACTCCGCCTGAGCCATTACCGGGTCTACTTGGTATCCCCCGCCCGCGCCATTGTGTCATCACTTCCTGCCCCAGGGTCCGCCTCAATACCGAGTAACTTGAACATAAAGGCATATTTAAAAGCTACTTCCTCCAGGTAACTGAACCTGCCGGAAGCCCCAAAGTGGCCCGAGCCCATATTCGTACGCAGCATTATGGTATTGTTCCCCGTATTAGCTTCACGTACTGCAGCCGCCATCTTGGCCGGTTCCCAGTACCCTACACGCGGGTCATTCAGCCCACCTGTAAATAGCATGTTAGGATATGCCTGCTCCTTTACATTATTATAGGGAGAGTAGGAGAGCATGTATTCAAAGTAGGCCTGTTTGTTTGGATTGCCCCACTCTTCATATTCTATCACCGTAAGCGGCAGGTTAGGATCCAGCATCGTATTGATAACGTCCACGAAAGGCACCTCTGCCATTACCAGTTTAAATAGATCAGGACGCATATTGGCCACGGCTCCCATAAGGAGACCACCGGCACTACGGCCATTGGCCACCAACTTTTCCGGTGAGGTATACCCCTCATTTACCAGGTGTTCCGCGCATGCTATAAAGTCCGTAAAGGTATTCTTCTTATTCATGAGCTTACCGGCCTGGTACCATTTTTCGCCCATATCGCCACTGCCACGGATGTGCGCAATTGCAAATACCATTCCCCTGTCCAGCAGGCTCACCCTGTCTGCGCGAAAGCTCGGGCTGGTCACCGAGCCATAACTGCCATAGCCATATAGCAATAGCGGGTTGTTCGCTTTTAGGTTAGTTCCTTTTTTAAAAACCATCGAAACAGGAATAGACGTGCCATCCTTAGCTGTCGCCATGATACGTCTGCTTTCATAAGCATCCGGATTATAATTAGGAACCTCCTCGCGGTGCACCATTTTCCGGCTGCGATCGCTTACACTATAGTCATAAACAGTGTAGGGCATCACCAGTGAGCGGTAGCCGAAGCGGAGTGTGTCCGTATTGAAGTCAGGGTTTTCTTCTCGTGATAAAGCATAAACCTCCTCGTCGAACTGAATGTAATGCGCTTCACGCGGGTTCATGACCGGTAAAATCCCAATACGCTGCAGTCCCGTCTCCCGCTCTATTATCGCCACATGGTCCTTAAATACCTGGGCGCTTTCCAGGGTAATATCCTCACGGTGTCCGATCACCTCCTGCCAGTTTGCCGGCCGGGTTTGGCCCGCCCCTGCCTGCATTAGCTTATAGTTTACCGCATTCGCATTGGTCAGGATAAAGAACGTATTATCATGCGGCATAACGGAGTATTTCACCCCCTGCTTCCGGGGCGCAAAAAGGCTCAGCTTCGTATACGGATCATCGGCAGGGAGTAGATGCACCTCACTGGTTACCTGGCTTTCAGAAGAGATCAGCAAGTACTGCTGCGAGCGTGACAGCCTCACATCCACAAAGAAACGCTCGTCTTCTTCATGGTACACCTGCTTATCATCACTATAAGGAGTGCCCAGGCCGTGACGGAATATTTTATAAGGACGCTTAGCCTCATCCTGTACACTGTAAAAGAGCGTCTGATTATCCGTAGCCCAATCCAGCGACCAGCTCAGGCCGGGGATACTATCCGTAAGCATCGTCTGGTCTCGAAGGTCTTTTACGAACAGGGTAAAAATTTCATTGCCACTAAGATCAACCGTATACGCAAGGTGACTATGGTCCGGACTTACCTTATACTGGCCCAGGCGAAAGTAGTCCTCCCCCTCCGCAAGCTTATTCTCATCCAGCAATATCTCTTCTTCAGCGGACATGCTGTCCTTTTTACGGCAATGGATAGCATACTCCTTACCCGCTTCATACCGCGTGTAGTAATAATAATCATCATTGCGTACCGCAGGCATGCGCTGTTCTTCCTTTATACGGCTGCGCATTTCATCATACAGGGATTGCCGCACCTCTTCAGTACCTGCCATCAGGCTGTCACCATAGGCATTTTCCGCCTCCAGGTAAGCTATCACCTCCGGATCCTTCTTATCCTTCAGCCAGGCATAATCATCGTAAATTACCGTATCGAACATCACAAGCGTGTCCGTCTGTATAGCAGCTACAGGGGGAGTAGGCACCGGAGCCTCTTCACCTACAGCTTCCTGTGAGCCATCATCCTCATCCGAGTCAGAACAGGCGGGAGCAAGGGCTACGCATGCCATCAATAAGGCACAGCGTGTGATCATGTTTTTTAATACGCTCATATGAGTGCTATCAGGGGTATAAAGTTTATAGTGAAGTGGTAAGTGAGTCCTGGCCTAGGCATCTGCCGCCGGCTCTTCCGGCGCATCCGAATCCATGTCATTCAGTGCCTTTTGCAGGTCCTGCTCCGTATGTCTGAGTTTGGACTTACATGCCTTGATCAGCGCCAGGGCACGGTTTACGTTGCCGGAAAGGTCATCTATGTCCAGTTCCCGGTTCTCAATATGCTGCAGGATACTCTCCACCTCCTTTATCGCTTCGCTATAAGGCAAATCTTCAGGCTTTTCCATCTTCGATTTTATCCAAAGTACTTGATAATACAAAATCCCGCCCCCTCGTTTCCAGAGTGTCACCCGGCTTCAGGTCAGCCGCAGATTTTACGATTTTTCCCTTATTCAGCGTAAGGGTATAGCCCTTTTCCAGTAGCCGGTCAGGGTGCTGCAGGTTCAGGCTTTTTTCCAGATATACCAGTTTGTCCTTTTCAGAACGCAGCCTGGCTTCCGGTAGTTTTTTCAATGCTTTTGCCATCTCCTCCAGGCGGTTTTCTTCCCGGTTCAGGTAGTTTGATGCCTGGTTTCTGATGTCCCTGCCTGCCACTTCCAGCTTTACCGATTCATTGTGCAGGCGTTGCTGTACAGACATGTGCAACCGGCCCGACAACTGGTCAGTCAGCCTGGATGCCCGGCTCAGATTGCCTGCCGCTACATGTATGAGTGATCTGAGTGCAGTGTTCAGCCGGTCATCAAAGCGTGTCGCCCCACTCAGTAGGAATTCAGCCACCGCCGTAGGCGTTTTCAAGGAAGTATGAGCCACCATGTCAGCGATGGTCTCATCCCGCTCGTGACCTATGCCTGTAAACACCGGCAATGGAAACTGCGCCACGTGCGAAGCCACCTCATACGTGTCGAAGCAGTCCAGGTCCACCTGGCTGCCACCCCCGCGAATGATGATCAGCGCATCAAAGCAATCCATCTGCTCATAGATCTGGTGCATCGCGTTCACTATAGCCGCAGGCGCCTTGTCACCCTGCATCAGTGCCTGAAACAGCACAATCTCAAAGTGATAGCCATTGCGGTTGTTTTCCAGCTGGTGCACAAAGTCTCCGAAACCGGCCGCAGTAGGAGAGCTGATCACCGCCAGCCGCTGAGGCACCAGTGGCAGCGGCAGTTGCCGGTTCATGTCATATACCCCTTCCTCTTTAAGCAGCTTGAGTATCTCCTGCTTACGGCGCGCCCTTTCCCCCAGCGTAAACTGAGGGTCTATGTCCTGAATATTCAGGCTCATACCATACAGTTCATGAAACTGCACCTTCCCAAAAGCCAGCACCTTCATGCCCGGCTCCAGCCCCTGGCCCGTTACAGCCTCAAACCAGCCGCTGATATTACGGTACGTGTACGCCCATATATTAGCCCGGATCTTAGCCTTTACCTGGTCATCCTCCTTTTCCACCAGTTCCATATAGCAGTGGCCGCGCTGGTTCATACGCATTTCACCTATTTCAGCCACCACCCAGTAGCCCGGTTCCAGGTTAGCATCAAGAGTATTGCGAATCAGTCGATTCAGTTCAAAGAGCGTTAAGCGGGACTCCATGCCGCCAAAATACAGGATTTTAAGAAGTATCCACGACCAGTTATCAATAATTAAGACCAAAGCCCGTCCCGCAGAAAAAAAGGCGGTGAATGACCTTGCCCCATTCACCGCCTTTTATTGTCTGTTCATGAAATACATTTAGCCACCCCGCCGCTCGTTCAGTCTGCGCAGCAGACGTCTCCTTAATTCGTCCTCTACAGATATGAGAGCCAGCACCTGCCTGGCTGAAAGCACCTCACGAAACCTCTCCATATATTCAGTTTCCAGTTTTACCTCAGCCATCCGGTGCGCCTTCCACTCATCCAGCAGCTTATCCGCCTCTGCTTCACTTAAGTCACCTATCTGTAGGTTTCTGCGGGCTTCCGCCATGTTTCTGCGCAGCCCTTTCCGCTTGTCGTCAAACTCATTGAATATAGGCCAGAACCGCTGTGCCTGCTCCGGGCTCAGCGAAAGCTTTTCAGTGATTATGGCAATGCGGGCCGCCTCAAGTTTTTCCCTGTATTCCCCGCTACCACGCTGGCTATAAGCCGCACCAGCAGTTATCATCATAAGGGTTATCAGTATTATTTTCTTCATATCCATATCAGGTTTTTCAGATCAGGTCATATAAGTCCCCATACATAATTTCCTCTTCCCACACCTCATCAGGTATTTCTTCCCCCTCAGGAAATATTTCCACTTCCTCCGGCAGGCTTTCAGGTGCTGTTTCAGCTATCTCCTCCACATCCATATTACTCTGGCTCAGGTAGTCTATCATTTCCTGGTCAGAAAGCTGAGCCAGGAGCTCCGTACTGTCCGGAGCATGTGTACCAGCACCCTCCGACTGCCAGAACCATACCGCTATAGCCAGCAGTGATGCCGCCGCCGCAGACACCACCATCGGGTACATAGGGGCCAGTTTGCCAGGCCGCTTACCCGCTTCTTTTTCCTCAGCTACCTTATCCATGATCCGGTTGGGCAACGAATCAAAGTAGCCCTCCGGTGTCCGGAACCGAGCCTGGCCATCACGCCCCGGCAAGGTAAGCTTAGTCTTTTCCGTATGCTTCTTCTGAGGTTTCATATCTGTTTGACCGGTTTTTTACACCAGGGTTTAATGTTCACGGATAAATTCTTCAATTTTTTTTACAGCATGGTGATAACTCGCCTTAAGCGCCCCTACGCTGGTGTCAGTGATCCTCGCCATATCTTCGTAGGCGATCTCATCAAAGTAGCGCATGTTAAATACAAGCCTTTGCTTGTCCGGTAACTTCAGCAGTGCTTTTTGCAGCCTCATGCTTACTTCATCTCCCGATATAAGCGCGTCACTTTCCAGCTTTAGCTCCAGCTCCCCTTCATTACGGCCAATCGGTAGAAAAAAGCGCCTCTTTTTTTTATTCAGAAAGGTAAGGCACTCATTCGTAGCTATCCTGTACAGCCATGTATACAGGTTACTATCCTCCCTGAAGCGGTCTATCCCCTTCCACACCTTTACAAAAACATCCTGTACCAGGTCATCAGCATCCTCATGATCTATCACCATTTTCCGGATATGCCAATACATCCGCTCCTGGTACTTCTCCACCAAAAGACGAAAAGCATGGTCACGGCCTTCACCGTTTTTCAGTCTTTTTACTATTTCCTGGTCTTCCAAATGCCAACCCGTATTTGATACTTAGACCGCGGTGTGGCTCCCCGGTTTAATCCTCAATAAAATAAATTTCAGAAAATATCCTTCCCCATATATAACTAAGGTGTAAACCACCTCCCCGGTATTTTTTTCACAAAAATCAAATGCCCCATTAAACCAGCCAGGCTATACCAGGTCTAAGGGGTGTATTCAGAAAATTAAACCAATAGATACATGAAAAGAACACCCACAACCGCCGCCCTGCTTAGCCTCACCCTGATGCTGGGATTTACCGCCTGCCAGGATGAGTCCGATGATCTTAGCCAGTCCGCAGAGCCGGGAGCTGAGGTCTCCGTTACCATTGTACAGGCCGAAGGCGAGAGCGAAATGGAATCGGTTTTTGAGTTGGTGGAAGATGAGATGGCAATTATTTCCGAAAGCCTGGAAGGCGGCAGCGTGAGCCAGCGCGAGCATCGCATACTGGCAGCATGCGCTACCGTAACACACCATGAGGAAAACCGGCAGGTAACCATTGATTTTGGTGAGGAGAATTGCCTCGGTAAAGACGGGCTGTACCGAAGAGGCACGATCGTCATCAGCTACGACGGCTACAGACATGAGCCGGGCGCATCGCGTACCATAAGCCTGCAGGATTATTACGTGAATGACAACCTGCTCACCGGTACCAAAACCATTACCAATGCTACTGAGCCCGAAGGTGTACCCGCCTTTCATATTACCCTCACAGAGGCCACCTATACCAATGCCCGCGGTTCAGTAAGCTGGAGTAGCAACAGGCAACTGCAGGTAGTGGAGGGCGCAGACACCCCCCGCAACCCATTTGATAACAAGGTCCAGGTGACAGGCAATACATCCGGCACCAACAGGCGAGGGGTAACCTTCTCCTATACCGTGAAGGAACCCCTCATCCGTAACACAGAAGCCGGCTGCGCCAGAACCTTTGTTGACGGTATTATTGCTTACGAAAACGAAAACGGATTAAGCTGGACACTCGACTATGACCCCGTAGGAGGGCAGCCATGCGACAGGTTAGGCGCAGTAACAATAGGGGAGAAAACCTACCCCCTTACCCTAAGATAATTAATTGAAAAACAGATTTTAATAGTAAACAAGTTATGAAAAAAGGACTGATAATTTTCGCAATGATTAGCCTCGTGACCATGCAGGGCATGGCCCAGGACGGCGGACGCAGAGGGCACAGAGGTAAAGACATCTCCCCTGAAGAGCGCATGGAAAAACACATCGCACGGCTGGATGAAAAGCTGGAGCTTACCGATCAGCAGGAGCAGGAGATCCGCTCTATTCTGGAAGATAGCCATGAGGAGATGAAAGGTATTCGTGAGAATATCAAAGAGAGTGACGAAGTAGACCGTACCGCTGTAAAGGAACAGATGAAGGCGTTGAAAGAGAAAACCGATTCAGACATTCTGGCGGTACTTGACGATGAGCAGGATGCTAAATACACCCAAATGGCTGAGAAGCGTAATCAGCGCATGAAAAAACGCATGGAAAAACGAAGAGGCCATAGAGGAGGCAACGGCTGATTTAATTTCCCCGCTGAATAAGCTTAGCTTGACAAAAACATTCGTTTCATAAAGCGAATGTTTTTTGCTTTGGTGCCCCTTAGTGGCTGGTGTTTGGATTTTTCTGTTTATTTTCGTCGAAGACTTTTGTTGATTTACCTCCCCGTTATGGTGTTTTGTGAATTGGACGTTAAACAATTTGCGGGTAGAGTAGCGTTAGATTAACGTAACCAAATCTTTACAGGCATATGTGGAGAGGTTAATAAATAGTAGTATGGCAATAGAAGATGATATCCACCAAAAGAAATTCACATCCGAATACCAGAAGTTAGTGATTAATATCCTGTATACATCTAGCTGGCTAAACGAGCGACAGGCTGTCGTTTTTAAAAAGTTTGGGCTCACGGCTGCCCAGTATAACGTATTACGGATACTTAGAGGTCAGCACCCCAAGCCAAGCACCATTAACCTCATTATCGAGCGTATGCTGGACAGAATGTCCAATGCATCACGGATTGTGGACAAGCTGGAGAGAAAAAATCTCGTCGTAAGAAAGCAGTGCCCTTCCGACCGCCGGGCCGTAGATGTACATATATCTGACGAAGGGTTGGAATTACTGGCAAAGATCGATCCCGTTATGAATAACTGGAACGACGAACTGTCTGTACTTACGGAAAAAGAAGCGGGTACCCTTAATGAGCTGTTAGATAAAGTACGTACCTCCACACTCTTTGAGGAAAAAGGCAATAAAGTAGGTAAGGGGGTTAAAATATAAGCGGATAATTATCAGCCCCCTTTCAGGAAAGTAAGCTACAGGCTGTTCAGGATCTCATTAGACTTCACCCTGAACATATTCTCAAAGGCATTTAACCCCTCCAGGGCCTCTCGTGCCGCATGGGCATCTCCGTTTTTAAGGTGTGCCAGGCCCAGGTAATATAGTACAGGCCCCCTATCTGAAAAGGGCATTAGCTCAGACGCAGTAGTCAGATGCGCAATGGCCTTTTCCGTATTGCCACCGGCAAGCAGTGCCAGACCCTTATAAAAATTAGCTGTTACATCCTTTGGTTCAAAGATCAGTACATTATCCATACCCTGTACAGCCTGGTCGTAAAAGCCATTTTCATATGCCTCCACCGGCTTTTGGTATTTCGTCTCCAATGCAGCGCTGCGGTCTATAAAAGGCCGGTAATGGCGAGAGTAAATAGTGGCTGTTTCTACCTTACTGTTCATTAATAAAACAACCGTGGCAGCGAGTAGAATAAGTGCCGCTGCAAAGGCTCCCCACACATACAGATTATTCATACCATATGGCCGGGCCGGAGCCTGTTTTTCTATTACCGGCTTGTGGAGTTTGATGGCCGGCGCCCTCAGGTGTAATCCCAGTGTTGCTCCCTTGATCAATTGCTTATCCAATGCCACCTTGCCGGCAAACTGCGGATCCTCTTCAAGTATTTTCTTAAAAGCAGCTTCCTCTTGCCTGCTCATTTCATTTCGCAGGTAGCGCCTTACCGTAATGTTGTTGAATTTCTGTGTCTTCATGTACCTTCTCCGCTCAAAAAGAGTATGATCTTAATAACCGAGTGACCCGAAAGTGGTTTTAAACAATGAATGATTCCCCAAATAATATACGAAAAAGTTTAACATGGATGTATGTTCAGGAGCCTGTTTTATTTAAAATGGAGAATCCGAAGACACCAAAGCATGTCCTAACTCACAATCAATTAAGTATTTACAACCATCCGGCACCCTCCGGATTGTTTAAATAAAACCAATCATATGACAGCCAATAAATTTAGCGCTTACCTGTTCGCCAGGTTAGCAGTAGGGGGTAGCTTTACAGGGCATGGCCTTATCAGGATGCCCAAGCTGGATGGTTTCAGCCAGTGGATGACAGGAGAGTTTTCCGGCTCACCCTTACCCCAGTGGCTTGTAACACCTTTTGCTTACGCCTTACCATTTGCCGAACTCGCCCTTGGCTTATTACTTCTGGTGGGGTTGTTTTCACGGCTGGCCTTAACATCAGCCTCCATTATCATGCTCACCCTGATTTTTGGCTCATGCATGATCGAAAACTGGAGCGCCGTGGCTACCCAGCTATTTTACTCTCTTTACCTTGCTATACTTCTGGCACTGCATGAATATAACCGCTACTCCCTCGATTATAAACTGGGAATAGCCTAGGGGGAACAGGGCCGGCAGGATGCTTTCAGGTCCACAGGTAGAAGTCAAATACAGGGCGGGGCGGGTTGTCCTTTTCTGTGCTGGTACTCATTTAAATTATATTAGCTTTTACAGGATATGTTTTAATAATTTAACCATTACCCCCTATAGAAGGCAAGAAAAAAATGAAAAAATTGTTAAAATGGTACATTTCTATTGGAGCACCTTTACCCAGATCGCTATAAACGCCTATTGCATTAACGTGTTGAGTGTAGTGTTTGTATCTAGATAGCATTGGGCAGCCCCGTAAAAAGTTACATCTGAGCTAGCGGTAGTTTAATATCCCTAAACTTACTGATCCGCCGTATCAGTTATAATTTTTTGCTGCCGGCCAAAGCACCTCCAGGGCGGCCCTTGGTTTGCGGCAAACATATATCGTCAGGTTATTCTCATAAGGCATAGCATAGGTTGCCCCGTGGTAGCCGGCCTCCTTCACCACCTCAAAAGATTGCAGGTGGTCCTCCCTTTCGCCTCCCACTATTATTACCGTCTCCAGAGGCTTATCTCCCGGCCCCCACAGGAAGTAGTTGTTATGCCCGGCCATGACTAGCGGTAAAGGATAGCGGTCACTGTACAATTCCAGAGCAGCCGCTTCGCCGTAATTATTTGCATATACCCTCGCATTTACTTTTTCATCCTCCGGTAGCAATTTATATACCTCCGAGACATTCTGCGCCATCTCCTCCCAGCCGTGCATGTCTGCATAAAACTGGTGCAGGGCAGCTACCTCCTTACCTTCTGCATTTCCAGGTCTTACCCCCAGTGCCTGACTAAAAGATATATAGTCTTCCGGTGCCAAAAGCGGCTTTACCATCGGGGCCAGAGTCAGTGACACAAGAAGGAGCAAAACCTGGGCATATGGTGCCCACCTGAGGTAAGTTACTTTACCTGCTCCTGAGATCAGCATACCTCCCCCTGCAAACAAAACAGGAAATGAAGCCCCCAGGTACTCTGCTTTGCTATGGCCGTTTATAAGCAAAATGGAAAAGGTCGTAAGAAATATAAGTCCCAGGGCCATGTATTTTCTGCCAGGCCTGTATAAGAAATAAAAGATAAGGCCGCATACCCATACCGGAATAGCCAGAGGATTCTCCTGTAGAATCACCTCGCTGATAAAGTCGCTTCTGGTAATGCCCTGGTATTTGTACTGCAGGGCGTTTTGCATAAACTCCACGTGAGCCCAGCCATTAGCCATATTCCAGAATATATACGGAGAGAAAAGTACCAGTGCTATAGCCGCAGCTACGTATGGTCCCGCCGTAGTCAGTTCCTTCCGCAGTGGCGTGGCCACCATAGCTACCCCGAGCCCCGCCCCGAACCACAGGAAGCTGATTTTATTAAGCAGTGCCAGCCCCATCACTATACCCAGCACCACCCATTGCTTCATGGTAAGCCTCCATGCCTGCACCATGCCGCAAACCAGGTATATGGCCACAGACCAGAACAGCATATCTAGGCTGTTCATGCTATAGTACGTGCCCATAGCCAGGAAGATAGGGGCCGTAATAATACAAAAAGCAGCAATGGTAACCGCCACCGCATTGCCCCCCATACGCAGTATGGTTTTGCCGTTAAACCAGATCACCCCCGCAATAGCTATAGCAGGTACCATCCGAATCATGAAGAGACTTTTGCCAAATAGCACCTTCCATACAGTAAGGATCCATATCGACAATGGGGGCTGGTCTACATAGCCCCAGGCAGGGTGTTCCGCACAAGCCAGGTAGTAAAGCTCATCCCGAAAGTAACCGTAGCTGAAATATGCATTACCGATAAGGTGAAAAGCGAAAAGAAAGCAAGTCGCTCCGATCAGTATCAGGCGTTCCTTATCCCTGCGCGCACTTAATTTAGGTTCCATAGTTCATGTTTGGTCGCTGTAATTTGAACAGAAGGAGACATTTAGTCAATAAAAAAGCAATAGCTGGTAAAATCATGGGGCAGACGGATTCATTGTATAATAAATGAGTGATTTGCAGAAGAAGCGGTCACATAGCTGCAGGAAGCCTCTATGTCTGCCGGTTTTAGTCATAGGTAGGGTGTGAGGGCAGATAGATAGGTGTATTTCGGTGAAAGGGTGTTTTATTATTGGTCAATATGCTTATTGTGAAGAAAATTTCTTATAATAATGGAATTAATTAAAATTAATATATGAAGCTATGAAGAAAGACAAACTAAGCCTCCACCAACTGCAGGTGCAAAGTTTCAAAACCTCGCTAAAAAAATCCATTAAAGGTGGTGCAGAGAGTGATCGAAGTTTATGTCAGTCCATCAACTGGTGTGAAACCTGCGACTATTCTGCCTGTGGAGGCGGAGGAGGTTGTCAGCTTTATCAATCCTATCCATGTAGTACACGATAAAAGCAACATACAAAACTCCTGGCACCGCCCCAGGGGTTATGCATTCAAAAGTTTCCACCATATCACTCAAAGCCCTCCATCGTGGAAGTAATGAGAATAAAGAATAAGTAAAGCCTAAGGTTTCCCCATATACCCTCCTTACTAGCCCAGGTAGTTGGACAGTTCAATCACATATTCATCCTCATTTCCCGGCCGGTCCACCGCCACTATACGAACCCTGCCGCCACATAAAGCAGCCACCGGTATTTTCGCGTTCCAGCTATCCTTCAGTTCGTCTTCGATAGCCCTTACCACCTTCCTGCCTCCCGGCGTTTCATATTCGCATCGCACCGCGCAAACCCGTGTATCATCCACCGCCACTATTCTCAGCTCCAGGTCATTACCCTTATTGATAAAGCTCACTTCCTTTATTTCCGGTGCCTGCTTATAGTCACTTATAGCCGCATGGTATTCATACCGGTGCTTACGCCCATATCGTTTATAATAAGCCCTTGCCCCCTCATCCTTCAATACCTCTTGAGCGTAAAGCACGCCCGCTCTAAACGTCGTCCGGGTAGCGTGGCGCGCTTCTGTGTTTCCCTTGCCCGTGTTTCGTGGCACTGCCGACACGTGCGTTTTGCCATTAGGCATCTGCTTAAATACCAGGTTGCCGATCTTACCCGACATACCCTGTAGTAAAAGATTTTTTGGATCGATTATCGCCATGTTTATTTAGATTTACCGCAATAATAATCACCCCTCAATTGATAATCTTTTCTTTGTAATGCATATCATTACATAGTGAAAGTGCCCTGCACCCATTCCACTATTTTTGTGTGGTTTTTTGAACTATTTATAGGGGAGTGTTTTGCATGCCCTTTCAATTTCCTCCTCATGTCCAGTCCTTAGCTCCGTACTTTCACCGTCTTAGCTCCGTTGCTTCTCCGTTACGAGTAGGGCCAGACCAGGGGTATTCCTTGTCCTATCCTTGGTATTCCTATGTGTTGTATTTATTTGTATTATTTCGTGGCGAGTGTAAGCCCATTTTTTGCCACACCCAAATTTTTAACCTATAAGCAAGCCACTTTATTTCTCCCTTTTTCTTACCTCAATTCATAACTCAGTTACTCTATTACTCAACAATTCCTTTACTTTATTTTCCCCCCTGCCTGATCTCATCCCCCGGGTGTAAAAAGCAATAGCTATCCACTTGGTCAGATAGTAGGCAAAAGCCCTTTATTTCCGCAAAAATAAGCTTCGGTAATAGGGTGAGCAGTTGTGTGAGGTATAATTATTCCGTTTGGGGCTTTTTTGGCAATGAAAATTTCTTATTTTAATGGAATTAAATAATGTTTATATATTGATAACAGACTATGAAGAAAGACAAATTATCCCTCGATCAGCTTAATGTGAAAAGCTTTACTACCTCTGCTGCTGCCAGATCCAGGGGCGGCGCCTATTCCGATCTTTGTATTCCCGATGGCGAGACAGTTGATTATACAGCATGTTATGGTGATCGTCAATGCCAGATCTACGATACCGCAGGTATGTGCCAGTAATTCTAACCACAATTGATCAACAGAATCAATCGCTATGTTTAAACCCTCCAGTGAGAAGAAATTCCCACTGGATTAATAATTTATTTTTAACAGCAAATAAAGCTATGAAGAAAGAAAAATTAAGCCTCGACAAACTTGAAGTAAAGAGCTTCAGCACGACCAATCAGCGCAACGTAAGAGGCGGTTTTGAGACTGACTCTATTTGCGAATCAGTAAATCTCTGTGAAACAGTTGATTATACAGCATGTTACGGCCAGTATAACTGTGGCATTTGGAACCCTAATACAATGCAGTGTTAAATTGAAACAGTCATATATATGCCCGTTCCTTTCAGGGGAGCGGGCTTTTTTGTTTTTATACACATAGCCAGCCTGTTAAGATAAAAACACGAATACTTACCGCCCTACAGGTACCTTTTGAGGTAGCAAAACCTTTACCCCTGCCAATATAAGCAGGGGGGCACCAATAAGACCTATTAGCGAAAACAAGGTATTAGGAGGTAATGCGGTGGAGCTTATCATCACCCCCGTGCCCAGAGGGCCTTTGGAAAAGACAGTATTAAGAGTAAAGTTCCAGCCCAGGTGTATGCCCACAGGTAGCGCCACAGACTCCGTTTTGTAATAGGCTAAGGCCAGCGCATAGCCCATTAGGCCCGTACCGGTAAAGATCACCACCATAGGAACCACATTGCCCCATAGGCCGAAGCTAAACCAATGGTATACCCCGAATGCCGCCGCAGAAAGGAGCAATGCATTGCTTTTCCCGATTCTCCTTAAAAGAATAAACAGCACAGCCCCCCTGAAGATAAGCTCCTCAGTAAGCAGACCGGAAGTCCCACCATAGCATCCGAAGCAGAGAAGTAAGGCTGAAGTCAGCATTTAAAGACCATCCTGCCTCTCTTTGCCAGCCCTCAATGCACTGAATTGCTGCGCAGAGCAGGGCCGTAAGGATAAAGCCCACTAAAAACTGGATAAACCTCCTGCCAGCCGGCAGTATCCCCAGCACCATCAGGCTTCTCCCCTCAAAAAACCACAGTAGTACCCATGATATCAGTAAGATCACTAAAATACCCAGCATGCAGCCACTTTTTTGCCCCCCGAAAGATAGAAGTTTATTTATACTTTAGACATAGCAGGGGTTTCTGAGCCCGGTATTGAATTACAGCTAACTAAGCCAGCTAATAAATAGCAGCACGTCGGCACACCATCGTAGCCTGACTAGAGCCATCTTTCAGAATCACTCCACCGGTTACTTACACAAATAAGCCCTACAATCCCTGGTACCAGGGCCAGCCGCCTTCCTCTCATTTACACTGGGTAGATAAGGATAATATCCCCTACCTTTTCACCATAATTCAGCAACTCAATAAATTTATTAGTCAATAATTCCCCCCTCGTCAGGAAAAAAATAACCCCGGCCGGGAATTCCCGACCGGGGGTGTCAACCAAAACTGACACGGACAACGTCTTTAAACAGCATGAACTTCAGGCCGTGGCTGATGCTTCTGAGCCTGAGCCAGACTTTCCTCTATCTCCGTATTAAGCTCTTCCATAGGCGTTTCCTCAAGTACTATTTCAGTCTGCTTATCCCATCCGAACGTTGCCAGTACCCGGTCCATAAGGTAATAGATGACAGGCACCACAATCAGCGTAAGGAACATCGAGCTGGTAAGCCCCCCTATTAGCACCCATGCGAGGCCGTTCTTCCATTCCGCACCCGCACCTGAGGCCAGCGCAATAGGAAGCATACCTATCGCCATAGCCAGAGTAGTCATAAGGATAGGGCGGATACGCACCTGCGTAGCTTTTATAAGTGCTTGCTTTACTTCCAGGCCTGCCGCCTTAAGTTGGTTCGTAAAGTCCACCACCAGGATAGCGTTTTTAGCGACCAGTCCTATCAGCATGATCATACCAAGTATAGAGAAGATGCTCAGCGAACTGCCAGTCAGAGCCAGGGCAAGCAGCGCACCGATTATCGCAAGCGGCAATGAGAACATCACCACAAAAGGGTAAGCGTAGCTGTCATACAGAGCTACCATAATCAGGTACACCAAAGCAAGCGAAGCAAAAAGAGCAATGAAGAGGCTGCCAAATGCTTCCCCCTGACGTTCAAGCTGGCCACCCATCTGGTAGTCCACCCCCTCAGGCATGTCCAGTCGTGCCACCATTTCGTTAACTTCCGTACCCACAGTACCCACCGGGCGCCCTACCACCTGAGCTTTTACCGTTACCGTAGTAGTTCTGTCCAGGCGCTCCAGACGGCTGGGGCCAGAGCCTTCTATCACAGTTACAAACTGCCCCAGCTGTACAGCCTCGCCACGGTTATTGATGAGCGTCAGCTTGCGAATGTCGTCTGCATTCTCACGGTCAAACTGGTCCAGTTGAATGCTGATATCATATTCATCCACCCCGTCACGGTATTTCGTTTCCTGCGAACCACTAAAGGCCGTCTGCATAGTACCACCTACCATTTGCATCGTCAGGCCCAGGTCAGCCATTTTCTCACGGTCTACCTCCACCTTGATCTCAGGGTTGCCCTCATCCACACTCGTCTGTATCTCCGTAGTACCCTCAATACCTGTAAGGCTGTCCATTACCACCTGAGAGTAGGCCAGGAGCTGGTCCAGGTCAGACCCTTCCAGTATCACCTGGATAGGCGCATCATCCGCAGTACCCATGATACTTACAGGCACCGGCTTGATCTTAGCCCCCGGGATATTCTCCTCCAGGGCTATTTTTACCTCACGGGAAAAGATATCCGTGCTTACCTCACGCTTGTCCTTATCTATGAGCGTAACCATCACCTCCGCTTTGAACGGCTCAGTAGAGCTCGACATGCGGCCGCTGGTTTGGCCTACCGTCGTGGTCACAGACTGCACCACATCATACCGGCTTAGGAAACGCTCTATTTCCATCGCCGTAAAGTTCGTGTTTTCCAATGACGATTTTTTCGGCATCTCCACCTCGATGATGAATTCACCCCGGTCACCCGACGCCACAAATTCACTACCGATAAAGCCTGCTCCCACAAGCATGAAGCTGCCGGCAAAAAGCAGCAGAGAGCCAATCAGTACGATCGCTTTATGGTTAAAAGCCCACCTGAGGCTGCCCGTCATGCTGTTTTCAAAACCCGTAACAATGCCCTCAAAGCCATTTACCACTCGTCCCACAAGAGATTTTTTGTTCAGGTGCTCCACCTTCGCAAAGCGTGAGGCCAGCAAGGGGATCACCGTGAAGGCTACCAGCAGGCTCAGTGCTGTACTCAGTGCCACAGTAATAGAGAACTGAAGCAGCAAGTCACCCACCGTACCACCCGTAAGCGCGATAGGCACAAACACCGCAATGATCACCAGGGTGATTGATACCACCGTTACCCCGATCTCGCGTACACCATCATAAGCAGCCTGTATCCGGTTCTTGCCCATCTCCATATGGCGGTAGATGTTTTCTATCACCACAATAGCATCATCTACCAGAATACCTACTACAAGAGACAGCGCCAGTAGAGACATCAGGTTCAGCGAGAAGCCAAACAGGTACATTCCTGTAAGAGTCGCTATGATAGACATCGGTACCGACACCATCACAATCACAGCCGTACGTAAGCTGTGCAGGAAGAGCAGCATGATGAAGGCCACCAGCACAATCGCGATAACCAGGTCATGCATTACTCCTTCTGCAGCTTCCAGTGTAAAGTCCGAACTATCACTGGCAATGTTAAATGCAAGGCCGTTGCTGTCAAACGTTTGCTCCAGTTCCGCCATTTTGGCCTTGGCAAGCTCACTGATCTCCACCGCATTGGCGTCACTTTGTTTCTGTATCGTCAGGCCTATAGCGTTCTCCCCGTTTACACGGCTGTAAATTTCAGCGTCCTTCTTCGTGTCCTGTACTTCCGCCACATCCCTCAGCCTTACCAGCGAGCCGTCGGGCCGCGTCACAATCACCAGATTACGCATCTGCTCCAGGGAAGAGTACTTACCCGTAAGCCTGATCGTAGTCTGCTGGTCCGCCTGTTTGATCTTACCCGTAGGGAAGTCCATATTCGCTCCCTCTATAGCCTGACGGATCTGCAGAATGCTCAGTTGCTGCGCCTGTAGCTGTTCCTCATTTATATTTACCCTGATCTCACGCTCCTGCCCACCAAGGACATTTACCTGTGCCACCCCCGGTATCCTGGACAGCTCAGGCACTATTTTCTGGTCCACCATGTCATACAGCACCGTAGGAGACACATCTGCCGCAACCCCCAGCCTCATAATAGGCAGGTCGCCCAGGTCAAACTTTCCCAGTGATGGCGTCTCCACATCATCCGGCAGATTACTTATCATAGCATTGATCTTACGCTGAGCCTCCTGCAGAGACAGGTCCACGTCCATACTTTGCTCCAGCTCCACCGTCACCACAGATACGCTTTCCATGGAGTTAGAAGTAATCTTTTTAATTCCTTCCATAGAAGACACAGCGTCTTCTATCTCTTTGGTTACCGAGTTTTCCACCTCATAGGGAGAAGCACCCGGGTACACCGTTACGACAGATACGATAGGCGAGCTGATCTTAGGGATAAGCTCATAATTAAGCTGAGTATAGCTGAAAGCGCCCAGGGCCAGCAGTATCGTAAACAGTACCACCACGATCGTAGGCCGCTTTATAGATGTTTTAACTAGTTGCATGCTTGTGTTCTTTTAAGAGGAAATAAAGGCGCTTATTCAGCTTTCGAAGGAGAGGTAGTCCCCCCGTTGCCAGCGTTTACAGGCTTCACTTTCGTGCCCTCCTTCAGGTTGATCTGGCCGTTTACCACTACCTGGTCCCCCTGCTCAAGGCCCTTTATCACTTCCACTTCACTGTCAAAAATTTCCCCTACCACTATCTTTTTCCGTTGCGCTTTTCCGTCCTTCACCACAAATACCGTAGGGTCCTTTATGCTGCCGGTAAGGGCGTCACGGTTGATATACAGCCCTTCATCCGCACTCCTAAAGGGAAACTCAGCCTTGCCGAACATGCCAGCTTTAAGCGGTTTCTCCTTATCGTTATCCAGCAGTATTTCCACATTATACTTCATGCTGGCATCCGCTTTGGCAGCTACAGCAGTTACTTTACCCCTGTATTCCGCCCCCGGGTGCTGGTCCGTCGTCACCGTTACCCCGCTGCCCTCCTGCACATTCATAATATTATTAGCGGTCACCTTCACATTAAGGTAGAGCTTGCTCACATCCACTATGTCATACAGTTTTGCATTCATAGTAATGTTAGAGCCCTGCTGAAAGTAGTCCTCATTGATTGTGCCCGGCGTAGTCGCCCTGATGTACGTATCAGCCAGTTGTTTGCGGGCGATTTCGTACTGTGCGTTAGCGTTCGCCAGGCCTATGCGCACATCCTCAAGCTGGCGCTTGGTGACAGCCTCTTTTTCGTAGAGTTTCTCAAAGCGTTCTTCATCCACCTTCAGCTTCTCATAGTTCGCTTTGGCAGCATCTACCTGAGCCTGCAGCCTGCCGTTTTCCACCTGTGCCAGCAGATCACCCTTCTTTACAGTTTCACCTTTACGGTGGTACATCCTCGTCACCACCCCGCTCGTCTGTGAGAGGATCGTCAGGTCCGTAATAGCCTCAAAGGTGCCCAGTGGCTGCACCACAGATTCAGGCCTTTTTAGCTCCACCTCTCCCAGTTGCACAGGGATAAAGTCACTGACCCTTTCCGCCAGCTTCGCACTTTCCGCCATTTCTTCCTTATTCCGCATAAGCTGGAAGGCTACCAGCCCTATCACAGCAATAACAGCAACGATTGTAAGTACTTTTTTCATCAGTATATGAGCGATTATAAGTTGGGGAGTTTCGTTAATTGACCCTGGGCTTTGAGCAGGTCCAGTTCTGCTTTTCTGAATTTCAGCACCTCGCGGAAGTAGTTGATCTGTGCTTCACGCAGTGCCGTTTCCGCATCCAGGAGATCATTCAGGCTGCTTACCTGTTCCTTATACAGTTCCTGGGTTTGTCCCAGTACCTCCTCAGCCAGAGCCCGGTTTTCCTCCTGCACTTCCACAGAGCTGAGGCTGTTCATCAGTTGTTTGCGGGCGTTTTCATAGGCTGCACTATTAGCCCTTTCTGCCTGCAGCTTATCCAGCTCCAGCTTCTCTATATCTATTCTGGACTGCTGTACCCGGCTTCGCCTTTGCAGGCCATCAAAGATCGGCACATTCAGCGTGAGCCCTATCACCGTCTGCTGAAACCACGGGTGGCTGCCATCAAAGAAGTTAAACTCATTCCGCTGCGCCTGCCACGTCTGCTGCCCAAAAGCCGATAGGGTAGGGTAGTAGCCAGCCTGTATATTCTTCTTATTCAGTTCATTCAATTCCGTCTGCTTATCCAGTAACCTGATCGAAGTAGGCGTCACAGCTTCCCACTGCAATTTATCCAGTGAGACAGATTCCAGCCTTTCACCCTCTTCAAGCGTGATGTCAGTATCCATAGGGTAGCCCGCAAGGAGTTTCAGAAAGTTTTTAGACTGTTCTTCTACTGTTTTCAGTGATTGCAACTGCGTAGTAAGGTTCGCTTTATTCACCCTGAGCCTGTTATAGTCCGTTTTAGTTACCAGGTCATTCTCATACTGGATCCTCATCAGCCCTTCCACCTGCTCCAGTTTGTCCAGGTTGCTCTCCAAAGCCTCTATCTGCGCCTGCACCTCCAGCGTCTGGTAAAAGGCCCCTGCTACCTGGTATATTACCTCTTCCTCAGTCTGTATGCGGAGCATTTCATACAGCTCCCGGGAAGACCTGGCAGCCTTCAGGCCCGTAAGGAAAGACTGGCTGTAAAGCAACTGCGTCACCTGTACCCCCCCGCTCATCGTATAGGCACTACCAAACTGCACCGGCACCTGCGTCCCCGGCTGCCCGATGATCTCTCCCGGTAGCAACTGCGTGGGAAGGTTAGGAAAATGCTGCAACTGCCCCGTACCATTTACCTGGGGGAGTCCGCTGCCCCTTACCTCATTGATCTGGTACTCAGCCTGCTTCTTGTCCAGCAGCGATTTTTGCATGCTCGTATTATTCTCAAGGGCATAGTTCAGTGCCTCCTTCAGAGTGAGAGTAGGCTGCATAAGAGGCAGAGAGTCGCTTTCCTTGGCCGTACCCGAATCAGCGCCTCCTCCATTAGCCCCTTCCACCTGCGCAAAACCCGCCAACGGGCAGACGGTGCCGGCTATGATAGAGAAAGCAATTAATAGCTTCTTCATGTATATAGTTTCGAATAAAGTTTTCATAAGTAGTTAGTTCTGTTTTAAAAGAACCAATAGAGTAAAATTTTTTTACTCCCTTTTCTGCTCCCATTTAGCGTACAAGCCGGGGAGCTCATCATTCAGAAAACGGATGAAGTCGATAACCTCCTCCAGGCTCCTGTTAAACTCAGGAGTAGTTGATGGCCGCGTGTGAAGAGCCTCCTCCATAAGGTCAGCAGCCTCCCCAAAGCCACGGAATTTCTCCCGGATATTCTCCTTCCAGAAAGCCACCTTACTTTTAAAGTAGCGCTTTCTTTCACCCGGCCGCGTTACATAATCCACCTTACCCGTCGTCAGCAGGAAGTTAATGGCATTGCTGGCCGCACTTTTACTCAGGTTCAGAGTCTCCCTGATTTGATCGAAAGAAAGCTCAGTCTCAGGAGCTACCAGCAACAGGCCCAGCACCCGTGAAGCCGCAGGCTGTAGCCCACCCTTCTCGTGCATCACCCCCAGGCGTTCCACCAGTGTTCTTTGTTCTTCCGTTAAGTTTATTGCGTCAGACATAGTTGCTGTTTGGAGATACAACGATACAAAAGTCTATTTAGTTCTGCAATTACAGAACTAAAAATTTTTTCCTGACTAGAGTTGGCGTGTGTTGAGTAAGGAAGTGGATTCATGCAGTGGCCCTACGAAATTTCCTCACTGTTAATGAATAATTCTCATTCCTAGGGGGCTAGGTAGCGGTGATTGATCCCTTCGTCGATAGTTACTTAGCTATCACGATTCTACATCTTGTGATAAAGATTTATATAAGCCTCCGACTACTGCCTTGCAAAAGCAAAGGGTAATGTTGATAATACCCTCTCATACTCCTATGTATCAATGATGACAGGTTTTTTGTAGGTTGCTTTAAATTTGCAGTGTATAGCTTGTGAAGAAATCAGTTCGCCGAGGGTTTAAAAAGGGGGAATTCAGGTATAAGAAATCCTTTATAGTGGTAGGGGTGATATCGATAACACCTTTTGTTTTAGGTTATCTGTTAATGATAATGCCGAGTCCTTTCTTTGACACGATAGATATCATAATACATTCTATCATCTGGATATTTATGGCAGGGCTCCTGACAGCCATTATTGTGGATAATGTAAAAAGTAAGGTAATCATTAATCAAAGGAAAGTATCCAAATACGGATTAAGGCCTGTTCGTCAAATCCCCCTGGACAAGATAAAGGGGTATAAGATAAAGAAAAGCTATTATCAGGGGTATAATAAATCTCTGATTCTGTATCCGGATACGAAAGAGTTTAAGGTGATTCGCATAAGTCATAATTTTAAAGGGTTTGACCGTATTCAGGAATGGGTGCAGAAAAACTATCCTGACATTACAGAGGCATAGAGAATACAAAAACGGAGGAGTTCAATCAATATGGCAATGAAAATGTCTTCAGGGATTGGACTTGTATTCAAGCTGGGGTCGCACCCAACGGGCAGATAAAAAAAGGTAGATATAAAAATGTGATGATCATTCCACCGGAAGCTGGCACTAAAGCCAAATGTCTACGCTACCTGGTGCGAGGCTGTGCCTCGTTCCTATCATTACCTCGAAGTTGAACTTCGCGGTTTACTGAACTTAGAATACAAAATCAGCTATTCCGTTTTAGAGACTAATCAACACCTTTGCAAATAGATATGGCTGTCGGCATAATTGAATTTTAATACCGTATGGGTAGTGATAACAGCCTGTATCCGTTAACTAATAACTAGGTAATTCAATAAATCTCTATCATTCATTCATAGACCTTACCTACTTTGATAAGTTCAGGTAATAAGGCCTGACACTCCAACCCGAAACTTTCCAACTAAAAACTAATAACTCACCACTCAAAACTCAGTAACTCTATTATTCTGTTACTCAATCACTCAACCCTCTCGTCCTACACCCCTGAAACACCTATAGGTGAATGCTTCTTCAGCCACTTAAGCTGACTTATAAAAATCAGGTACACACCGATAAGCTCCACCGTCTCCTCAGCCCCCACCATCCATACGTGATAGTTGAAGTGATTAGGGTCTATGACCCCTCCAAGGCCTTCCAGGCCTACCGCACCGCAGAAGAACACAAATAGCCCGATAAGGAAAGGCTTTATATTCACGTCCGTCGTACGGATCAGGTATACCACACTCCCCACCATGGCTACTGCCAGCGGAAGGCCGAAGAGTAACCATTGAAAACGGAAGAAACTGCCAGGCAGGAAAAAAAACCTTTGCAAGTGGACCGTCAGCTTTGGGTACTGGCAGAAAAGTATAAAGTATACGATGATTTTCCGCCGGAGGGCTACTTATTCAGAAAAGAGATGTTCTCTGACCACTATGATGATGTAGACCTGTACAACTTCACCAGGCTTATCAATAAAGGGCTAAAAGTAGTCCATCTTCCTAAGCATACTGTATAATATAAGACACGATAAATCGCGCCTATACACCATTCACTCATCCATTCATTCCATCATCATCTCATTCAATCATTATTATTATATTCGCATTGGAAAGAAAGACTATTTAGTAGCAAAATACCCGGAACCTATGGCTAACCAACGCCTTAACCAGGACCCTGAGCAGATAGCCCGTGATAAGATAGACAGGATGCTGATCGATGCAGGCTGGGCCGTACAGAGCAAAAACGAGTTTGACCGCTTTGCTGGATTAGGCGTGGCCCTGCGCGAGTACCAGACACCAAATGGTACCGCAGACTATGTGCTGTGGGTAGACGGTGATCCTGTCGGCATAATAGAGGCCAAGCGCGAGGAAGAAGGCGTAAGGCTGAGTACCGTAGAAGAGCAGAGCGGCGAGTATGCCAGCCAGGGCATAAAGCACTACGAGGGGCAGGCCATGCGTTTTATCTATGAAAGCACTGGTGTGCTTACCCGCTTTCGCGACATGGGCGACCCCAGGCCCCGTAGCCGCGAGGTGTTTTCCTTTCATAGACCGGACACTATGAAGCGGCAACTGCAGGTCGGTAACAGCCTGCGCGCCAATATGCAACTACTGCCCCCGCTGCACCCCGAGGGTCTGAGGCACTGCCAGTTTGAAGCCATTACCAACCTGGAGCAGAGCCTCAAAGAAGATAAGCCCCGCGCCCTGATCCAGATGGCCACCGGGGCAGGCAAGACCTTTACCGCCATTACCGCCATATACCGCCTGCTCAAGTTTGCCAAAGCCCGGCGCGTACTCTTTTTAGTAGATACCCGCAACCTCGGCGAGCAGGCCGAGCAGGAGTTTGCCCGCTTTATGCCTACCGACGATAACCGCACCTTTACCGAACTGTACAGCATGCAGCGGCTGCGCAGTAGTGCCATACCCCAGGGCACCCAGGTCGTCATAAGCACCATACAGCGCCTGTACAGCATGCTTACCGGTAAGGAAATAGCCGAGGAGGCCGATGAGGCCACCCCTGCCGAAACCGGCACAAAGCAGACCGTGGTGTACAACCCCCGCGTGCCCGTGGAGTTTTTTGATGCCATAGTGATAGACGAGTGCCACCGCAGCATATACAATGACTGGCGACAGGTGCTCGACTACTTTGATGCCTACCAGGTAGGCCTTACCGCCACGCCCGACAACCGTACCTATGCCTACTTTAATGAAAATGTGGTAAGCGACTACACCTATGAGCAGGCCGTAATAGACGGCGTAAACGTAGACTATGAAGAGTACCTGATCCGCACCGCTATTACCACCGGAGGGGCCGCAATAGAAGCCGGTGAAAAGGTGTATAAGCGCGAAAAACTGACCCGCAAACAGCGCTGGGAGCAACTGGATGAAGACGAAAACTACAGTGGCCGGGACCTGGACAAAAAGGTCGTAAACAAAAGCCAGATACGGCACGTACTGCGCACCTTTCGCCATGCCCTGCCCACACTATTTCCCGACCGGCAGAGCCAGGTACCCAAAACCCTCATCTTTGCCAAAAGCGACAGCCATGCCGAAGACATCATTGAACTCGTACGCGAAGAGTTTGGCGAGGGCAACGAATTTTGTAAAAAGGTCACCTACCGCAGCCAGGAAGACCCCAAGACCGTACTGAGCGCCTTCCGTAATGAGTACTACCCCCGCATAGCCGTAACGGTAGACATGATCGCCACGGGCACAGACATAAAGCCCCTCGAATGCCTCCTCTTCATGCGCGATGTGCGCAGCCGTACCTACTTTGAGCAGATGAAGGGCCGCGGTACCCGTACCCTGAGCTTTGACGACCTGCGCAAAGTAAGCGATAAGGCTACCACCGCCAAAACCCACTTTGTGATAGTAGATGCCGTCGGCGTACTGGAAAGCCACAAGACCGACAGCCGCCAGCTCAACGTACAAAAAGGCCTCAGCCTGAAGCAGGTGCTGGAGCAGGTGATGGTCGGCAAAACCGGCGACGAACTCTACAGCACCGCCGTAAGCCGCCTCAGCCGTCTGGATAAGCAAATGACCAGTGAAGACCACAAGGGATTTATTGAAGTTACCGGAGGCGTGAGCCTGCAGGAGCTTATGAACCGCCTGAAGGATGCCACCGACCCCGACACCATAGCCCAAAAAGCAGAAGAAGACTACCGCGCACAGGGTGGCCAGGGCACCGTACCCCCCGCTATGGAAGACCAGGCCCGGCGAGAACTCGAAAAGCAAGTAGGCCGCATAGTGACCGGCTCCACAGTAGACTACCTCGTTAAAGTAAAGCAGCTAATAGAGCAAACCATAGATACCGTAAACCTTGATAAGGTACTATACGTCGGCCACCGGCAGGATGAAGGCGCCCGCAGCAAACGCCTCACGCAGGACTTCAGGGCGTATATAGAGCAAAATCGCGATGAAATAACCGCCCTTAAGGTCCTCTACAGCATGCCCCGGCGGCGGCAAAGCCTGCGCGCAGACCTGGTAGAAGAGCTGTTTAACCGCCTGAAGGCCGACAGGCCCGACCTGATGCCCACCCGCGTATACGATGCCTGGGCACGCCTCGAAAATACCCGCAACACCAGCCGCCCCTTCAATGACCTGACCGCCCTGGTAAGCCTGGTGCGCCATATCGTAGGCCTCGATGCCAGCCTCACACCCTACGGAGACCTGGTGCGCAAAAAATTCAAAGAATGGATATTTAAGCAAAATGCCGGGGCCACCCAGTTTACCCCTGAGCAGGTGGAGTGGCTGCAGATGCTGCGCGACCACATTGCCACCAGCTTTCATGTAGAGATGGAAGACCTGGATCTCCACCCTTTTAATGATAATGGTGGCCTCAACCGCTTTTATTCCTTGTTTGGTGAGCAATACACTGCTATTCTTGCAGAACTGAACGAAGAACTCGTGGCCTGATAAATGGAAAACAACACAACAAAAAAGGAACTGCCCGAGGGGTGGGAGTGGACTACTTTAGGGCGGGTGATAGAGCTTGAGTATGGAAAAAGCCTACCCAAAAGAGTTAGGAATCAAGATGGCGAATTTTCTGTTTTTGGATCAAATGGTATAGTTGGTAGACATGATGAACATTTGCTTGATGGACCTGGGGTAATCGTTGGGAGAAAGGGATCAGCTGGAGTAGTGCACTATACTGATAAAGCCTACTGGCCAATAGATACTACTTATTTTGTTCAACCGAAGGACAAATACGTCTTAAAATTTATTTATTTTCTTCTTATAAGTCTCAGATTAGATAATTACGATCGTTCGACCGCTATTCCAGGCTTAAATAGAAATGATGCCTATGACATTGAGGTAGGTATTCCCCATCCCACTGTTCAAAAACAAATTGTAGAAAAGATCGAGGCCCTGTTTAGCGAGCTGGACCATGCCGAGGCCGGTATGGAGCGCAACCTGCGCCGCCTGCAGCGCTACCGCCAGAGCCTGCTGCGCCAGGCCTTTAGCGGTGCCCTCACCGCCGACTGGCGCAGGGACAACCCGCCCGCACCCGCCAGCCAGCTTCTGCAGCAGATAGCCCAAGCCCGCAAGGCCCACCACCAGCAAGCCATACACGACTGGCAGCAGGCCCTGACCCAATGGGAAGAGGCAGGCAAACCCGGCCGCAAACCCACCAAATCCAAAGCCCCCAAAACCCTGCCCCCCCTCACCCCCGAAGAAAGAGCTGCCCTTCCGGAAATTCCTGAGGGTTGGGAATGGGTGAGAGCTAATGAGTTAATAGATGATATAGATAATGGTTATACTCCAAAGGCTAACTTTCTTAGTCCTGGTGATGGTGAGATTCCTTTTCTTAAAGTTTACAATCTGAAATTTGATGGCACCCTTAACTTTAAAAAAGACCCCTATTTCATTCCAGATGATATTCATAAAGAAAAGCTAAAGAGGTCAATAACTGAACCTGGTGATGTTCTGATAAACATTGTTGGACCTCCGCTCGGCAAAGTGTCAATTGCTACAGATCAATTTAAAGAATGGAATATTAACCAGGCAATAGTTCGGTATAGGCCTAATGATTTCGTTTCCTCAAAGTGGCTGTCTTACTACATGCAAGACCTGCATACTATTACATGGCTCGAAAATACTTCTAAGGCTACGGCTGGACAATATAATGTCAAAGTATCAACGTGTAGAGAATTACCTATACCTTTGATTGATATTAAAGAACAAACCCAGATCGTCAACGAACTGGAAGAGCGCTTGTCTGTAGTAGAGCAACTGGAGGCTGCTACGCGCACCGCCCTGCTCAAGAGCAAAAACCTGCGCCGGAGCATACTGCAGCGGGCTTTTGAGGGAAAGTTGGTTTAATTGTTAATGGTGAATTGTCAATTGTTAATTGGGGAGCAGGTGACCGGAAAGGTTAGCTTCCTCATTGTGTAAGGGTTGAAGCTGACTTTTATGATAAAATGAAAAACTAATACATCGTATGAACAGCCAGTATGAATCAATCATATCCGAATTCAGCAAAATTGAAGAAAAGCCAGGTGATATAAGCGGGTCTTCGCTATCAAGATGGGAAGAACTTTATATGCTCGGGAAGGATTTTGTATCATTTTTAAAGGTAAATGACTATGTCTATTCACTGAATGCTGACTTAATAGAGGACTATATAAAAAGGCTGAGAGATATTGCGTATAAGTTGAGTCGTGGGAAAAGCGACCGAAATTTAGAAGAAGAAGGCAATGATAAGTTAAGAGAACTTTATGAAGAAGTCTACGAAGGGAAATACACCAAATTAATTGAAGAAAACGGGAAGACACACTATGAGTATCCTCAGGTGCCGTACGAAAAGAACGTTCTGATACTAGCCACACGACTTCGCACAGAAGCCCTGCAAGCTCATGTGGATGCAGTACTGCGTGAAAAGGATAGCCTTTTAAAGCTCAGAACCACCATGGAAGATGCCGCAAAAGCACAGCTCAGTGCCAAGTATGTGCAGACTTTCCAGGAAGAGGCTAAGAATCATAGGAAGTTTTATAAGCGGTGGCTAAGAGCCGGTATAGCTACAGTTGTTTTATTTGCAGGTTTATTTACATGTCTTAGCGATCTCTTCGTTCCGAATCTCGATAAGTATATTGCCTTCACATCAAATATAGAACAGGTTGACCAGCAGAATGACGGGGAAGCTAACCAAAAACAGGGGTCGAATGGAGTACCTGAAAAATCTTTGGTTAATGTCTACCTCTTTGCTAATCTTTTTTCCCGGCTATTATATGTTTCTCTGGGTATCTTCCTTATACGGTTTTGTTTTAGGCAGTATAGCCTGCAGCGGCACTTGTATACCGAAAATACGCATAAGGCGAAGGCGCTGGACAGCTTTAAGCTCTTTGTAGAAACAGTTGACCCTAAGGATAAGGAAACACGGCACACCCTGGTGCTGGAGCTTGCCAAAGCCATCTTTGAGAACCGCCCCACCGGCTACCTCGGTGCCAAAGCCGAAGCCAACGACCCCAAGGTGTCCTTGACTGATCTGATGAAAATGATGCCGAAGCAAAGCTAATGGCTGAATGAGAGAATGACTGAATGAAGGAATGCAGCAAAATAAGTCCCCCTTCTGGTCCAGTTTTTTATAGTCAAGCATACCAATGTTCCTGCGGAATGCATAGCTGGCATCTACCTAAACTCCCCTCCTGTGATAATAGGAGGGGGGATCTAAAAACGCGAAGGCGTATTTTAGATCGGGGTGGTACATGCAGAATATGGATCGGGGGTAGTCATCTCCGTAAACTTCATATCTTAACTTGACAGCTTCGCGGCAAAGGGCTATCAATGCGCTCACAAGCGTAGGCAGGGGCAGCCCATCAGGGAAAGCCGAAGTGTTCCGTTCGGGGGATGTAGCGGTGCACCTGAATAACAAAAGGCCTGGATTACTACACGTCTCGATTAATTGATAAATATTGTATCAGCTATGACAAATAAAGAGTTAGTAGAGAAGTTTAACAAGATAAATAAGAATCCATTCGGTAGCATGGCTGATGGCAATCAAAGCTATATCCAATGGTGTGAAATATTCAAAGTCGCAGAAGATATCGCTGACTTACTTTCCAGTGATGTAGAGCTACTTTATCATGAAGATAATGCCATTGCTAAGGTGTATGAAAAGTTAGTTAAGATCAGCTTTCAAATCGAGAATGAAAAAAGTTTGGATAAGCCATTTGATGAGATACAAAAATTACACAATGAGGTTATCAAGGGGGTTCAGGAAGTTTTCGTCGGAACCCAAGATGAATTACTCGCTATACCTTACAGCCAGTCTCTACTGGCTATTCGAAACCGTCTCAGGGGAGAGTATTATGCAAAATTATTCGCTGAGACAGGAGGATTTGAATTCAGGAATAGGCTAAAAGAATTAAATGATGGATTGGATGCGGTAAAGGAGATTTCTGCTAAGGCAGCCTCAGAGCAGTATGCGAAAGTTTTCCATCAGGAAGCAGACTCAAATAAGAATAAATCTATGTTGTGGCTAGGGGCAGGAATATTAGTGCTTATCGGTTTTATACTTGCTTTCAACACGCTAAACGCTATTCTTCTGCCGGGCACAAAACAATTAGAGGCAATTACAGACGCTTCTTACCTTATCGGCATCAGCATCCTTTCCAGGGCGCTTACCATTACCATCGGTTTCTTTGTGCTGCGCTTTATTGTGCGGCACTATAATGTGCAGCGGCACCTGTATACGGAAAACAAGCACCGGGCGAGTGCGCTTGATGCTTTTAAGCTATTTGTAAACAGCGTAAAAGACAATGACCCCGTGGCGCACAATGCCCTGGTGCTGGAAGTGGCCAAGGCCATCTCGCAGCCCCCGCAGTCCGGCTACCTGGGCAGCAAGTCTGATGGCCAGACCAATGTGCCTTATAGTGATCTGGTTAAGATACTGGCCAATACCAAGGGTAAGGTATAAGCCCCGGTTTATAATGACGTATTTATAATTGATACTTTCCTGATACGTGCAGAAAAGGTATCTTCACACCCTGAATAATTCCAGCTTGAATGATAGGAGAGGCACGTAAAGGAAGAGGAAAGACGAGCATGTCGGTTTGTTTACATTCGGAATACTGGACCAACTATATAGACAATAATGATTTTTAGCATTACAGATATCATTGATAGCCACATTGGCATAGACACTAAACTGGGTTCCAAAGTCGCAGATCAGGTACTTTCTTTCCATGCCGGTAACCCTGCCGAGCCTATTGAGCTTGACTTTACTGGTTTGGATAGGTTTTCAAGCCTGTTTATCCATGCATCTGTAGGCAAAGTAGCACGTGAGCTTAAGCAGCGCATTGCGTATACAGGCGTAAGCTCAGACGTAAAAAAGCGCAAGATAAATGATGCCATAGAGTTGGCTATAGATGATGAAAAGGCGCGCAACCGCCAGCGCTACATGGAAGAAGCCATGAACGCCTGACAGGCATTGGTCTATGCTAATACATGCCTGTTTATATCTGATCGGGTCAGCCTCCTCGGAAAATTAGTATATTTGCGGAAATAACCGGCCGGTATGTACGAAGATGACTTTGACTTTGATGAGCGGGATTTGGTAGATGAGGAATATCCCTTAAGAAAAGATATTAATACCTCAATAGTAGGGCATAATGAGCTTGGTCGCATGTACCATAATTGTCGCAATTATGGTATTGAGAACATCGACCTGATCCTTCCCACTTTTTTTGAAGCCAACATGTCGGCGGTGCTTCTGGCCATGGCTCACCAGTTAGCAAAAGAAGATATACATTTAGGGTTAAGTCTGGAAAACGACCATGTACTAGTCAGAAATGGTCTTGTCAATAGTCTGCTGGGCGAAGAAAATCCGCAAATTACTGATAGGCGGCAGAGCACTGTACCTCTTAGAACATTCGGCCAGGAGGAGGACGATGCTTTTACAGCTTATATTCACGATGACTTTTTAGGCCATAGAGGCAATTCGCATCAACTTCCCTATAACTTAGTTAAAAGCTTAACACGCCGCTACCAGGAGATATTTTCTAATGTGGCCCTGCACGCCGAGACTACCGAACCGATTTACACCTGCGGACAGTATTTTCCCGGCAAAAAGAAATTTGTATTCACTTTATGTGATGTAGGTATTGGCTTTCTTAATAATGTTAGTAATTTTGATAATAATATTAGTACATCTCTTCAGGCTATAGAATGGGCTCTTCAGGGCAATTCTACTAAGACAGAAGCCAAAGGGGGCCTGGGCTTATCGACTATTTTAAGCGAGTGTATGAACCATATGGGAGAACTTCATATTGTTTCCGGGGACTGTTATTGGAAGTACTGTCCGGAGAAAGGAAAGACTACATATCATCTTGAGCATGAGTTTCCCGGCACAACAGTTCATCTTGTTTTTCGTTATTAAGTTAGGAAAACCGCGAATTATTCATCATATTCTATTAGATTTGCGAACTAAATTAGCAAAGCCATGAAAACGTTCACTATTCTCGATATCATCAGTTCACGTAATGCTATTCTGCATAGCAAAGGCATGAAGGTATATGAGGAGGTAGCGTCGTCTACCGCGCCTTGTGAGGATATTGTATTGGATTTTAATGGCATTTGCAGTCTTACCACCGCCTTTTTGCACCCCGCTATAGGCAAGCTCGTTACCCGCAATAATGGCCGTGAGCAGCACATCCATATCAAAAATATGGATCAGGAAGACATAGATACGCTGGTGGCTGAAGTGATAGAGCGTGCCAAGTCACCTGAGAAGCGCCGTATCGCTAGTGAGCAGGTAGCCAGCCTTTTTGAAGATTAAGTTTCCCATCTTTTATATATGCCCCAACCTGCTATTCGCAGCCTGAATAAAGTCAGGTTTGAAGATTATTCCCTTTTCTTCCTGGATGCTAATGTCTGGCTTACTTACCTCATTTATGATGATGCGGAGTTTGATGATGTACGACACAGCAAAAATAGCGATCAGGCCTATAATGATTTCTTTGGAGAAGTACTGGAGGAGTCCGGCAACAGAGAAAAGCCCCTTATCATCCTGACCAGCCTGCTCATCTCTGAGATCTACAACCGCTACATGAAACTGGGATACGATGCCTACCTGGAAGAAAGTGGTAAGGAGCCCAGGGACTTTAAGTATAAGCATCACTATCGTAAGCGGAACTGTGAGCATTTTAATCAGACTCACAGAACATTAAAGCGTAAAATAAAAATCTGCAGAGTTTTATCTATGTAGCCGATGACTGCCTGGAAAAGGTAGCCCCCATGCAGCTACTACAGGATTTGTCTGCCGCCCATGACTTTAACGACCTGTACTATCACCGGCACATGCAGATTATGGCTGAAAGCCAGCCCAGGCCCATTGCTATCGTTACACACGATGGTGACTTTAACTTCCGGGACAGCCACATCTTTACAGAAAACGACTACTTACTCGACCGCTCTAATCGCAGACACCGGTAAGCTATATAAATCACCCCGGCCAATAACACTTTCCCATTAAAACCCGACTATTTTCTAACGAGCCATTATCTTTGAGGTACCACATAACAATGTATATGAGTACCCACGCCATTACCCAAAAAATATGGAACTACTGCCATACCCTTCGCGATGAAGGCATTGGCTACGGCGACTACCTGGAGCAGATTACCTACCTGCTGTTCCTGAAAATGGCTGATGAATACAGTAAGCCTCCCTACAACCGCGACACCGGGCTGCCCGCAGAGTATGCCTGGCCTGCGCTTAGTAAGCTTACCGGTGCTGAACTGGAAGAGCATTACCGTGCTACACTGCAGGCCCTGGGAAAGAAAAAAGGCATGCTCGGGCAGATATTTACCAAAGCCCAGAATAAAATACAGGACCCCGCCAAGCTCTATCGCCTCGTAAAACTGATAGACCAGGAGCAGTGGACGGGCATGGACACCGACGTAAAGGGAGATATATATGAAGGCCTGCTGCAAAAGAATGCCGAAGATACCAAAAGCGGTGCCGGGCAGTACTTTACGCCACGCCCCCTGATACAAGCCATGGTAGCCTGCCTGCAGCCACAGCCAATGCGCACCATTGCCGATCCGGCCTGTGGCACCGGCGGGTTTTTCCTGAGTGCCTATGATCATATAGCCGCGCAGTCGCTGAACCGCGAGCAGAAGCAGTTTCTCAAAGAAAAGACCTTCTACGGCTGGGAGCTTGTATCAGCTACTGCCAAGTTAGGGCTTATGAACCTTTTTCTGCATAACATTGGCAAAATGGACAGCCACCGCCTGCCCATAACCCGTGGCGACTCCCTGCTTACCAAGCCTTCCGAAAGCTTCGACTACGTACTGGCCAACCCGCCCTTTGGCCGTAAAAGCTCCGTGACCTACACCAACGAGGAGGGCGATGAGGAAAAAGAAGACCTGTACGTGAACCGCCAGGACTTCTGGACCAGTACCAGCAACAAGCAGCTTAACTTTCTGCAGCATATCGTCAGTATGCTAAAGCCCGGTGGAGAGGCTGCCGTAGTACTTCCGGATAACGTATTATTTGAAGGTGGGGCAGGAGAGACCGTGCGCCGCAAACTCATGCAGACCTGCGAGCTGCATACCGTGCTGCGCCTGCCTACCGGCATCTTTTACGCACAGGGTGTAAAGGCAAACGTGCTCTTTTTTACCGCTAAAACAGCCGCCAAAGACCCCTGGACTAAAGAGGTGTGGTACTACGACTATCGTACCAATGTGCACCACACCCTCAAGAAAAACCCCATGCGGCTGGCCGACCTGCAGGACTTTATCAATTGCTATAACCCTGACAACCGGCACCACCGCAAGGAGCTGTGGAGCGAAGAAAAGCCTGACGGCCGCTGGCGCCGTTATACCTATGAAGAGCTGGTGGCACGTGACAAAGCCAGCCTGGACCTCTTCTGGCTGCGTGACGACACACTCACCGATATGGACAACCTGCCCGATCCAGACACCCTTGCAGCAGAGATTATAGAAGACCTGGAAGCAGCCCTGGAAAGCTTCAGAACCATAGGGAAAGAATTGGAAGACTGATATGCCCCAAAAGAAAAAACAAGCCGAATTCATCAAGTGGTTTGGTCCTTTGCTCGATGCCCTGCGTGAGCTGGGCTACTCCGGCAAGCCGCGCGAAGTATCTGAAAAGATCGCCGAAATGAAAGGCCTTAAGGAAAGAACCCTTGATGCCACGCTGAAGTCAGGCACTAACCGCTTTCATAACCAGGTAGCCTGGGCGCGGCAGTACCTGGTATGGGAAGGCCTGCTGGACTCATCCATACGCGGCACCTGGCGCCTTACCGAGAAAGGCAAGAAAACCTCGCTGACTGAAGAAGAGGCCCGGGAGATATTCCTGAAGTGGGTAGAGATAAACCGGCAGATCAGGGAGGAAAAGGCAGGGAAGCAGCAGGTGGCAAAGGAAGAAAGCACTGAAGCCCCTGACGAGATCACATTTTCAGCGGAAGATGACCTGCTGTCTGTCCTGAAGAGCGTATCACCGGAAGGCTTCGAATACATATGTATGGAGCTATTGCGTGAGCACGGTTTTGTAAGCCTGTCTGTTACGCCTAAGGGAGCTGACGGGGGCATAGACGGATTCGGTGTGCTCGAGATCAATCCTTTCGTTACCATGAAGATAGCCTTCCAGAGCAAGCGCTACAAAGGATCGGTGAGTCGTGCCCAAATAGGAGACTTTCGTAGTGCTATTATGGGTAAAGCAGAAAAAGGGATTATGATTACTACCGGTACCTATACCAGGGCTGCCCAGCAGGAAGCTTCACGGGATGGTGCTACACCCATAGAACTCATAGACGGTGAAAAGCTCATACAGATGTTTGAGAAGGTGGAGCTAGGTCTGAAACCTAAGGTAGTGTATGAGGTGGATCTCAACTACTTTGATAAGTTCAGGTAATAAGGCCTGACACTCCAACCCGAAACTCTCCAACTAAAAACTAATAACTCACCACTCAAAACTCAGTAACTCTATTATTCTGTTACTCAATCACTCATTCCTTGTATTACGCTCCTGAAATGCCGATAGGTGAATGCTTCTTCAGCCACTTAAGCTGACTTATAAAAATCAGGTACACACCGATAAGCTCCACCGTCTCCTCAGCCCCCACCATCCATACGTGATAGTTGAAGTGATTAGGGTCTATGACCCCTCCAAGGCCTTCCAGGCCTACCGCACCGCAGAAGAACACAAATAGCCCGATAAGGAAAGGCTTTATATTCACGTCCGTCGTACGGATCAGGTATACCACACTCCCCACCATGGCTACTGCCAGCGGAAGGCCGAAGAGTAACCATTGAAAACGGAAGAAACTGCCAGGCCCGAAATCCGTGAACAGCGCAATCACATTCATGGTGCGCTCATGCAATGAGATACTCTCATCTATGGACATAGCAAACAGCCCCAGGGAGACTAGCCCCAGTATATACTTTTTCCGCTTGGAGGGTGCGCATAAAGCACGGATGGCGAACATAATAGCCGAGAAGGCGAACAGGATCACCGAAGTATACGTACCGAAAGACTGCTCCTGGTCCAGGTCTGTAATGGTAAACAGGCCGTCGAAGGGGTAGCCGTCCGGGTTGCTTTCGTAGACTGATTGCATCACAAAGTGCGTAATCACGATCAGCGATATAGCCAGCAACACCCCTCTTGAAATAAAACCGGTGTTTAATTTTGCCTGCTTAGCATAAGTCATAGCAGCAGCTTCATCTTCAGATGTATTAAGCGATGAAGGGTAGCCATGTATCCGCCTTTCACGCGATGTTTCTTTTATGTTACCTCTCACACTATCTACTATTCGAGCCTTTCCTGCCTCCATTTACTAAATCTTTAAATGACCTTCTACAAAGCAAGGTCACACCAAACGACACTATGTACTTTTTTTGCTTTAAAATCATTTGAACAGAGGCCTAAACCGATGAATTGCCCCGAAAATAGCAGGGTAATTCATTATTTATTCTTCTTCAAATATAGATAAAAAGTTAAGTAATATTATTTTATCGTTATTTAATCATTAGAATTGTATGATAACTACTTAAATAGCAGTGTTTTGTTTATATGCCTAATGGTAAATTTTGTTAATCTTCGAAGAGAGTGGCGTATCTTTCATTTTTTGAATTTTTGATGTAAGCTTTTAGCGTATTATTTTAGGTAAGTTTACGCCGTCATTCGTTATTTGATCTCCAATGTGTAATTGGTTCCGGGCTTTTATTCTGATACTTATCCCTGTCATTGCTGCAGAAGCCGTTTCTGTTGACAGTCTGCGCTTCTATCAGGTAGAGGCCGATTTGTCACAGCACAGCGTAACCCGGATCATTCAGGATAAGCAAGGCTTCCTTTGGTTCGCCACCCGTTACGGACTCAATCGCTATGACGGGGAGAATATTCTGTCTTTCTATGGAAAAGAGTCACAGGACGGTACCCTCGGCAACAGCTTTATTAAAGACCTGGCACTCGATGCCCGGGGTAACCTCTACATAGCCACTTTTGGCGGGGGAGTTAACACATGGCATGAAGGCCGGTTTGGCCAGCTCAAGGGAGACAGCACCCTTGCCAACCTCCTCGTTAACAATGTGACTGTTGACCAAGACGGCAATATCTGGATAGGTACCGATAAGTCCGGAGTTATCCGCGTCCCTTCTCCCGGAGATGAGTCCGCAGATACCGGCCTCCGGCACTTCCGGCATTACGCCGGTGACCCCTATACCCTGTCAGGTAATAGCACCACCGCTTCCGCCACTGATGGACACGGCAATGTTTGGATAGGCACCTGGGACCAGGGACTGAATGTTTACCTGCAGGAGAATAGCCGGTTCATGCGCTTTACCGCTGCTAACAACTCAAACCTCCCCGGCGACATCATACGAAGTATCAGCAGGGCTCCCGACGGTTCCCTTTGGGTAGGCTTTCAGAAAGGAATACGCCGCATCAGTTATACCGGGGACGGCTACGAAGTAAACTCCCTTGAGACCGGCCCCCCGTCTCTTACCCGCATGCTGGAAACCCTTACCGTACTATCCATCCTGCACGATGAGGATAACCGCCTGTGGATTGGTACTGAAAATGAAGGGCTTATTGTGATAGATTTGAACACAGGCCGGTTCGGTCAGTATAAAAAGAGCCTCGATAACCCCTTCAGCGTAGGAAGTAATTCAATCTGGAGCCTCTACCAGGACCGTGCAGGCACTATATGGGTCGGTACCTTTGACCAGGGCGTATTTAAAGTAGACCCTCACGAGGTCAGATTCGACCACATAGCCCAGATTCCCTACTCCAGCAATACCCTCAGTCACAGCCTTGTAAGTTCCTTTGCACCAGATGAGACCGGTGGACTTTGGATAGGTACAGACGGTGGCGGACTCAATCACATGAGCGCCGACGGGACCTTTAGCGTCCTCCATACGGAAAACAGCCCCCTTCGCAGTTCCTCAATATTAAGCCTCCAAAAAGACGAAGACAATAACCTCTGGATAGGAGGGTGGCGAAGCGGACTCAGTATGATCCCTGCCGGAACCGAAGATCTTATCAACTTTCCTTTCGAAGCAGGCGAAGAGGGTACCGGAGGCCGCCTCATCTTTGATCTCGATAAAGACCCCGAAGGCAATATATGGATAGCCTCCTACCGCACCAGCGTGGATGTATACCTGCCCGATCAGAAACGCTTTCTGCATTTCACCCCCGAGGATTCTACCCGCTACATTACCGCCAATACCGTGCAGGCCATTGCTGCCATGCCCGATGGGAGTATCTGGATTGGTACAGAAGGCAGTGGTATAGACAAGCTTGAGGTAGATGACCAGTACAGGACGAAAAGCCTCAAAAACTATAGCCTGGGTGCACTTCATGAGGAATCCCACAGCAGCATTACCAGCCTGTACATAGATAAAAAGGGACGCCTGTGGGCAGGCACCAGGGGAGACGGACTCGCCCTCTACCTGAAAGATGAAGACCGGTTCACAACCATCACCACAGCCGATGGCCTTCCCAGTAACCTCATTTACACTATGGAGGAAGATCAGGAAGGTAAGCTATGGCTCTCGACCAACCGGGGAATAGTGGCCTACGACCCTGCTTCCGGGGACATAGAAACATTTGATGTAGCAGATGGGCTTCAGGCCCTCGAGTTTTTCCCAAAAGCCTCCTATACCCTGCAGGACGGTACTATGCTGTTTGGAGGCATTAATGGCTTTAACCGTTTCCACCCAACAGACATAGCTGCCATACCATTAAATGGAGATGTCTATATCACCAGTGTGCAAACCTCTGGGAGCGATAAAGGCGATATGAGGCCAGGGAGTAATCTGTTAATTGATGGAGAGCTTGACCTTAGCTATAAGAACAATGATTTTAATATCTCCTTCTCATACCTCAATTTCACACAGGCCTCCAAAAACCGCTACCAGTACAGACTGGAAGGCTATGATGAAGAGTGGCAAAATGTAGGCACCCGTAATACCGCCTTTTACACCAATGTGCCCGCCGGTGTATACACCTTTCAGGTCAGGGCAGCTAATGCCGACCAGGTCTGGGCGCCAATGACAGCCTCATTACCTATAAGAATTCGTCCCCCCTGGTACGGCACATGGGGGGCTTATGCCTTCTACGGCATATTGATTCTAGGCTTCCTGATGTGGAGAAGGCATACCATCATACAGCGGGTAAAACTAAAAAATAAGCTAGCCCTGGAGCACCTGGAGTTGGAAAAAATGAAAGAACTCGACGAAATCAAATCCAGGTTCTTTGCCAATATATCACATGAATTTCGTACCCCTCTTACCCTTATACTCAGTCCTCTGAAGAGCATGATCTTTGATGACAGAATAAAAGATTATCATCCCCGCCTGAAGTCTATGAGCAGGCAGGCAGAGCGACTACTCAGTTTCATAAACCAGATACTAGACCTTAGTAAAGTAGAGTCCGGCAGTGCCAGGCTCGAAGCCAGACACGTAGAACTCGGAGCTTTGCTCAAGCCACTCGCCTATACATTTACCAACCTGGCTGAAAAGCAATACATCCGGTATAAAGTCATTACCCCTGAAAAGCCCGTAATGATCTATGCAGATACCGATAAGCTCGAAAAGATAATAACAAACCTGCTTTCCAATGCCTTTAAGTTCACTCCGGATTTTGGTGAGATCAGTCTCTCCCTGGTCGTCCGCCGTGAAGAAGTATGCATTTCTGTATCAGACTCCGGAGAGGGGATTTCCAGGGAAAACCTGAATCACGTTTTCCGCCGTTATTACCAGGGAAAAAATGAAGGTAAAAGGCAAGGGCTTGGCACAGGAATAGGCCTTGCCCTCACAAAAGAACTGGTGGAGCTGCACCGTGGCAGGATAGAGGTGAACTCCGACGAAGGGAAGGGGACTACCTTTAAAGTGTATCTACCCCTGGGCAAAGACCACCTAAAACCCGCTGAAATCGTAGTAGGGGAGGTAGAGGCAAAAATTTACGAGCAAATTTCGGCACCGGAAGAAGAAGTCTCCCCGGCCCCCGCAGAGAGCCAGACAGAAAAAGCCGTGAACCGGGGTAAAATACTGGTGGCTGAAGACAATCGTGAGATCAGGTCTTTTATAAAAGAATACCTCGAGGGAGAGTTTGACGTCATGGAAGCCCCTGACGGAGTCAAAGCCCTCGAACTCGTAAAAAACCAAAAGCCCGACCTGGTAGTCACTGATATTCTTATGCCAAAGATGAATGGCTTTGAACTCGTCAACGCAATAAAAAATGATGAGTCCCTCAATCACATACCCACCATAATGCTCACTGCCAAAGCATCCGCCGATAGCATGGAGGAAGGGTACGAACTCGGTGCTGACTACTACATCACAAAACCCTTCAACCCTACACACCTGCGGCTTCAGATCAATAATATTCTCAAAGCCAGAAAGAGCTATAAAGAGCGCGTTAAAAGCGGCAAGCACATAAACCTTGCCCCCCGTCAGATACAAGTGGCCCGGGAAGAGGAAGAACTTATTGCGCGGGTGATGAAAGTCATCGAGCAGCATATCTCAGACCCTAATTTCACTGTAAATGAGTTGTGCAAAGCTGTAGGGATGAGCCGTATGAAGCTGTATCGAAAGCTTAAAGCCAATATATCCATGTCCGCTAATGAGCTTATCAGGCATGTGCGGCTGCAGAGGGCCGCTCAGCTTATCAAAGAGAAGCAGCATTCCATTTCCGAGATCACCTACATCGTCGGGTTCACAGACCTTCAGTACTTCCGTAACAGCTTTAAAAAGCATTTTGGCGTAAACCCCTCTGATTATCAGTAACCCCAGCCGGTGATATTACCCACTGTATGTTGTCTTCCTGTTAATTTTCCACACAGTGAGCCACCCCGTTTTACAGGCCCGGTTTTTCGCTTAAATTGCAAATCTGAAATCATCGATACCCATGGACACCACTCAATCCAGAAGACAGTTCCTTACGTTTTTCGGACGCACTACCCTTACCGCTGCAGCCCTTACCTCTGTGGGAAAAACCTTTTCTATAGCGGATACCCTCGAGCTTTGGGACCAGGCCGATAGCGGGCTGCCCTTTACCCCACTCCCCCCTGTACGTAAGGATGATGTGGTACTGGCCAAAGGATTTAATTATGAGGTACTGGCCAAATTTGGTGATCCCCTGGCCGAAGGAGTGAGTTTCGGTACACATAATGATTATACCGCCTTCGTACCCTTCCATAAAGAAAATCCCACCGATGGTCTCCTCTGGGTGAACCATGAGTATACACATCCCCTCTTTGTGAGCGGATATACCGGCGGTGAAAAAACCCGGGAGCAGGTAGAGACCGAGATGAAGAGCGTAGGAGGGAGCATACTGCGTATTCGCAAAGAAGGAGCTAAGTGGCAGATAGTCACCGGTGATAAGCACAATAAGCGGATAGATGCACTTACAGAAATACCTTTCGCATGGCCAGAACCTATTGCCGGTAGCGACAAAGCCATGGGTACCCTGGCTAATTGTGCTGGAGGCATCACCCCATGGGGTACTGTGCTCACCTGCGAGGAGAATTACGATGGGTTCTACGGCGAGACTGAGTACGTAAATGAAGAACGCCGCAAAATGTACAATGGTGCGCTGGACTGGGAGCAATACTATGACAACCCACCGGAGCATTATGGATGGGTGGTAGAAGTGAACCCCAAAGAAGGCACAGCACGCAAGCTTGTGAGCCTCGGGCGCTGTGCCCACGAGTGCGCCACCCTATACCGGCAGCCCGACGGCACCTGTGTGGTATACACCGGAGACGATGCCAATGATGAGTGCCTGTACAAGTTCATCAGCGCACGGCCCGATGATCTCACCGAAGGCAGGCTTTATGTAGCCGATATGGAAAACGGCCGTTGGATATCCCTTCAGTTGGAGGACCAGGAAGTGCTCAGAGAAACCTTTGCTACCCAAACCGATGTGCTGGTACGGCTCAGGGAAGCAGCAAGGCTGGTAGGAGGCAGCCGCCTGGCACGTCCAGAAGACATCGAGATCGACCCGGTAACAGGTGCAGTCATCGTAGCCCTCACCAATAATAAGCCTCGCGGAAACTACCATGGCACCATTCTCAGAATAGACGAAGGTCCTGATAAAACTACCCTCTCCTTCGAATCCTCAATACTCCTTGCCGGAGGGCCCGAAACCGGCTTTGCCTGTCCCGATAACCTTGCTTTTGACCTCAAAGGCAACTTATGGTTTACCTCAGATATCTCCGGTAGCGAGATCGGTAAATCCCCCTATGAGGCATTTGGTAATAACAGCCTCTTCTATGTACCCATGAAAGGAGGGCAGGCAGGCCGCGTCTGTCGGGTAGCCAGTGCTCCCACCGATGCAGAGTTTACCGGTCCCACCTTCCTGCCAGACGGGCAGACTCTCATGTTGTGCGTGCAGCACCCCGGTGAGCGGTCCCCTTCCCTCCATCGCCTTACAAGTCACTGGCCCGAAGGGGGAGACGCCGTTCCTAAGTCCGGTATCATTCTCATTAGTGGCCCCGCCCTCACAAGTATGATGAGCTAATGCAACCATACCCTTGCCTGCTGCGTTTGCTCAGTAAGAATCAAGCTAATGAAAGGTCCATATGTCGAAATACACTTATAAGACCAATATAAACTGCGGAGGCTGTGTGGCTACCGTAACCCCTTACCTTGAAAGATTAAAGGGTGTGGAGAAATGGGAAGTGGATACAAATTCTCAGGATAAGATACTCAGGGTGGAAGGCAATAACCTCTCTTCCGAGCAGGTAGAAGCTGCCGTGGAAGATGCTGGCTTCAAAATTGAGCGTAAAAAGAAGTTCGGACTGTTCTGATGAGAACAGATACTTTGATAGAAAAGGGGCTTATGCCCCTTTTTTCATTACTCGTTATTCACAAACGTTTCGAATAGCTCCCGGCATTCCCCTTCCATCACCCCTCCTTTAATAGAGATATCAGATTCCGTATTCTCTGCAAGGTGACTGCAACGAACCATGATCTGCTTAACATACCTTGCCGCCGTAGGAATATCTGTGCCGTATACAATGTCCCTGAAGCCTCCCATGAGTAAGGCTCCCATACACATGGGGCATGGCTCACATGTCGTGTATACGATCATTTTTCGGCGTTCACTGCGGTCATACTTACGGCAGGCCGCCCGCAGCGCATTCATTTCCGCATGTTCCGTAGGGTCGTGATCACTCATCACAGTGTTATACGCCCTTGCCACAATATGCCCGTCACGGGCGATCACACATCCGAAAGGAGTCTTTCCTTCATTAGCCTCCTTTATCGCTTCATGCATTAGTTCCTTTTCTTCCATCCATAATAAACCTCCCTTTCATCCATATGTTACCCATTGTCCTTAATCAAAACTTATAGTACTTTTATAAAAAAAACAGAACCACATGAAAAGAATTGGTCTGCTAAGCCTACTCATAGTCGGATTAGCCTGTAGTGAAAACAAGCAAAGCCAGGAGTCAGCCGAAGTGCCGGCCCCTGAGGCATCCGTAATGGCCTATTATGGTGATACCATAGAAACCACCAAAGCAGTAAGTGCCATGGCCCTGGAAGAAGAATTGGGGAGAGAAATTGAAAAGCATACCCGCGTAAAAGGTACCGTCACAGATGTATGTCAGGCCAAAGGCTGCTGGATGAAGGTGGACCTTGGTGATGGAGAAACCATGCGTGTTACCTTTAAGGATTATGGCTTTTTTGTACCAAAGGACGCTGCCGGTCAAACGGTTGTAATAGAAGGAGTGGCGCAAAAAGAAGTTATCGATGTAGAAACCCAGCGCCACTATGCAGCCGATGCCGGTAAGTCTGCCGAAGAGATTGAGCAGATTACAGAGCCCAGGGCTGAACTCACCTTTGAAGCCGAAGGGGTTGCCTTCCTAAGAGAAGAATGATAAGTCAGCTCCCGCTGAAGAGATAAAAAAAGACAGGTTATCAGCCTGTCTTTTTTTATTTAATAATATGCTTTCTTCCTTTTTTTCCGGTTGAAGAACAAGGCCCGGAACAGATGACCGCTAAGTGCACCAAGACCCCCGGATAAGGCCCCGATCAGTGCCGTTAATATCACCAGTAAAAAAGAGCTATTCAGCGTAAAGATCGTGCCCACCCTTTCCGTCAGTCTGCTTTCCGTTTGAGAGTCGATAAGCCAGGAAATAGCAAGCCATAACAAGCCAACGCCTAAAAAACCGCTGAGGAAAGATATAAAACCCCGGGTAGGTATAAACAGGCACACCAGAAAGGCCGCCAAAGCGCCCGCCCACCAGGGAAGCAACCCTGATGTAAAATAAGTTACCAGGGCGATCAATAGTATTTTTATCAGAAAACGCATTCGATCAGGGGGTAAGAGTTTGTTCGTAAAGTGGCTCAGACAGCGATTCGCCGGGCTTCAGGAAATAAAGAGGCATATACTCCCCTTTAGCCCACATGTCCACCATATTATCATAGTATTTGCTGCCCGAGTTTCCGCTCTGGCCGCCGGGGTAAATACCCCATGCCTGCACACTGTCCTCCAATGAAACAACCATTCGCCAACTCGGGCCATGGTATTTACTGGTCGCATTCACTATGCTGCTGTTTCCACCGCTTTCAACATAGTCAACACCCATACCTGGCAACCTCATCAGATGCCTTATTTCTGTCGCCTTAAAGCGGCCCCATTCAAATTTTTCTTCTCCTTCCTTTTCCTTCCAGTTTGCCAGGCTGTCCGCTGCCTGTTCCAGCGACATACGGAACAGATCAGGTGCTGTTTCTTTCTCACTGGTTTCCACCACATCAAAGAGAGCGAAGCCAGGCTCTTTCGTGAGCAGGTCTATTGTAGTAAAGTCAGAAGGGTACCTCATAGGGATATCCTGCGCAAAAATCTCGTCCCACGTGAGACGGTACAGTTTATCATACCACACCTCCCAGATAGAAGCCGCTGTCGAGTTAGCATTATTATAGAAATTCCACCGTCTCAGTACATTTACTAACTCCTTTTCTTCCGCACCCAGCTCACTGAACTCCAGCGTGTCCAGCATTGCAGGTACCAATTCCGCTGCCTTCAGGTTATAATTGTCAAGCTGCAGACGCATCATATCTTCAGGAGTAGCACGCTTTAACTCCGAAAGCCGGTTATTGATTCTCCGGTTACGGTACGTCTCATAACTGGCATCATATACATAATAAGGGTAAGTACTATCTACAGGAATCTGATTAGCAGAGCTTACAAATCCTCTTGGCGGGTTCACCACCATGGCATTCTCTTCTGCTGGAATAAAGCCCTTCCACACCATGTCGCTGCGGGAGCCATCCATCAGGAACTTGCCCTGATTCTCAAACTTAATGGGGAATTTACCCTGTACCTTCAGGGCTATATTGCCCTCCTTACTGGCAAATACAAAGTTTTGAGCCGGGTTTGTGAACGTACTTATCGCCTCCTGCCATTCCTCCAGGTTAGACGCCCGGTTTATGCGATGAAAGGTGATCATCTCATTGCTCGGGTCATGAGCCGTCCAGCGAAGAGCGTAATTGTTATATTCAGACGAGTCCCCGAACGTACGGTCATACGTGACAGGGCCCAGATGCGTCATGATAATGGTGTCATACACCACCTCACCATTTCGGACCAGTAGCTTCTCGATCTTCTTCTGGGTCTTCAGCCACTGATCGTCAAATTTATATTCTTCGCGGCTCGAATCGCGAAATTGTATCTTGTACCAGTCCCGGACATCACGGGTAGCGTTAGTAACCCCCCAGGCAATGTTCTCATTAAATCCGATAATTACCCCGGGTGCACCCGGCAAGGTAGCTCCATATACGTTGGCCTCAGGAGAAGATAGCTGCATGACATACCATATACTTGGCAGAGATAACCGAAGATGAGGGTCATTGGCCAGCAAGGGTGCGCCCGTGCTGGTGCGCTCGCCACTTACCGCCCAGTTATTACTACCATTATGCGGGTGCGGTTTTTCCATCTGGCTCCTTGTAGTCGCCCCCGTATAGATGGAATCAGGAGGAGTAGGGCGGTCCCCCTCAAAGTCATATTCCGTACCGCGGGGTATGATGGGGTCATCCGAAGCAGACATGTCCGGGTAAAGTTTATTAAACATCTCCATGCCCAGTACATTGACCGCGTTCGTACTCTCCAGGTCCATATCCCGGCCGCTAAGCGTATTCGCCATATATTTCAGAAGAAGGGCAGTCTTAAGCGGAGTCCAGTTTTCTGGTTTGTAGTCCAGTAACTTATATTCCACAGGCAGACCTTCGTAAGGCAGGGCGGCAATATAGGCATTGACCCCGTCAGTAAACGCCTGGACTACTTCCATGCTTTTTTCATCCTTACTGATCTGGTCGATAGAGTTCTGAGCAGCCATTACCAGGCCGTAGCGACGCTGGGTCCGGTCAAAATCAAGGTATGCACCATTCGGGCCTTCGCCGAGTATTTCACTCAGCCTGCCACCTGCTGCCTGTACCTGAAAGTCCATTTGCCATAGTCTGTGTCGGGCAGTGATAAACCCCTGGGCCAGGTAAAGGTCATGATCATTTTGGGCGTAAATATGCGGTACCAGAAATTCATCGTAGGTAATCGTTACCTTATCCGTAAGGCCGGGAATCTTTAGTTCCTCCGCGTCCTGGTCAAGTTCGATCGTTGCGTTATGCCAAAACCCGTTAAACGGATCCAGAAATTTGCCGAGCGGCGGTATGCTCCCCATTCTTATACTAAGAGCCACTATAAAACCTACCGTTACGGCAAATGTCAGTAGAAATCTTACTAATTTCATATTTGCCCAATTTTCACCCAATATATTGAAATAAGCAGGTATTCCCTTTTTGCATGAAGAATTAATTAACCAAAAATGCCTGAATACGAATTACTGCTTAATAAAGTCATGCAAAACTAAAAAAATGTAGTTGCGAAAACAGCATTTTTAAAATCCGTAAATCAGGGAATAAACCTATTCTTTTATAGGCGTAACCACTTTGTGCTCTGTGGGGTTAATAATAAATCCTCAGACTTCGGGGATATACCATTTGATTTATATTTTTGCGAAAATAAGAATGCGTCTATGACATCACAGGATCTTGAGCACCGCATCAAGTTGAGAAATATCGTCATCGAAGATTATGATGACATAAGAGAAATAATGAATGCCGTATACGGCTGGGAGGGAGGATCATTTACTAAAGAAGAGATCGAACGCCAACTTGCCATATTTCCCGAAGGGCAGATTTGTATTGAAGATAATGGCATTGTCGTAGCTGCTGCCTTTTGTATTGTCGTAGATTATGCAAAATGGGGTGATAATCACAATTACGATATCATCACCAACTACGGCAAGTTCGACACCCACGATCCCGAAGGAGACACCCTGTATGGTACTGACCTTTTCGTAAGGCCCGAATACAGAGGCATGAGGCTGGGACGTCGTCTATATGACGCCCGTAAAGAGCTTTGTGAAAACCTGAACCTGAGAGCTATAATAGCCGGAGGGCGTATACCTGGTTATCGCAAATACGCTGACCAGATGACCCCCAAGCAATACATCAAAGAAGTACGCAATAAAGAGATATACGATCCCGTACTAAGCTTTCAGCTGGCCAATGACTTTCATGTACGGAAAGTAATGGTCAAGTACCTGCCCGATGATGTCGAATCAAAAGAGTATGCCACCCTTATCGAGTGGATCAATGCCTACTACGATGAAACCGAAAAGCTCGTAGGTGGCCGTAAAAGCATCGTGCGTGCAGGACTAGTCCAATGGCAGATGCGTTATATGTCTTCAGTCGAAGACCTCCTGAGCCAAATGGAGTTTTTTGTAGATACCGTTTCAGGGTACAAAGCCGACTTCGTGATTTTCCCTGAGTTCTTCAATGCCCCGCTAATGGCCTTGTACAATGACCTTAGTGCAGCAGACTGTGTGCGTAAGCTGGCAGATTTCACAGAGAAAATCCGCGAGGAACTGGTAAATATGGCGGTGGCCTATAACATCAACATTGTGGCAGGCTCAATGCCCGAATACAGGGAACATAAGCTGTATAATGTATCCTACTTGTGTAAACGCGATGGTAGCTGGGAAGAGCAATATAAGCTTCATATTACTCCTGACGAACAGCAATACTGGGGCCTGCAGGGAGGTAATAGCCTCCGTGTATTCAATACCAATGCAGGGCGCATCGGTATCCTCATCTGCTATGACGTGGAATTCCCCGAACTAGGCAGACTGCTGGCCGACCAGGAAATGGACATACTTTTTGTCCCTTTCTGGACAGATACTAAAAACGCCTACCTCCGTGTAAGGCGCTGTGCTCAGGCCAGAGCTATTGAAAACGAATGCTATGTGGCCATAACCGGTAGTGTTGGTAACCTGCCTAATGTAGAAAATATGGACATACAATATAGCCAGGCTGCTGTATTCAGTCCTTCAGACTTTTCATTCCCCCATGATGCTATCGTGGCTGAAGCCACTCCTAATACAGAGACGACGCTGGTGGTAGACCTGGATCTTGACCTGCTAAGAAAAGTTCGTACCCAGGGTAGTGTGAGAAACCTGCAGCAGCGCAGAAAAGACCTGTACCGCGTAATGATGACCCGTAAAAAGCAATCTCAGCCTAAGGAAGAGGAAGAGACCACAATCAATTAAATTAAAAATATGCCCGATCTAAGCTACATACTGGAAGGGATAGACCCCCATGTGGTAGACAGAGCCAGAAAGGTAAAAGCCGTAATATGTGATGTGGATGGTGTGCTGACAAACGGCGGAATCATCTATGACGATAATGGTAAAGAATTCAAGGTATTCAATGTAAAGGACGGGCAGATAATCAGCCACCTGAAAAGGAACGGGATAGCAGTAGGCGTGATCACCGGCCGGGAATCCGATGTAGTAAAATACCGTTGTAATGAACTTAAGCTGGACTTTCACCATCATGGGATAAAGGATAAGCTCAAAACATATCGTGCTATTTTGCAGAATTATGGATGGGAAGCTTCCGAAACTGCCTACCTCGGAGATGATCTGATCGATATTGCTGTTCTCAGAGAGTGTGGCCTGGCCATAACGCCTGCCGACGCACCCCCTTATGTACAGCACTTTGCCCATCATGTAACCCGGCAGAACGGAGGCAGAGGAGTGCTCAGAGAAGCAGGGGATATCATACTTACTGCCCAGGATAAAATGAAAGCAATCATAGAAGAACTTTAAAGATGACGAACCTACCGAAATTTGATAAGCCCGTTACCCTTTCACCAAATATCCGGCTGGGGGGCGATCGCCTGGTGCTCATCAGTGGGCCCTGTGCAGTGGAAAGCTACGATATATGTATGACCGTAGGGGAGAAAGTACATGAGCTCACGCAGAAATTAGGAATAGACTATATCTTTAAGGCATCTTTTGATAAAGCTAACAGGACCTCCTCTTCATCATTCAGAAGTATAGGAATGGATGAGTCACTCGGTATTTTACAAAAAGTAAAAGAAAATCTGGGTGTACCCGCACTTACTGATGTACATGAGAGCCACCAGGTAGCCCCAGTGGCTGAGGTGATTGATGTACTCCAGATACCAGCCTTCCTGTGCCGGCAGACTGACCTGCTGCAGGCAGCCGGTGAATCAGGCCGTGCCGTGAATATCAAGAGAGGACAGTTTATGGCGCCGGGTGATATGCAGTTTGCAGTAGGTAAAATACAGTCAGCCGGAAACCCCAACAGTTTTCTCACAGAACGTGGAGTGTCCTTTGGTTATCATAACCTCGTAGTGGATATGCGCGCACTGCCCACCATGAGGCAATTTAGCCCCGTGGTATTTGATGTCACCCACAGTGTTCAGCAACCGGGTGGCATGGGAGGAAAGAGCGGTGGCCAGCGTCAGTTTGCCCCTTATCTCGCACGGGCCGCTGCCGCAGCAGGGGTAGATGGCTTTTTTATAGAAACACATCCAGAGCCTTCAAAGGCACTGTCGGATGGTCCAAACATGGTGCCTCTGGATGAGATGGAGGAGTTTCTGACCATGCTTAAAGATACCTGGGAAACAGGCAGAAAATACGCAGGCTGAACGGCCGGGAAAGCTGGTATGTTTGGAGCCTAGTAGCAGTATGCTTACTTTTACCGGATTAAAGGCTGTATTTTTTCAGTCATTTACGACTGCTTTTTCAAAAAATTAAATGAAAAGATTTCTTTTCGGTCTGATTATCATGTCGGTAGCTTTCGCATGTGTACCGAACAAAAAACTCATTTACCTCCAGTCACAAGGCATAGATGATGCTGACAAAGTCACCACAGACTCAGTACTTAAAGTGGTTGATCTTGCAAAATACAAGTATAAATTGCAGCCTGGTGATATTGTTTCAATAAAAATTTCCAGCCTTACCGATCCAAAGTTTAACTTCTTTGCTGAAGCTGAAAGGGAACTTAAAGAGGGGATCGATCCTTCTTTAAGCGGATTTATGCTGGATGACCGTGGATTTGTCGAGCTGCCGGTGGCAGGAAAAGTAAGCCTGACCGGGCTTACTCTCGAAGAAGCTCAGGATAAAGTAAGAGAGGTGGCACAAAGCTATCTGGAATCTCCTACGGTAAACCTGAGGCTACTTAGTTTTCATTTTACCATACTGGGGGAGGTTAATGTTCCTGGCAACTATACCACCTATAGCGGAAGGTATTCAATTATGGACGCAATTGGGCAAGCCGGTGACCTTACCGATTTGGCAGACAGAAAGCGGATCAAGGTCATAAGATATGATCAGGGGCAAGCCAAGGTCTATTTCATGGACCTGTTGGATGCTGAGACCATGAGTTCCCCTTTGTTTTACCTGCAACCAAATGACCTGGTGTATGTGTCACCCCTCAAGGTTAAGAACTTTACCCAGTTTCAGTCACGAAATATCGCCCTCGTACTATCCATTATCACATCCCTATCCCTCATATTTTTCAGGTTTTAATCCATGGAGAGTAATACCGACAAAAAAATAATGACCTCCAAGGAGCATCTGGATGATGTGAAAAAATTCCTTGGGAGGCTCAGAAAACGCTGGTATCTGTTTGTGATCTCACTGGGGATCGCCCTCTTAGTGGCCTTCCTTATCAACCGCTACACCTCCCCCGTATATCCCGTTACCTCCTCTATATTAGTCAAAGGAAGCAACGATATGGAAAACTCCATAGGCCAGCTTCTGTATGGAAATCGGGCAGGAAGAAAAAACCTGAACAATGAGATACTCATACTGAAGTCATACCCCCTGATTTATCGCACGGTAAAGAGTCTGGGTTTTGAGAAATTCTATTTAGGTGAGGGAAATTTTCAGTCAAGCGAAATATATAAGGCGGTACCCTATGAAATGGTTGTGTTGTCAGAGGATAGTAACATTCCGTACAATCAGACATTTATTATCTACCCGGTAGATCAGTTCACTTTTCAATTCTACAGGCAGACAGAAGACGAAGATCAACGTAGCGTGTCTACTTTCCGGTTTGGAGAAGAAGCTAATTATAATGGTTTCAAATTCACCCTGGATCTTAAAAGGCCACTTGGTAGCTACCTGAAAAGGAAAGTTATATTCATACACCGCACCACGCATGACGTTACCCGCACGTACCAGCAAAAACTAAGGGTAGTAGTAGATGGTGGTGAAACAAGCATACTCAAGCTCTTTCTGCAGAGCACACGCCCACAGAAGGATATCGATTTTTTAGATAAGCTGGTAGAACTCTACCTGGAGGACAATCTCGAAGAGAAAAATCAGAACGCAAGCCGCACCATTGCATTTATAGACTCCCAGCTCGACGATATCAGTGATTCCCTGCAGGTTATCGAGCAGAGAATGAAAAACTTTAAGGAAACAGGAACTCCCCTGGGGATTCAGGAAGAAGGCCTCAGGGCCTATGGTAAGATCGATGCGGCTGAGGGAGAATTGCTCGAAGTTAGAAGACGTCTTGATTATTACAATTATCTGCAGAAGTACATAGAACAAAGCAGAGGAGTAGAGGGCCTGGTAGTTCCCTCAGCTATAGGTGTGAATGATCAGGTGCTACAGCAACTTATTAATCAGTTGGTAGAACTGCAACTTGAAAAAGAACAATTGACAAAGGCAGGGGCTACCTCTAATCCTTATGTCGAAATACTCAATAAGCGCATGGATGAACTCAAGAAATCCCTTGAGGAAAACCTGCGTAACCTCATCTCTAGTACCAGGCTGCTGGAAAGAGATCTGAGACAGACAGTCGGGCAGGAACGCCGTGTGGTCGAATCCCTTCCACAGGCAGAGCAGGAATATGTGAATATCAAAAGAGTTTATGACCTGAGCGAGAGCCTCTACCTCTTCCTGATGGAGAAAAGGGCTGAAGCAAGTATTTCCAAAGCCTCTACCACCTCAGATATTATCATGGTAAACCCCCCTATGATTTCCGGGGGTAAGATAATGCCTCAGCCTGAAAAAAACCTGATCTTTGCTATACTCCTCGGGCTTTCTATTCCACTCCTTATCATGATCGTAATGGACTACCTGAATAATAAAGTCAGGTATAAAGAGGATGTGGCTGCTATTACTAATATTCCTTTCCTGGGAGTTATCGGTCATAATTCACGGTCCAGTGACCTGGTATTCAAAGACCAACCAAAAGGTGGGGTAGCTGAATCCTTTCGAAGTGTGCGTTCAAACCTTCAGTTCTTCCTGGGAGAAAATGGCTCTGCCAGTAAAACGCTTCTGGTGACCTCATCTATTAGTGGAGAAGGAAAAACCTTTTGCAGCGTAAACCTTGCCCTGGTTTTGAGCTATTCCGGTAAAAAAGTAGTGATCATTGGGGCAGATATGCGCAGGCCTACCTTACAGGCCAAGATGGGAGCTACAGGGGAAAAAGGGCTTAGTAACTATTTGTCTGATAATGCGGACCCCGATCAGATAGTCCACCCTACCGAATCTCCCAACCTCTTTATCATTAATAGCGGTGATGTACCCCCTAATCCATCTGAGCTATTAATGAAAGACAAACTCCAGAAGCTTTTGGAAAGGTTAAGAGAGCGGTTTGACTTCATAGTCATAGATTCACCTCCTATGGGGTTAGTAACGGATGCACTTATTATCTCTAAGTACGTGGATCATACTGTCTTTCTGGTAAGACAGAATTACACACCTAAGGAGCTTCTTCAGCAGGTAAATGAACTGTACGAATCTGGTAAACTAAACAACGTCAGTATCTTATTGAACGACGTGAAGGTAAATAGCTACGGGGGTAGCTACGGGGGGTACGGCGGCAGTTACGGCTATGGTTACTATGAGGAAGGAACTGGCAAGAAAGGACTTCTCGAAAAAATAAAAGAGAAGCTATCATAACCCCTCTCTTATTGTATAAAAAGCTTATAAGCGAGCCATAAGGCTCGCTTTTTTTGGCCATGAGCAATTCACTTCACAAAATAGTGCCTTGTCCGTAAGTCCCGTTAAATGCCGTAAAATATCCTTCCGAAGATTGAGAAAGAGTCAATCAGGGTGAGAGGTAGAACGATAGAGCATAGTCTAAAAAAAAGAGGTAGTCTACGGAAAGACTACCTCTTTTTTTGATTAGTACTATTGAGGGTTTTACTCAACTACTATCCTGCCTGTGCTAACCCGCGTTTCGCTGGACAGGTGGAATAAATAGATGCCTGGTTGCAGTTGTCCTTTTTCAATCTGCACACTAGTTGTTCTAATATTCTCTACTGACCTGATGGTTTTGCCACTGAGGTCTGTTAAAGTGAATGAGAATGCCTCTTTCTGATCATTAGGGAACTCCAGAACTGACACCGAATGAAGCGGGTTAGGGTAGAAGACCGTTTCTTTATTGATATCCTCGAGGTCCACACCAGTTACCTGGTTTACCGTAATGATAACAGGGTCAGAAGTAACTTCATTACTGGTAGCGCACTGTAAATCAGAAGTAAGCACCGCAGTAACCACTGCCTGATCTGAAAGCGTTTCACTGGCAAATACCTCACCGGTTTCTGTGGTCGATAAGCCATTTACGAACCATTCTATCACGGCATTACTACCCCCGTTTGCGACTGTAGCAGTGAAGGTTACATTCTCACCTACCTCAATTACCGTCTTATCTGCAGAGATGGAAATTTCTGGTGTAATAGTAGATGAAATATTCAGAGTCACAGTAGCAGTAGCCACCGAAGCACCACCTTCGTAGCATACATCCTGGCCCGTTACCTGAACTTCATATTCGTCACCATTAACAGGAGCGCTAATGATGAGAGTAGGACTCGTTTCATCTACAATTACATTACCATTTCTTAACCACTCGTACGCCACGAAGTCATACTGACCGTTAAGTTCAGCTGTCAAAAGTAATTCCCCGCTTTCGCATCCTATCGCATCATTAGGGTCGATAGTGACGCCAAGGATAGGAAGGATATCCGGGAAGATAGCATTTGAAGTGGCTGTAGGCTCATTGAGACATGGCAGGGAAGAGGTGGCGTCCAGCGTTACCACATCACCAGGTTGTAACTGATCTGTGATAAGCGTATCATTCGTAGCCCCTTCCAGCACCACATTATTTACTTTCCATTGATAAGTGGGTGATTCGCCACCACCACGCACATCGGCGGTGAATGTGATAGGAATACCCGCACACACAGCAGAAGCTTGGTCTGAACGGATCTCCACGCTCACCGTGAAGTTGTCCACATCTATGGTAATTGGCGCAGAGGTCACTGCTTCACGACAAAATTCCTCACGAACTACGCGTAACGATACGTCGGACTGCTGTGTCAGTGTGTCTACCTCCAGGGTACTTCCACTGGTCTGAACAATGGTCTCGTTAATATACCATTCTATCATCGGGGCTTCACCCTCATTTTGAATATCCGCTGTAAAGGTCACCAGATCACCCGAACAGATAGCCTCTTTATCAGATGTGATGGACACACTAAGAGGGAAAAGAGTGCAATCACGTAGCTTCAGGAAAAAGGCATCTGCCGTATTGGTTTCAGTACTGTTAAAGGCAATACCCTCAATATTGACCGTATTATCTACCTCCAGTCCAAGGAATACGATTCCCGGATTGGCTGCATATATGGAAGTTCCCTGCTGGAAACCGACCCCGGAGTATTGCTTAGCATCCAGAGGAGTACCATCAAAGCCATACTTGGCCATATAAACATCAGCACCATCACCACTTTGATGAGTAAGAGTAAAGTTCCCAAAGCTCATAACGCCTTCAAAGCGGCCTGTAAAATAGACAAGCTCATTTTCACTATCTACAGCTACGCTGATGGCGCGGTCATTTGAGGGGGAGTTTGAAGAAGAGTTACGCACCCAAAGGATATTACCATTGGTGTCATATTTGGCTACAAATGAGTCAAATCCCTGTGTGCCAGCTACCGTTATTTCGCCAAAACTATGTGGTCCGAGTACGCGACCAACTATATAAACATTATTACTGGCGTCCACGTCAATTCCGAAAGGCTGATCTTCAAAGTTACCGCCGCCTTTCTGTGCCCACTGAAAGTTACCATCCAGGTCAAACTTAGCCAGATAAATATCCCGGGACTGCACATCGGGACCCGGGTTGTTGCCTGCCAGGATCTGATTGCCTTGGTAAACAACATTACTTCTGAACTCTCCGCTCAGATAAATATTGTCATTAGAGTCTATGATCATACCTGCACCAGGCGTGATACGCTCGCTGTCTTCTAGTTGGCTGGCAAAAACAAGTGTACCGTCAGGCTGATACCTGGCCAGGTAGGTGTCAAAGCTATTGCCAGTGCTACTTAAAGTCTGCTGGCCATTCATGCTCGCATCACCGGCAAAAATACCTGAGAGAATATAGTCACCGTTTGAAGCAAGGCCCAGACCGGCAATACCTACTACACTGGTACCTTTATTTTCGATAACCGATTGGGCTGTACCATTTTGATTAAAATTCATCATAAAGGCATCAAAACTACCATCACTTGTAATGGTAATGCCGTCTACGGTAACTGTGTTTTGATAAACACCTGTAATAACAAAACTTCCATCTTCCCTGGCAATAATATCTCCCGGAATTTCAGGGCCTGTACCGCCGATAGAAATAGCCCATACCACATTGCCGGCCGGGTCATATTTTGCGACATAAATATCAGAATTACCTTGGCTTGTGAGTTGTGTACTTCCTAAAGTAAGGGTATTATCAAATTCACCTAAAACATACAGGGTGTCGCTTGGATCAGCGAAAACATCTACTACAAATGCGTCTCCCACATTGTTAGCAGTTCGTACCCACTCCATGTCCTGGGCTCTTAGGGACAAGAGCGACAAAAAACAGATGCTAAAAAGCAGGTAAATTTTTTTCATATTTTACATCTTTTTTGTTTCAAATATAAGAATTTTCTCTTTCACGCGGTAAATTGACTCGCGGCTACTACCTTTGCGGGGTATTAAAAATATGGCATTTTGCCATTTTTACTTTGAATATGAAGCAGCAGGAAGTAGTCATCCGGCCTACCGCGGGGTCTAATTTTTTTAACTTCCGTGAACTGAGGGAGTACAGGGATTTACTTAAGTTTTTAATCATCAGGGGCATAAAAGCAAAGTATGCTCAATCTGTACTTGGTATAGCCTGGGCAATCATTCTCCCCGTCTTTACTACTGGTATTTTTACTGTTGTGTTTGGAAAAGTTGCAGGTATTAAAACCGACGGTGTTCCTTATACCTTATTTAGTTTTACTACGGTCGTCTTCTGGACCTACTTTAATGGTGCGTTGACTGATGCGACTAATAGCTTGGTAGTCAACTATAATATGATCTCAAAAGTGTATTTTCCACGGATCGTATTACCCCTTTCGGCAGTTATTTCCAAACTGTTGGACCTGGCCATTGGTCTTTTGTTACTTATTCCTGTATTTATTATTTATAATGTACAGATAACTACGGACTTCTTTCTGTTTCCTTTCATTTTCCTGCTATTATTTCTGTTTACCATTGGTCTGGGAATGATCCTCTCCGCGCTGGCCATTAATTATCGGGATGTAAAGCATGCCCTTACCTTCATGCTTCAGTTATTGATGTATGCCAGCCCGGTGGTGTTCCCCTACAGTACAGTGATAGAAAAGGTGCCCCAGGAATATGCTGTTGCGTTTAAGTACGTTTATGGGCTTAATCCTATGGTAGGTATTCTGGAAGGTCTTCGCTCTGTTATGATCCATACGGTGCCACTCAGAGTCGAGCTGCTGGCAGAAGCAGGCATTGTTAGCCTGCTCATATTTATCATAGGCGTACGCTATTTTAATAAATCTCAGTTTGCATTTGCAGACGTAGCATAACCGGGAGTGCGATGAAAGCGATATCTGTCGATAATATTAGTAAGCGGTACAGGATAGGAGTGGAAGATAAGCGGGCCGATACACTCGCCGGTCAGGTAGCTTCTATACTCAAATACCCTATCAGGAACTTCAGGAACCTCCGAGGCTTAAAGCATTTCGATGATAATGAGGAGAGCGTATTTTGGGCCCTTCGGGATATCAGCTTTCATTGTAATGAAGGGGAGGTGCTTGGTGTTATCGGTCATAATGGAGCTGGTAAAAGTACTCTTCTCAAAATCCTTAGCAGGATTACCCTGCCATCTAAAGGCGAAATCCGGATCAACGGGCGGGTAAGTTCTTTACTCGAGGTAGGCACTGGTTTTCATCCTGACCTTACCGGGCGGGACAATGTCTACATGAATGGTACCCTGCTGGGCATGAAAAAGGCGGAGGTGGATGCTAAATTCGACGAGATTGTAGCTTTCTCCGGGGTCAAAAAGCATATCGATACGCCTATCAAGCGTTATTCTTCCGGTATGAAAGTACGCCTGGCATTCAGTGTGGCAGCCCATCTTGAGCCAGAAATACTTATTATTGATGAAGTACTGGCTGTAGGAGATCAGGAGTTTCAACGCAAGTGCCTTGGCAAAATGAAAGACGTGGCTGGATCGGGAAGAACCGTACTTTTCGTGAGCCACAACATGACGGCAGTTAAGTCCTTATGTCACAGGGCTATTTTGCTCAATAAAGGCCAAAAGGTATTCGACGGGGATGTCGAGCAGGCAATCTCCCGCTACCTCGGTGTGAGTAACCTGTCCAGTAATAGCCAGCAGTGGAGTGAAGACAAAGCGCCGGGTAACGAGACAGTCAAAATATTAAATGTCGAGGCCAGGAGAAGTGGGGGAGCAGTAGAAGACCCCATTACCATGGACGATGATATTGAACTGCAGGTAACCTTCAAAAGATATATTAGCGGGCAAAGGCTCGATATAAACATCCAGTTGGTTTTTGAGGATGATATACTTTTTGCTACTTCTACAGGGATGGACAACAATGTAGACGCAATGCCTGATACCCAGGGAGTGCATACCGTTAAGTGTACAGTACCTTCACATTTTCTTAATTCAGGTAATTTTGCCCTCAACATACTGGCCGTTACGGATTACCGTAATCTATGCTATAAGCTCGAGCAAGCCGTACAGTTCTCTATAGTTCAGCGCGAGGCTGGTGAAGGAGCCTGGATGGGACGTACTAAAGGCCCCTTAAGACCAAAATTGGATTGGGAAGTTGTCAAAAGCCCTATCACAAGCTAAGGTTATGAGTCAGATACTCTCAGATAAGCAAATGGTTTTCATTATAGGTAGTCCGAGAAGTGGTACTACCTGGCTGCAGAAGATACTGGGGAATCACCCATCTGTTGGAACCGCCGAATCAGAGATCACCCTGGTTCATAAGTACCTGCGTCCGCTACATGATGCTTGGACCCAGGAAAAAGGAACCAATGCAATGGGAATACCCCATGGCCTGCCTGCCGTCTGGAATGACGGGGAGTTCAACGCATTTACCGCTGACTTTATAGATAGGGTATATCAAAAAGTGCTTGACGTCGAAAGTAATAATGTTACGCATGTGGTGGAGAAATATCCTCAGAACGCATTCGATGTTCATTTTATCAAAGAACTGTTTCCCAATGCAAAACTGATCCATTTGATCCGTGATGGGCGTAAGGTAGCACTCTCCCTGGTGAATGTTCGCAAAACGGCAGGTTTTGGTTCAGATAGTCTGCCCAGAGCAATCAAATACTGGAAAAAGAGTATAAAGGCTGCACGTGAGGGCCGTAAGTACACAGGCGATTTTTTTGAGATCCGCTATGAAGACCTGCTCGAGGATGGGGAAAAACATTTGCCCACTGTGCTGGATTTTTGTGGTTTACCCCACACTGAAAGGCAAGTTAGAGAATGGGTGGAAGCCAATAGCATTCGTAATAAGCCGGTTTCATTCCCTACCAGCGGCGACACGGTTAAAGAGGACCTTAAAAAAGAGTATTCCCCTACAGAAAAGCTCATTTTCAATAAGATAGCCGGTGATATGCTTGTTGAGCTTAATTATGCAGGGCCCGATTGGTGGCACGAAGGAGCTGCTTCTAAGTACAGTCACCAGTTCAGATGGTTTGTGAAATCGTTAAGTAATCGACTCAAAAGGGTAGTGGCAGATAAATGAGCAGGAAATTGGATAATACAATAGCTAACAACCCTGGATGGAAAAGTGAGGAACCTGTACAGGTAACAAAAACTTATTTACCCCCTCAGGAAGAATATCAGCAATTTCTAAATGGTATTTGGAATAGAGCCTGGGTAACTAACCATGGGCCATTGGTTACCCAATTGGAAGAGGACCTTTCTGCTATGCTTGATGTGCCCTATCTTAAATTCCTCAATAATGGTACCATCGCCCTTCAGATTGCAATCAAGGCGCTGGACCTGAAAGGGGAGGTAATCACTTCACCATTCAGTTATGTGGCTACCACCAGCAGTCTGGTATGGGAAAATTGCACACCCATATTTGCCGATATTGAGCCTGGAACCTTTACTCTTGATCCACAACAGGTCGAAAAAGCTATCACGCCCCGTACTACGGCCATCATGGCCACACATGTATTCGGTAATCCCTGTGATGTGGAAGGCTTAAAGCAAGTTGCCGAGAAGTACAATCTCAGCATTATTTACGATGCTGCACATGCATATGGCGTTCGCTACAAAGGGGAGAGCCTGTTTCGCTATGGACACTTCTCTACCCTTAGTTGCCACGCAACCAAACTATTCCATACTATAGAAGGGGGGGCAATCACCACTATAGATGAAGAGTTAAATCATAAAATGAGCTACATGAGAAACTTCGGTCATAATGGCCAGGAAGATTTCTATGGGCTAGGCATAAATGGTAAAAACAGTGAGTTTCATGCGGCCATGGGCTTGTGTTTATTGCCGAAAATGAAGGACCTCATCCATCAAAGAGAAACCATTTTTAAAAACTACCAGAAACTGCTGGAGAAAGTTGCAGAAAAGGTAAGCTACCAGGAGATTAGGACCGGGACTGACTATAATTATAGCTACTTTCCTGTGGTGTTTGAAAGTGAGGAAGATCTCCTAAGGGTTCAAAAACAAATGAATGCCGCAAATATTTTTCCACGCCGGTATTTTTATCCATGCCTTTCCTCACTTAACTATGTGCAGGACACAGGAAGGACACCTGTTTCGACCGGACTGAGTAAACGTATCCTCTGCCTGCCTTTCCACAGTCAACTTGATAGCGATTTGCAGGAAAATATTTCCACACTACTCCTTAAAGCCATTCAGTAACTGTTTTGAAGAGTAAGGAAGACATACATCCGGAAGCATCCGGTAGGGGAGAACGCCTGCATGATAAGGTCGTGGTGATTGCTAATCCTGATAGCTTATTCGCTTACCAGTTAGCGGAAAGCTGGAAACCATATGTTCAGGAAGTACTCATCCTGACAGTACCTGATTTTTACCAGGGCCCTGTAGCCCCAAATGGTATACCCATTACGTCTACCGATGAATACGTTAAGCCAGGACAGTTAAGCAAGTGGAAGAAAGAGGCAAGGCGTATTCGTAAGTTGGAAAAGCTATCTTACAAAGTAGATGGTAAAAAATACAGAAACGCCAGGGAGAACTATGTATTTGAGTCCGGGCTTCCATCTGTAAGAAGGCCTTACCTATATGGCAGGCAGTTAGCCGAGGCATTAAAGCACATCAGACCTGATTTTGTGCATGTACAGGAAGCCTTTACCTTCGGTGGTGTATCGCTTTTCCATCAGCAGTCAACCGTCGTTATTTTTCCTTTTGGAGGCGATATTTATACCCACAGCCAGACATCCCTCTTTGCTCATCAGTATATGAAGCGGGTACTCCGTAAGGCCCACCTGGTAATGCCCAGTGCCGAAAGTGCCGCCGGATATTTGAAAGAGCGCTTTTCCCTTGATGAAGAGAAAATTAAGCCTGTTTCCTGGGGGGTCGATCTGTCTGTGTTCAAGAGAATGGAGTCTCCTGCACGTGAGGAAACGAAAGCCAAACTGGGTATTCCATCAGGTAGGAAAGTGATACTCAATGTAAGGAGGTTCCGGCCAGGCTGGGGAGCACTTACCGCCCTTGAGACCTTTATTGACCTCGTTAAGAAGTATCCCGGAAAGTACTACTGTATACTGTTAGGAGGAGCAGGTAATGATAAACAGGCGCTGAATGATGCAGTAGCCCGACTGAATAGTGAAAACCTTACAGACAGCATCTATCTGATACAGGAGCGGATCAGCCTTGAGGAAGTGTCTGACCTGATGGGAATTTCTGATGTGTTTGTGAACCTGATGGCCAAGGAAGATATGCGCTCCTCCAGCATCATCCAAGGAGCAGCACGGGGTGGAGTGCCTGTAATGGTGGACCAACCTGAATACAGATTAATGGAAGCAGATGGCTTCAGGAGCCTGTTTGTCTCAGATCAAGATCCCGCACAGGTTGCTGATACCCTTCACACCCTCTGCCAGGATAAGGAAAAGCTCCGTAAAATGGCAGATGATAATATCAGATACGTTACCGAAAAGGAAGATAGTAGAAGGCAGGTGAAAAGGATGTTGGAGATAGTAGCCGAATACAATAATAAACGCTGATACAGAATTGCATCGTCGTATATGACCAGAGTGATAAAACATAGTTGGGAAGAAACTGACAAACAGGCTTTTGATCGTTTGCTGGATGCTTCTGCGAAGCATTCCGTCCAGCAGCGGTCCCAATGGCTGGACCAGTATTGCCAGGCCTACCAGCAACGTGGTGATGACCTGGTGCTTTCCGTTGTGGATGGGGATGAACTTATCGGGTGTCTCCCTATGAGAGTAGAATATAAGCGTGCTACACGTTTTTTTAAAATAAGGAAGCTGATTGACCTGGGTAGCGGCCCTGCAGATTTTTTCTATATAACGGCTGCACCAGGTAAAGAAGAAATAGTTGCCAGCGCCCTGGCCTCCTGGTTTAATGATAATAAACAGGAATGGGAACAGCTGGAGCTGAGCTTCATTCCCCGGGACTGTAAAGTAGCCTATCTATTTGCAGATAAGCTGGCGGAAGCCTTCCCGGATACAGAAACGGATATCTCAAGGCTGTATTACTCGCTCGATACCAGTGGGTCTTGGGAGGAATACTATACTCCCGAGTTCAATAAGAAGATCAGAGATATACGTGGCCGGCTTAATCGTGTAAAACGTAATGAGATTACCCTCCATTACGATGAAATATCCTCTGGTATCGTTCAGTTTCTGGATGATTTTATAGAGGTTTTTAATAAAAGGAGGGAAGAGAAAAGTGAAAAAAGCTCTTTTGAGGAGCCTGAAAAGATTAAGCTTATTAGAGGTATATTGCCCTATTATGAAAAAATGGGGTGGGTGAAGCTATCCGTACTAAAAGATGGTGAAGGAAATACCTGGGCTTATCAGTTAGACCTGGTCCATAACCGGACCTGGTACCACTATTCTCCTGCCTTCGATAAAGAATACGCATGGTATAGTCCCAGCAAGCTCTTACTATACCACACCTTGCAAAAGTGTTTTGCCGATGCTGGCATAGACGAGTTTAATTTTATGCGAGGTGAAAGCCATTATAAAACTCAGTTTACCGAATATCATGAGCCTTATTTAAAAATAACCGCTGGAAATGAACAGTCAGTAAGGAGGAAGGGCTGGGTAGCTGCTACGAGGTTGCTTACATTCGGTAGGAATATGAAAGGGTAATATGAAAGGGCCGAAAGTACTAATACTCGTTACTATTGATACAGAATGTGACAAGGGACCTGGATGGAAGGTACAGCTACCCATGAAGTTCCGGTCAGTTACTGAGGCAGTTCCTGGTATTTATACCCCCCTTTTCGACGAACACGGTATTAAGCCTACCTATCTGCTGAGCCCGGAGATCATTAGAGACCAAGCTAGCGCTGATACCCTGAAGAAGGCAGGCAACTGCGAATTGGGCACCCACCTTCATAGCGAGTTTATTGAGCCGGAAGCTGTATGGGAGGCAGATCGTACCAAGCGTATCCAGATGGATTACAGTGCCGGCGTGGAAAAGGCAAAACTGGAAAACCTTACAAATCTATTTAAAGAAACGTTTGGTCAGGCTCCTACCAGCTTCCGTGCCGGGCGTTTCGGTATGACAGAGCGTGGCCTTCAGTTTCTCCAGGAGCTGGGGTATACAGTCGATAGCACCGTCAGCCCTTTTAAAACCCATTACTTTGAGACAGGCTCAGTGCGTAATTACTGGGGAGCCCCTTTACAGCCCTATTATCCCAGCAGGCATGATATGCGTAAAAAGGGCAGTATGAGCATACTGCAGGTGCCGGTAAGCATCGGAAACCCCTATTATGACCGGCTTCCCGGCATACTAACCAGGCGGCTGGAGGATAAAAAAAAGTTCCATAAGAAGGTAATGGCCAAGCTGGGATATGCACCTGGCATCAGCTGGTTCAGACCCTATCGAAGTAGCTTTGAAGAAATGAAAGGCCTGTGCGACTGGATCACAGAAAGGTATAAGGGCAGCGGCAAACCAGTAGTGCTGAATATGATGTTTCACAGCAATGAGGTGCTTATCAATGGCAGCCCCTATGTAAAGAATGAGAAGGAACAAATTGCCTATATTGATAGCTTAAATAGAATTTTTGACTACTTAAATAAGGAATACAACTGTGAAGGTGTGGGCCTATCAGATGTTAAGGCATATTTCTAAGCTGGCAGGGAGCATCAGACCTTCTGTTCATATCGAATACTTTTACTCACATGATTTGAGTGAAATACCAGAGGTTGAACCGCGCATTCCTGTAAAGCTTACAAAGCTCCGTCCAGGTGAGGGGCAGAGGATAAGAGAAGTATGGCCTGTACCTGTACAAAAGACGGAAAGCAGACTCAAACGAGGAGATCTGTGTTATTTAGGGGTGGTTAATGATAAGGCCGTAAGCTATCACTGGGTACAAACTTCCGGATCCCATTTTGTGCAGCCTGCAGGAAAGGACATGGTCCTGAATCAGGGGCAGTTCATGATATATCACACCCGTGTGGATGAGAAGGTCAAAGGTAAACGCATTAATCCCTTTGTCATATGCACCCTTCTGAAAGAACTCAAAGAAGCAGGCTATCATCAGGGACTGATATATACAGCATCAACGAATCAGGCAAATCAAAGGAGCCTTGAAAGGGTTGGCTTTAGAAAGATACTCCAGGTGAAGAGCCTGAGAATAGGAAAAAGGTTTTATTCAAACTGGAAAGCAAGCATATAAATGCCACATTCACTGCGTGTCGCTATATTATTTGATCAGTACGGTCATCCAAATCAACCTTTTCTGCGAAATTGGTACCTCAGATTGAAAAAGGCAGTACCTGGAGTTCATGGGTTTACTTTTGACTTTGCAGGTAGCACGGCTGAAAAGGAGGAAGTTACTATTCTTGGTAAGCAAGGCAAGAGTTCCATGCTCAAATCTCTAACCAAAAGAAAGCTTACAGGCGACAATGCACTTAAAAAATGGCTGGGTGAATCTGCCGAAACGTCCACACAAAGAAAGTACTATACCTTTGGTAATTTTGAGCCACTCATTGACTTTCAGCCCCATGTAGTACACCTGCTGAATGTACAACGGTATGATCGTTACAAAGAACTGTTAAAATTTTTAAATGTGCCCTTTGTGGTAAGCTTCAGGGGGTTCGATACCAGTGTCAGACCTTATGTAGATGAGACATACAGGCACATGATACAGGAAGTGTATCAGAAGGCTTCCAGGCTGCAGTTTGTCAGCGATTTTTTAGCTGGTGAAGCCGTGGCACTGGGAGCCCCCAGGGATAAGTGCCACACCATTTACCGCTCTATCGATTTAAACGATTTCTCAGCTAATTCTTCAGAGAGAATATCAGCCAATAATAGGCCTGTATTCCTGTCTGTTTGTCGTCTAACCTGGCAAAAAGGCCTTGAGTATGCTTTGCAGGCAATGGGAGAGCTGAAAAAACAGGGTCTGGACTTCAAATACCGTATCATAGGAAACGGAGATGAAAAAAATAAGCTTGTATACCTCTCCAGGTTATTTGATGTAGAAGACAGAGTCATATTTGCCGGGCATAAGAATCATACCGGGCTCAAGCAGGAGATGCTTAGTGCTGACATTATGCTACAGCCCTCAGTATCTGAGGCCATGCCTAATACCCTTATTGAGGCCTCCGCTTTAAAGTTACCTATAGTGGCAGCACAGGCCGGGGGTATACCCGAAATAGTGTATGACGGGGAGACTGGTTTGCTGGTGCCTCCTGCTGATGCATCCGCTCTGGCTAGTGCTATCAAAACTTTACTGGATGCCCCGGAAAAAGGCAGGTTATTGGCAGATAATGCCCGGGCCATGGTAGAAGATAAGTTTAGCCCTGAAAAGGAATGCAGTAATTATGTGGAGTTCTATGAAAAAGCACTTACAGATGGAAAGGAGAGGGGGCAATGAGAGTTTTGGAAATAGTAAACTCCGTTCCAGGAGAGACCTTTATCCGTGAGCATGCACAGGCCATTGTTTCACACACAGATATTGAGCTTATGTGGGGAGCCTGGCAAACCACTAGCACGGGTAACCTACCTTCACCTGTAGCCGGACTCAAAACAGTAGAAGCCTTACCGAATTACAATCGCATGAAGGTAGGTGGAAAGCTCAGGCAAAAAGTATCTTACTTTCTGAAAAAATTCAAAAACCCTTCCCCACAGGACATAGTAAGGGAAACGGTGGCTAAATTTCAGCCCGATCTTATTCATTTTCAGTTTGCCTCATTAGCTGCCCAGCATCATCAGTGGGCCAGTGATTTATCTATTCCTTACACATTTTCGGTAAGGGGTAGCGATGTACAGGTTGAACCGTTAAATAATCCACTCTATCTAAAAAGCCTCATTAGTGCGGCCAATCACGCAGCAGGCATTCACCTGGTATGTGGTCAGTTAGGTAAGCTTTTAGAAGGCTACGCAGGTAAAACGCTACCAATGTCAGTTGTGCGTACAAGTCTCAATCCTGCATGGGAGAAGGTAGCCAGGAAGCCAGTAGACGGAAAGATAGTTTCTGTTGGCCGCCTTCATTGGCGCAAGGACTTCCCTACACTGGTACTTGCGGCAAAAAAACTGAAGGAAGTAGGTAAACAATTTGAAATACATATTTTCGGTGATGGTCCTGCTCAGGAACAACTCGAATTCATGATCAGATCCATGGAACTGGAAGACTTCGTATTGTTAAGAGGCAAAATCACTCACGAAGCGCTGAAAAAGGAGTTTGAGTCTGCGTCTATATATGTTCAAACCAGTATAGCCGAGGGCTTCCCTAATGCAGTGGGCGAAGCCATGCTGGCAAACATTCCGGTGGTAAGTACCATTTGCGGAGGGGTGGATGAGGTTCTTACACATCGAAGAAATGCCATGCTTGCCCTACCCGGCCAGGCAAAGGAAATAGCACAGCATATTGCTTACCTGATGGATAACCCTGATTTTTGCATTGAAATTAGCCAAAGCGCCAATAAAAGCGCTTTAGAGCACTTCAACTCCCGGAAACACGCCAGAAAATTCGAGTTATTTTGGAAAAAAGCCCTTTCATGAGTCATCCGAAGATACTGGTTGTAGTTACGAAGTACCCCAGTCCGCAGCATCCTTACATTATCAGGTTGATGGCTGCGCTTAAACAAACCTATCCGGGGCTGCAGCTATTTATGTTTCGCCCTGGCGACAAGCAGGCTGGTATCGCCCAGGTGGGTAAAGAAGATATTGAAACTGTCCTTACAGATGCGCTGATGCGCGGACAACCGAAAGCCAGACCCGGTATATTACTGAATTTCATTGGCAACTGCCTGCGTAACCCCCGTCAGGCTATCGCTACCTACAAGCGGGCCAGGTCTCAGAACCTTAGTACAGCTCAGGCTATAGGCCAGGTCTTTTACCATCACGAGTTATTTGGTAAGCAATTCGATATGGTGTACTTCAATGCCGTACAGATAGCCTATCATTTCGACATACCCTTTTATTTTCCCGATACGAGAATTTTAATCTCCTGCAGAGGAGATGATTTTGATCTCAATCCAACTAAATATAACAAGCCATTACTTACAGCTGATCATGTACATGTATTAGGTAGTTATCTTAGAAGTCAGGTAATAGACAGAGGTATTGAGGACAAGAATATTACCACCATTCCACCAGCCTTTCTACCCAAGTGGCCCAGCAGGGAGAATTTCGTTTACAGTTCCAATACACTTAAGATTACTATCGCAGCCAGGCTCAACTGGACTAAAGGGCATAGGTATCTTTTAGACGCTATAGATATCCTAAAGAAAAGCCTTAATGATACGCGGGTAGAGCTTCACATAATGGGGATAGGTGAAGCTGAGGAGGAGCTTAGGTACAGAGTATTTGAGCTTGGATTAGATAAGGAGGTTACTTTTCACGGATGGGTAGCCGAGAAGGAGGTAATAGAGATGGTTCGAGACAGTTTTGTGTATTGCTTGCCCTCCCTGGTGGAAGGGTACAACAATTCTGTTGTAACGGCCCAGTCACTTGGCGTCCCTTGCATAGTAGCGAGGTCCGGTGGGTTATCCGAAAATGTTATTCACGAAAAGACCGGATTTGTAGTGTCTCCTGCCAGTGGCGAAGAGATTGCACAGTCCATACTTTCATTATGGGAAGACAAAGACCTGTACCAGAACATGTGTACGAATGCGATAGAAAGAGTAAAAGAGCTGGACTTTTCTATTCACATTCGCAGGTATAACCAGATGTTTGATGAGGTTTTGTCTACAGATTTCAATAAAGGCAAAGAGCAAGATTAAGCGGGCGATAGAATTATGAGTACAATGCAATTGCCGGATTTTTTAGTAATAGGAGCAGAAAAAAGCGGGACCACCTGGTTAAAGCACAACCTCAACGAACACCCGGAGGTATTTGTCCCTTCAAAAAAGGAACTTAACTTTTTTGATAAGGATGAACACTATGACCAGGGACTGTCCTACTATGCATCTTTTTTTGAGCAAGCGGATGGTAATGTGAAAAAGGGAGAGCTTACCCCCGGCTACCTGCATACTCCGGAAAAGTCAGCAGCCAGAATTTACGAACTATTTCCACAGATAAAATTAATAGCCATACTCCGTGATCCTGTCGAGCGCGCCTGGTCTAATTTTCTAATGCACAAGGCAGATGGGCGTACGGACGCTTCATTTGCTGATATTATCAGTCAGAATCACTCTATTGTCACTAAGGGCTACTATTATCAGCAGTTACTTCCCTACCTGAACCGGTTTCCTTCTGAAAATATAATGATTCTCAATTACGACAGGCTCAAAAGTGAGCCTGCAGCTTTGCTAAAACAGATATTCTCATTCATTGGCGTTGATGATAACTTTGTGCCTACGCAAAGTAAAAAGGTTATTTTTTCAGCACGAAAAGCGAAATACCCTGTGCTGAATAAAACCTTATCCATTGTAGGGCACGTGTCCCGAAGCCTTGGGTTTGCAGGTAAATTTAGGGGAGCTAAAAGAAAGCTCAGGCAATGGGTTAAGAAAAATAATACAGTGACCGCGCCAAAGGAAGCCATGTCTGAATCAGACCGCCGGGCATTGAATAATTTGTACAGGGAAGACTTGGATCAGCTCAGCGGCCTGGTGGGTAAAGATTTTTCAAACTGGATATGAAGCATATACTTTTTGTTTGTAATGAATTGCCACCCGCCCCTCACGGAGGTATTGGCATATTCGTCCGTATCCTAGCAGAAGGCCTCGTGTCCAAAGGGCTTAAAGTGAGCGTTGTAGGATATGATGAAACAGTTGCTGAGAATACTGTGGCTGTTGAAGATGGTATTTCCGTACACCGCCTGTACGACCCTTATACGCGTAGTAAGAAAATATTGCTCTTTGGCCGCTATTACATCGATGCCGGTTTCTATTTTAAAAGAAAATATCTTTCCCGATACTTAAAAAGTGTGGTTAAGTCAGCCGACGTAGATATCGTGGAGAGTTACGACTGGAGTGGCCCCTTATGGTCCCATCCCGGGGTGCCCCTGATTGTAAGGATGCACGGTGCCTATGTAGCCAGTCAGCTTCAGGAAGGAAAACGAGCCAGTAAAGTAGTGGCTTATTGTGAAAAGAGAAATGTGAAAATGGCAGATAAGCTTATAGCCGTTTCCAATCACATAGGCAATACCACTAATAAGGCATTGAAGCTTGACAACCCATTTTCTGTAATTCATAATTTTGTGGATACCACAGTCTTCCGGCCGGTGGAGGAAGTAAGCCGGGACGTGAATAAAGTAGTCTATGTAGGAAGAATTCATGAACGAAAAGGTTTGTTTGAGCTATTTGAAGCAATGACTTCGATCATGAAAAGTAATGGACGCATTCACTTGGACCTCTATGGCAGAGGAGAACAACAAACGATCGAAGCCCTGAAGGAGAGTGTGCCTCCGGAAGCAAGACTAAGAATCCATTTTAAGGGCTACGTCAATCATGGGGAGCTTGCCAGAGTATATTCGGGAGCAGGTATAGTGGTATGTCCCAGTAGAGCCGAGGCCTTTGGACTGTCCGCTGTTGAGGCCATGGCCTGTGGTACTCCCGTATTAATGACAAGAGAAACAAGTGGACCAGAGATAATTAAAGAGGGATTAAACGGAGAGCTATCCTACCTCAAAGGAGATGATCTGAAAGCCACGCTTTCAGCTATGGTCAACAAAGCAGAAAATAATGGTTATGACCCGGCGAAGATCAGAGAGCATGTAAAGGAAACATACTCTATGGATGTCGTTCTTGAGCAGAACCTCTCATTTTACCAGGACCTAAAACAGTAGGCATGGCAGACTTTGATGTCATTATCTGCACATATAATCGTCCCAAAAGAGCACAATCCCTTATTAGTCAGGTGCTGGAGTGTACACCTGCTCCTGAGAAGATTGTAGTGGTAGACTCTACCGAAGAGCAGGATCCCTCGGAATATGCCCGCCTGGGACCTGGCGTTACTTACTTAAAAAGCTCCCATAAAAACCAGCCCTATCAGCGCTTTCTTGGGTTTCAGAATACAGTATCTGATGTATTGGTTTTTCTCGACGATGATGTAAAGATTCTGGATCAGAAGATATTTCAGTACATGCTTAGTGCATTTAGTCAGGAAGATGTAAAGGGTGCTTGTATCAGAGTCAGGTATGAAAATGTAATGCACGATCTTTTAGAAAAAAAAGAAGTAAAACAAGGACGTCTCCTGGACTTCATCAATAAAATATCAGGAGTACCCTCGCCAGCAGTGGGGAAACTTGGTCTTGTTGGCGTTCCCGGCCCACTGCCTGATTCTGATGGAGAAGTTGAGTTTTTTCAGGGAACTAATATGGCCTTCAAAAGAGAGGCTGTCGAAAAAGCCTTTGATAGCAGAGTTTTCTCTCAATATGAATACAGGATTGGGAAGGGGGAAGATAAAATTTTGAGCTTTAAAGTTGCTTCTCTAGGGAAATTAATGTTTCTGGATCGGGAAGTGTTACACCACCCTCCGGTTGAGACTTCTTATTTTGACCATAGTTATGCGTATTATAAACGCTTGGCTTATAGCCGTTATTTTCTTACCAGGATTTGGTGCGAAGAGAGAAGTTTCCCTCTTTGGCTAGGTGTTCTCCACTACTATTACTTTATGGCGTGGAGGCTGCTGATAGCCATAGGTACTTATGTCAAAGGCAGGTCAAGTGGTCAGAAAGAAGCAGTTAAGGGTATGTGGAAAGGAGTAAAAATGGCCTTTAGTGGCCATAAAGCTTACCGTTCGTGCAGTTTGGATTGGAAGGAAGAGGTAAGAAAGGATTGTGAAAGTAGATAAACAACAGATCGAATTTCATGAGAAAATCTTGTTCTGGTATACCTTTTTTATGGCATACCCGGGCATGCTCATTTTAGGGCAGAATACAAGTATTTTCTTTTTCCCAGTCCTGATATATTCCTTCTACAAACGTTTCGGGTACATCTTTAGATTGGACAGGCTTGTAATTCTTTTCATTCCCTATTTCACAATAGGTTCAATACTTAGTGTAGTAAACCTTTATATCACCGATGCAGATCCGGTATCCCTGGCGAGAGCCAATGCTGTCTTGCCCAACTATATTTATTGGAGTATCCTGATTCTTTTTCTCGTGGGCCAGCGGGATAATATTCGGATGGAAGTTGTTGGCAAGGCTATCTTTTGGGGGGTGACAGCTTCAGCTTTTCACTATTTTATTTTACAAAACACACCCTTACTAAGTATTCCGGTTTTAAGACGTCTAACTCAAAATGCCTTTGCCTTTCTTATAATTATCTATAGTCCTATTGCTGTTTATTATCTGGCCAAGCGGAACCCCCGGCTTGGATTGTTATTTGTTTTCATCCTGTCTGTTTTAGGGTTTTTATCCGGTAGTCGCTCAGCCTCAATATTAGTACTTGCTGAGTCTTTCGCTGCTTATTTTCTGATAAATCGTAAAACCCTCAGATACGTATTCCTAATCGTGCTTATAGTTGGACCAATGTTGGCTATACTCAACGAAGTCGGGGCGGTGGAAAGTGCTATAGAGACCCTCAATCCTCGGGCTCATAATTTGCTCTATAACACTGAAAATGTTATTGAACAGGATAGGTCCTATCTTACCAGAAGAGCTATGGTGGAGAAGGGGCTCAAGATATATGAAGAGCACCCCTTGTTTGGAATCGGTCTCAATAATTTCACAAATTATGAAGCAGAGCTGGAAGGAAATTTTGAAGGAGCTAAGTATGTAATTAATAAGAAAAAGATTAATGAGACCAGTTCTCACAACTCCTATATCAACCTGTTAGCTGAAGCAGGCTTGCTGGCTTTTATTCCCTTCATACTTGTTATTCTCACTACCATAGTCCAGCTGATATTCCGTGCATCAAAGTTATCAGGGGAAGACCTTTCAGTGACATTAGGCTTTTTAGGATTACTCCTCCACTTTTATTTTATCAATGCCATTGTTAACGTATTTGCCTGGTTCGCGATAGGCTTGTGTATTGCATTGGTTAATAGAAAAAACGCTTAATATTGTGCGCATAGCTTTTCATTATCATTCTGTAGCCATTGAGGTTAATGGCCGGATAAAAACCCCGTCTTATATTGGGTTATTTATTGATAGCCTGGCCAGTGAGGTAGAAGAAGTTATTTGCTTCATGCACTCTCCAAGACCTTTCGAAATGGCTGAGGCAGATTATACCCTGACCTCTCCTAATGTAAGGCTAATCAACCTGGGAGTTCATTCTGCATTACCATTGCGTATAATAAATGTTCCTAGGTATAAAAAAATTGTCAAAAGTTACGAGAGCTATTTTGATGTGATGCTCATACGGACACCTTCACCATTGACTTTTGCGCTTTCAGGTGCTCACTCAAGGCCAGTGGCTTACTATGTAGTGGGAGACTATGTAGAGGGGGCCAAAACGCTGACGCTACCCACTTGGAAGTCAACTATAATCAAGGGGTATGCACATTATTTCAATTCCCGGCTTCTCAGAGCCATCAAGAATCGAACAATGGTCGCTAATAGCCAGCTGCTCTATGATCAGCTAAAAGATCGGGCAAAACAGGCTTACCTGATTAAGTCTACCACTTTAAGCAGAGACGATATTTTTGTAAGAGAAGACAGCTTTGAGGCTCAGGAAAGTGAAGGACCGGTAAAAATCCTCTTTACCGGGAGAATAACCCCCTCCAAAGGACTGGAAGATATCATTCAAGCTTGTGGCACGCTAATACGCAGGGATGGTTTCAATTTTGAGTTTCACATTGCGGGTATATTAGATAAAAACGGGCAGCAGTTCATTGATCTGTTAGTCGAAAAATCATCAGAATTTAAAGAAGGGGGCTTTGTCATCTTCCACGGTAAACTTAGTGTGGGAGAGGAGCTTAATAGCCTGTATCGTAAATGCCACCTGTTTACACTTGCCAGCAGAGGAAACTTTGAAGGCTTTCCGAGGGTAATTTGGGAGGCAATGGCCAATAGCCTGCCGGTTTTGGCTACAGAGGTGGGATCGATTCCATATTTCCTCCAAAATGAGAAACATGCCCTACTTGTACCACCTAACCAGCCTTCATTATTTGCAGAGGCTATAAAAGAGTTAGTTAATAATGGAGAGAAAAGAAGGAAGCTGATAGAGAATGGAAGAGAACTAGCCCAATACAACACCCTGGAAAACAGAGCTAAAGAAATGGTAGACGTGCTTAAGGCCGTACTTAACCAAGAAACCACATGAGTAATCTTAAAAAGCTTCTAAGGTATGATTGGCCACTGCATTTTGTGCTGCTATTCACTAACTGGTTGCCGGATAACATCCAGATACTCAGGTTGAGAGGGTACTTAGCTAGTCCTTTTTTTAGAAAATGCGGTAAGAATCTTCGCCTGGGAAGAAACATCACCTTTTACAATCCCTCGAGAATCAGCATAGGAAATGACGTATATATTGCTTTAGGCAATTGGTTTATGGCGGCAGAAGCCATTGATATTGATGATCAGGTAATTATTGGGCCTTATAATGTATTTGTTACCGGCGATCATACGTTACAGGATGGGTCTTTCAGGTATGGTGCACATGTCGTTGCCCCTATAAAAATTGGCAGAGGCTCATGGGTAGCGTCTTCATGTACAATCACCAAAGGGTCTACCATAGGATCAGGAAGTGTAGTGGGAGCGAACTCAATGGTGAATAAAGATATTCCCTCAGATACTATGGCCGGAGGCTGCCCAGCTAAACCCATCAAATCCTTAAAAAAATAGCAGCTTGAGCAAGCGTATCCTTTTTGTAGGTAACTTTTTTGATAAAAAAGCTGGTACTACCTCTCCTTCACGGAAAGTGGCAGAAGTATTGAATAAACAGGGGCTTAAATCGTCCTTTGTTTCTTCCTTTACGAATAGATTATATCGGGTTCCTGATATTCTCATGAGGGTAATAAGCTATCCTTATAGTATCCTTCACATAGATGTATACAGTGGAAATGCCTTTAGAATTGCTGAAACAACTGCCAGGCTAGCCTTAAAGAGAAAAAAGCCTTATGTCCTCGCACTTCATGGTGGCTCATTGCCTGAGTTTTTCCAGAACAACGCTGATAGAATTAATGAGCTTTTCTCTCAGGCAAGTTTCATTTATACCCCAAGTAATTATCTGCATCGTTTTTTCAATAAGCAGAATCCTGATTGTGCCATTACCTATATGCCAAATATGGTGGACCTGGCAGCATTCTCACCCAAACCTGTCTATGGCCCTGTAAAAAAACTGCTGTGGGTCAGAGCTTTTACCCCTATCTATAATCCGGATATTGCCCCTAAGGTACTTCATGAATTAGGTAAAGACTACCCCGACCTGACTCTAACAATGGTAGGGCCGGATAAAGGGCTATTACCTCAGATTAAAAGCCTGGCCGATGATCTCGGAGTTGCGGATAGAATTTCGTTTACAGGTCCTGTTCCTAACGCCAGCCTGCCGGAGGTGTATCGCAACCATGATGTTCTGCTTAATACCACTTCCTATGAAAGCTTTGGCATGTCAGTGGCTGAGGCGGCTGCTTCCGGCTTACCCGTGATCAGTAGTAGGGTAGGAGAATTGCCTCTCATTTGGAATGAAGGCAGCGATATTTTGTTTACTTCTGAAGTAAAGGCTGAGGCCTTCGCCGTCCACCTTAGGAAGCTTTTGGAAGACAGCCAACTGGCTGAAGAATTAGGGCGTAGTGCCAGTATAAATGTGAAAAATTTTGATGAGGAAAAACTTGCTCAGCGGTGGGCTCACATTGCGCAAAGTTTTAAAGATTTTTAGTCCCTCTCATATTTGAGCGCTATGTTTGCATAAAATTTCCGGAGATGAAGAATGTCCTTTTGCCCATATTTCAGAGACTACCCGGCTTTGTGAAAAATGCTGCCACCACCTGGGTGGGTGAAAGGCGAAATAAGTGGCGTTATACGGAAAACTCCGATAGGTTAATACAGGAAGTTGCCGAGCGGGATGTTTATTCAAAAAACGAATGGGCAACCTACCAGCAGGAACGGCTCGATTTTATACTTCATAGAGCCCGGCACAAAGTCCCTTATTATAAAGCTTACTGGGACAAGAGATCAAAAAAAGGTGATACGGAAAGCTGGAAAAGGCTTGAAAATTGGCCTGTGCTTACCAAAGAAGAAGTCAGAAATTACAATTCTGCCTTTATCGCGGAGGATTGCGATCCAAAAAAAATGTATACGGAGCGTACTAGTGGCAGTACAGGTAAGCCGGTTACCGTATTCTGGTCCAGGGAAACCACAGAAACCTACTATGCTATTTTTGAGCGCCGGATGAGAAACTGGCATGGCATTACTAGGCATGATAAGTACGCAATGCTGGGGGGACAGTTGATAAATAGCGCCAATCAGACCAGCCCCCCCTTCTGGGTGAAAAACAAAGCCATGAATCAACTTTACATGTCTTGTTTTCATATAGCCCCGCAGTTTGTACCACATTATGCCCGGGCGTTAAGAAAATACCAGCCAGAATACATGTATGGCTACGCTTCATCCATGTATCTGCTTTCAATGCTAGTCCTTGAGCAGGGGCTGGAAGTTCCCAGGCTTAAAGCGGCTATCAGTAATGCAGAGTTCTTCTTTGACTATCAGCAGGAAGCTATTAGAAAAGCCTTTAATTGTCAGACCATAAATACGTACGGCATGAGTGAACTTACCGCTGCTGGGTGTACATATGGAGGGCAGGATATTTACCTTTGGCCAGACGTAGGTATTATGGAGGTAATGGAGTACGGAGTAAACCATCCTGTTGCTGAAGAGACTAAAGAAGGAAGGTTTATTTGCACTACGCTTATCAATCCCGATATGCCTTTTATCCGGTATGAGGTTGGAGACGGTGGTGTCGTACAATCCTGCACGGCTGATGATAAACTCCACTATAAAAAGATCACCCGGATAGGAGGTCGAATTGATGATTTTATTATAACCTCTGATGATCGATACATAAGCAGGCTCGATGCCTTATTTAAAACACACGAACTTAATATAGTAGAGGCGCAGGTTATTCAGGAAGAACGCGATGTTTTCCGTATTCTTGTAGTTCCTGGAAAAGGGTATAGCAAGGAAGATAGGGCTATAATCGAAAGTAACTTCAGAAAAAGAGTGGGCGAAGGAAAGCTTACCTTCCAGTCTGTAGAAGCCATTCCTCGGACAGCGGCAGGGAAGTATAAAGCCATCGTATCAAAAATAAAGAAAGATTGAAAGTAGTCATACTTACACAATATTTTCCGCCTGAGATAGGCGCACCACAAAACCGCCTGGTTGAAATGGCTAAAGGGTTGGTAGAACGCGGTTGCGATGTCCGGGTGCTCACCGCTATGCCAAATTATCCCACAGGTAGAATTTTTGATGGCTATAAAGGACGTTTTAGTACAACAGAGCCTTTGGGCACAGATTCCCTTTCAAGAGATATTCAGGTATATCGCTACTGGCTCTATCCGTCAAATAGTCCCAATAAAATACCTCGAATTTTGTCTATGCTATCTTTTTCAGCCACCTCCTTTTTCGGATTAGGTAAGCTGAAAAAGTGGAAGCCAGACTACGTAATATCTGAAAGTCCGCCATTGACTCTGGCCCTTACCGGATTGTATCTAGCTAAGTGGAGCGGTGCGAGCCACATCATGAATGTTTCCGACCTCTGGCCTTTGTCAGCAAAAGAGCTGGGAGCAATCTCCGATGGGTTTGTCTACCGCCAATTCGAAAGACTTGAACACTTTCTCTACAGAAAGTCCTTTGCAGTAACAGGCCAGTCACAGCAGATCCTGCAACACATTGCCGAAAGGCAGGCTACCCGTACACACCTTTTTAGGAATGGGGTAGATTATACCAGGTTTTCCACCTTAGAAAACAAACCGGTATCCGAACCGAGAAAAATAGTTTACGCAGGCCTGATTGGGGTGGCTCAGGGGTTGAAAAGGTACGTCAAAGAATTAAAATTTGCCGACCGTAACCTGGAGTTGCATATTTATGGAGATGGAGCAGAGAAAGATGAGGTGGAAAACTACATTAAGGCAAATCCTGATTGTGGCATAATTATGCATGGCCGTGTTAGCAGAGACAGGATTCCAGCCCTTTTATCGGCTCACGATGGTATATTTGCTCCCCTCACCCGGCCTATCTTTGGGGCAGTTCCCTCCAAGATTTATGAAGGGATGGCAGCCGGAGTACCTATCCTCTTTGCCGGTGGGGGAGAAGGTCAGGAACTTATCGATCGATTTGAAGCAGGGTTTAGTGCTGAGCCCGGCAATATTGAAGATATGCAGAGCATGCTGGATAACTTTGCCAGCAACGATGAAGAACAACTCAGGAGAAAAGGCGAAAATGGCAGAAAAGCCGCCCGGGAAGTTTTTGACAGAAGGATACAATTAGATTCCTTCGCAAATTTTTTAAATAAAAATATTAACTCATAATGGTTTCAATAACCTTTATAGCAGGTGCCAGGCCTAATTTTATGAAAATTGCGCCTTTAATTCATGCAGTTAAAAAGCAACAGAAAGAAGGTGAGGCTATTTCATACAGGCTTATTCATACAGGTCAGCATTATGATGAAAAACTGAGCGAGACCTTTTTCAGACAACTCAATATTCCCCATCCTGATGCAAACCTCGAGGTAGGTAGTGGATCCCATGCCGTGCAAACGGCCAACATAATGATTCGGTTTGAAGAAGAACTACTTAAGAATCCGGCTGATGTAGTGGTAGTAGTGGGTGATGTCAATTCCACTCTAGCCTGTAGTATAGTGGCTAAAAAGTTGCATAAGCAGGTAGTTCATGTAGAAGCAGGCATACGGTCATTTGACCTGAGCATGCCTGAAGAAATCAACCGGATGGTTACAGATTCAATTGCGGATCATTTCTTTACCACTTCCGAGTTTGCCAATAAAAACCTTAAGAAAGCTGGAATAGAGGCTGATCGTATTCATTATGTTGGTAACACCATGATTGACACGTTACTGGCAAACCAGGACCGGCTTAGAAAACCCGAGGTAGCAGATGAGCTGCACCTTGAAGAAAATAATTATTTTGTGCTTACTCTTCACAGGCCAGCCAATGTTGATGAAGGTGAAAAGCTAGCCGAAACACTTCGCGCCATCATGCAAAATGCAGGAGGTAAGCCGGTAGTTTTTCCAGTCCACCCCCGCACAGCATCCATTCTGGGGCAAACCGGCCTCAAATATGATAACCTGCATTTCATTGACCCCCTGGGATACCTGGAATTCATCTATCTGATCAAAGGGAGCTTTGGCGTCATCACTGATTCCGGAGGTATACAGGAAGAAACCACCGTTCTGCAAGTTCCTTGTCTTACCTTGCGAGATAATACTGAGCGACCCGAAACCGTAGATATTGGTACAAACGTGCTTGTAGGCACCGCCATTCCTGATATTGAAAGAGAAGTAAAAAACCTGGTTTCAGGAAACCGAAAAACAGGCCGTGTGCCTGAACTTTGGGATGGCGAAGCATCAGACAGAATCATCAGGAAGCTCATCGAATTGTATGGTGAGGAATGAAAATACGAGTCGAACGTCCAGCGTAAAGTTTGCGGGTAAAGAAAATCTGGAGAGTATCGCCAAATGTCAGCGGCGGGCTTTTCCTGCCTCTCTATCCAGTGCTATGGGAGTCACCTACCTGCAAAAAATGCTTGAGTGGTATATTGTACAACCCACAGCGTTCTTATTCTACCTGGAGACAGAAGAAGGCCTTTGTGCAGCATATTGTGGAGGATTCGTTGTAGATGGGTCTTTAGAAACCGGCTCTGCGAGTGGCATGCTTCAGCATAGTTTTAATCAGGCAGTAAGGGCCTTTGTAGTAAGACCCTGGCTAGTCTTACATAAGGAAATGCGGGCTAAAGCCTCCTTCACCCTCCGTAATGTCCGGCGTAGGTTAGGCTTAGTTGACCAACGTGGTGAAAAAATGATCAGTGCGGATATACCTCAGCCAGCGGAACCCTACACAGGCTTAGTTGTAATAGGTACGGACCCCGCCTACCGTGGAAAAGGGTACGGTACTCTATTGCTGAAAGAGTTTGAAGAAATATCAAAACAAAAGGGCGTTAAGCTCATGAGGCTTACTGTAAATGCATTCAACCATCAGGCTATCAAAAGTTATAAGCGCAATGGCTGGGTGACTGTTATTGAAAAGAACAAAGCCCTGGTAATGGAAAAAAAGATATGAGCGAGCAACAGGAAAAAATTAGCTTTTCACCTCCATTCATAGACCAGTCAGTCATAGATGAGGTAACAGATACACTGAATTCTGGCTGGATTACTACTGGCCCAAAAGTAAATGCCCTTCAGAACCTGTTAAAAAACCATACAGGAGCGAGTGAAGCACTCTGCCTTAACTCGGCCACTTCAGCCCTCATGCTTGCCCTGCATTGGTACGGAGTTGGTAAGGGGGACGAAGTCATTATTCCTGCATACACCTATTGCGCCACGGCCCTTGTGGTGATGCATCTTGGTGCTAAGCCTGTTATGGTTGATATTAAAGAAGACTTTACGATCGATCCGGAAAAGGTTAGAAAAGCTATTACGGCCAGAACTAAAGTTATTATTCCTGTGGACATTGCAGGGTGGACTTGCGATTATCATGCACTTTACGAAGTTATCAAATCACCCGAAGTGAAGGCTCTGTTTGACCCAGCCGGTGAACCACAGCTTTCCTTAGGCCGTATCTTACTCCTTTCGGATGCAGCGCATAGCATTGGCGCAAAATATCAAGGCCGTGATAGTGGCTCCCTGGCCGACATTACTGCGTTTTCTTTTCACGCCGTTAAAAATGTAACCACCTCAGAAGGTGGAGCACTATGTCTTTCGCTTCCTCAGCCTTTTGATAATACATCTGTTTATAACACCCTTAGGCTTTGGTCATTAAATGGTCAGACTAAGGATGCTTTCACCAAGACAAAAGCCGGCGGGTGGCGGTATGATATTGTCTACCCCGGCTTTAAGTGCAACATGCCCGATCTGGCAGCCGCCATGGGACTTGCCCAATACCGGAAGTACCATGAAGAGCTTCTGCCAGCCAGAATAACCATATTCGAAAAATACAATAAGGCTTTTGAACAGTATGAGTGGGCCCTGACCCCCCCTTTTCAAACTTCCGGTTCCACTCGCGGTTCAGCCCACCTTTACCCATTAAGAGTCAAAGGTATGAGCGAAGCTGGCAGGGATGCCATGATTGAGGAAATAAGCAGTAAGGGAATTGCTGTCAACGTGCATTTTGTACCCTTGCCTATGCTAAGCGTTTTCAGGGAGGCTGGTTTTACGGTAGAAGATGTACCCGTAGCCTATGATATGTATCAGAATGAAATTAGTCTGCCAATTTACCCTCAGTTGACAGATGCCCAGGTGAAGCGGGTAGTAGAAGCCGTGGCAGAAGCCAGGGAAGCGGTGATTGGATGAAAAGGATACTTGACCTTATAGCTTCCGGCGTGGGGCTAATAATCCTTTTTCCGGTGGTATTACTCATTGCTATTTTGATAAAGATGGACTCGAAAGGACCGGTTTTTTTCAGACAGGTGAGGGTCGGAAAAAACAACAAGGACTTCAGAATGTTTAAATTCCGTACCATGCACACCGGATCGGATAAAGGTAGGCAGATTACAGTAGGAGACAGGGATCCGCGCGTAACCAGAGTAGGATACTACATCAGAAAACTGAAACTCGATGAACTGGCCCAGCTTATTAACGTCTTTATTGGGGACATGAGTTTGGTAGGGCCCAGACCGGAAGTAAGAAAGTTTGTGAATTACTACTCTGAAGAACAAATGAAGGTTCTTACAGTAAGACCAGGTATCACTGATCAGGCATCTATACAGTTTGTAGGAGAAAGTGAGTTGCTTGCTCAGGCAAATGACCCCGAAACCTATTACATAGAAGAAATAATGCCCAAAAAGCTGAATTTGAACCTTGAATATATCAGAGATCAGTCCTTTTTTGGAGACATAAAACTAATTTTCAGGACTTTTTTCGCTATCTTAAAAAAATAGGTTCGTGGGTAAATTGTAGCGACGTACATTCAAAATGTATGTACCAGATTTAATATTTTTTTAATACAATACTCCTTCATAGGCTGTATCTTTACAGATGCATTGAATTTTTTAATGAGGGAGAGAGATTTTTTCACAAGGCGTGATTTTTAAAATATGGTAATGACAAATTTTATCAGAAGTTTAAAGATAATTCCCCGATGGATTATTTTACTGATAGACCTTGCCGTCATACTTTTATCGGTCTGGATTGCATATTCCTTAAGGTTTAACTTTGTGTTGAGCGATGTTATTGCCCAGCAGCCAGAGGTAACTCTTGGTCTGTACCTTATGGCCTCTCTTATTTCTATCCTATTGACCCAGAGTTATGCCGGTATTATCCGCTATACCAGCCTTCAGGATGGCCTTAGGTTACTTATCACCGTAACACTTACCTCCGTTCTGATCTTTTGTGGCTCAGTAATCTATCGTTATGTTACTGATGTTAGCCTCGTTCCCGTATCCGTTATACTTATCACATACTTTTGCAGTATTACCCTGCTGTTTCTTTACCGCATGCTTGTCAAGTATGTGTTTAGCTACTATGCAGAAGTAATGAAAGTAAGGCAGAAGGCCCTTATTTTCGGTGCCGGTCAGGGTGGACTTCTTACCAAGCAGGTAATTGATGAAGAGGCCGCCTCAAAAATTCGTGTGGTGGGATTTCTTGAAGATGATCCACGCAAGATTGGTAAGTTCATGAAAGGCGTCCGCATTTATGACGCAGAAAAAGATATAGTAAGACTTATCAAGAGAAATCATATCAAGGAGCTTATCATAACCGTCAAGAACATTACGTTGGAGCGGAAAAATGAGCTTGTTGATATTTGCCTAAAGCATTCTGTAAAGGTCCGGTCTGTTCCCCCGGCCGATAAATGGGTAAATGGCGAACTTTCCCTGAAGCAGATCAAAGAAGTTAATATAGAAGATCTTCTTGGTCGGGAGAGTATAGTACTTGATAGCCAGAATGTAAAGAGAGAAATATTAGGCAAATGTGTGCTCATTTCCGGTGCAGCCGGTTCCATCGGTAGTGAAATAGTTCGTCAGGTACTCCAGTTTCAGCCCAGAGAAGTCATATTGGTAGACCAGAGCGAATCTGCTTTATATGAAATCGAACGTGAAATATCTCCGTATTTCACTATGGTACAGGTGCATATTATCCTGGCAGATATCCGCAACAGTGAACGGATGAGACAAATTTTCTCCACCTACCGCCCTAATATAGTCTATCATGCGGCTGCTTATAAGCACGTTCCCATGATGGAACAGAACGTCACCGAAGCAATAAGGTCCAATGTGCTGGGCACTAAGGTCTTGTCAGACCTTTCCGTGCGCTATGAGGTGGAGAAGTTCGTGATGATTAGTACGGATAAGGCAGTAAATCCCACCAGTGTAATGGGAGCTTCCAAAAGGATATCCGAAATTTACGTCCAGTCACTGAACGATAAGCTTAAAAAGACAGGTGATAAACATACCCTCTTTATCACCACAAGGTTTGGAAACGTATTAGGCTCCAATGGTTCTGTCATTCCCCTATTTAAAAAGCAAATTGCTGCAGGGGGGCCGCTTACGGTTACCCACCCTGACGTTACTCGGTACTTTATGACCATCCCTGAAGCTTGTCAACTTGTGTTGGAGGCAGGAGCAATGGGTAACGGTGGTGAGATATTCATCTTCGATATGGGTAAATCCATTAAGATAGCAGACCTTGCACGGAAGATGATAAGGCTCAGCGGTTTGGTGGAAAACAGGGATATTGAGATTGTCTTTACTGGCCTTCGCGAAGGGGAAAAGCTGTACGAAGAACTTCTAAACGATTCGGAAAACAACCTCCCAACTCATCACAATAAAATTATGTGTGCACAGGTTCGTGAAATCGCATACCATGATGTGCTGCCCTTGATACGCGAGCTGATTGATTTGGCCAAAGGTACTGACGACATGGCTATTGTAGCACAGATGAAACAGATCGTACCTGAATACAAAAGCCATGCATCGCGTTTCGAAGAGTTAGACTCTGAACAGCAAGCCACTGCTGATCTGGCCCTTCGGTAATTGCCTAAATAATTCAACACTAATAATTAAAAAGCCACTGCTGAAATTTCAGCAGTGGCTTTTTAATGCTTCTCCACCTCCACGTCTATCATCTTGTGATGAATACCATACTTTTCCTATACTTAGGCGGCCTAAAGAACCTTAGTAAGGTTAGCAAAATAATAAAGCAATAACTCTGTGCTGGGTTCTTGAATTGATGTACTATTCCAGCCGGATGGAGTAATGAGAGCATATAAAAAGCCCACCCCATCAGGGGTAGGCTTAAATTCTTTATGGAAGGCAGACCTTACCTTCTGTAAGGGCTTCTTCTTGCTCGGTAAGGATTGTTTCTCACCAGGCCTGGAGTCAGGTAATATTCCAGGGAAAATTTAAGAAGTAAATAACCGTCATTCTTATCAGGGTTTCCTCTCAAAGTTCCTGCTGGAACCGGATCAAACCCTAACTCCTGGCGCCTGTCTGCCAGCGTACGCTCCGCCTCATTGGCAAAAGCGCTCTGTGGGATATATGTGTCACTCACATCATCCAGATAATCGCTGAATACCACACGATAGCCTACCTCAGCGTTGAAATTGAGGAAGTTACTTATCCTTAACTTCACACCTCCCCCGAAAGGCAGCACCGGGATTATGCTGGCGTATTCTTCACCTTCCGTTTGAATAGGGCGGAGATCGTAAGATTCACCGTTCAGGTTTGCAGTAGGGTTATTAGTCGTTGCACCTATACCAGCAAATAAATAGGGGTTAGCTATGGGTCTTCTATAAAAGGACGTAGCATCCAACGAATACCAGTGAAAGACACCTACCACGTTCCACTCAAAATTAGTAGCCTCAAATGATAGATTTCTTTTCTTCCTGCTTTGCTCAAATTCTCCTTTCGCGTTAGCATCATTGCCGGAGATGTGATATACGGAAATGTCCGATCTGAGTGCCCATCTGTCACGCAAGGCATACTGAAAACCAATTCCGGCATTCCAGTCTGTTTTAAGAATAACCCCATCATTTTGGAGCTCCCCGTAATAAGTGGATAGGCCACCACCGAATAAAAATGTTAGCCGCTGATTTCTGATCCTCCTATAGTACTGTGCATCAGCAGTAGAAACACCCAGGGTGATTAAAAAAAGTGCTATTAAAAATAGTCTGTTAATCATGATGCCGATTTAATTGACAATGCAATATACTAAAGTACCTGCAATTTCGATTGTTTGAACAATTCCTCTGTTTGATCCGGTAAGGTAAGGCTTTGTTGTTTTTTAAAAAAATATAGGCATGAAAGGTTTCCTTCTCTTTAAGTGTAAATCAAATAAAGGAAAAGCCACATATTGAGCTCAGGTCAGATAGAAAATTTATCATTACCTGTTACGAATTTTTATCTGAGCCAATTAATGAACTAGAAATTAAACTCAAACACTAAATTTTAGCGCAATGGATGACGCATTTATCGGTATGGTGGTGCCTTGGGCCCCAAACTTTGCTCCGCGCAACTGGGCGTTCTGTCATGGGCAGTTACTAGCTATATCAAGCAATACAGCTTTATTTTCTCTGATCGGCACTACTTATGGAGGAGATGGTCGCACAACTTTCGCATTACCTGATCTCAGAGGTAGGGCTATCGTAGGTCAGGGGGATGGTCCTGGTCTATCGATGAGACCTTTGGGACAAAAAGGGGGACTGGAAAATGTTACTCTTAACATTACTGAAATACCTTCTCATACTCATTCATCAGTAACTACTGGGCTACAAGCAAATATTGGAGTGAGTAGCCAGCCAGCAGATGAAGTTACACCTTCCAATGGTATGGTACTGGCAGCCGCTAACTCTATTGAAGGCGTAGATGTAAATGCTTATAAATCAGGTGTGGCTCCTGACGTTAGTCTTGCAGGTGGGACTGTTTCTGGTCAGGTTACTATTGGAAGCACCGGTGGAAACCTTTCTCACAATAATATGCAGCCCTATACTGTGCTGAACTACATCATTTGCATGTACGGTATTTTCCCACCTAGAAGTTAATCACTATGGCCTTAAATTATTTAGGAAATGTGGTAGCATGGGCTCCCAATTATGCACCTCAAAATTGGATGTTCTGCAAAGGGCAGTTACTACCTATAGCAAATTATACAGCCTTATACTCTTTAGTGGGCAACTACTACGGCGGTGATGGACGAACCACTTTTGCACTACCTGATTTACAGGGTAGAATGGTGGTTGGAGAAGGCAACGGCCCCGGAATCACCACTAAAATACTGGGGCGACGGGGTGGTGTAGAAACTGACCAACTGGATATTATGCATATACCTACTCATGGCCACTCGGCTGTTTCCAATATGTCGTTGGAGATACAAGCATCATCCAGTGAGGGGAATAGTCATGTGCCGCAAAATAATGATACCCTAGCTTCATTTGGCGCACCAGATTTTGGGTACGTATATAATGGGTATAATTCCGAGCCAGCAAATATAGTTCTAAACGGAGGTAATGTATCAGGTCAGGTAGAATTAGGATACACAGGAGGAAATAACTCCCACTATAACATGATGCCATACTCTGTCTTGAATTACATAATCTGTGTAAACGGAATTTACCCAAGCAGAAGTTAAAGTAACCTCTATCAAGTTTTGATCAGCCCCCGCTAGCGGGGGCTCTTTTTATGATTATTACAACTATCGTTCCTTATTCAAGCCTTTACCCTAAACTGGGGAAGCAACTCAAAAAAGGGCTTCAGCCACTGTATGAAGATCCGGGATGTGACATGACTTACGAGTACATTTCGGAGGGCTCTGTAGGCGAGTTAAATAATAAAATCAAAGCAGCCATCACAGGAGGCAGTGACCTGATCATTGCCTTGCTAAGCAGGTTCCAGAGACAGTCTATAGCAGAAATAATAGAGCGGAGTGAAGTGCCTGTCCTTGCACTGGACTCTGGGGAGTTTCTGCCTTACGCTCCTGAAAACGAATATGTGATACCCCATTCACTAGGGTTATGGAAAGAGACGTTCGCTCATGGCCTGTATACAGGTGGGGTAGAGGGCCGAACTATGATTTCTCTCGCGTTCTATGAAGCAGGCTATCAGTTTCTTTCGTCATTTATGCTTGGCATGCAACAAAGGGGAGATGAAGATTACGAGCTTTTTGTAAATGCTGGTAATAGTGAACAGAGTCTCTTTGACTTACAGCGAATGAAGGATGTTGTGGAGAGGTCTTCTATTAACTATTTGATTGCTTGTGTTTCCGGGAGTGAACTTGGTGAAGTAATGAATGGCTGGAATGATACATTGCCACCCTTAGGCTTACTATCTACATTCCATCCGTTTAAATTTAATAATGAGCGCCTCACCAGGGCTTATTTTGCTCTGCCTGAAAGCCATACTCCTGATGGGTTTAATTTTCAAGGTGATTTCAGGTTAGAAAAGCGGCATTATGAATGGTTAGGAGCCAGTGCCTCTTATATAGTTAATCAGGCCATAGGCATGCCTGGAGAATTAGATGATAATCTGAGGAAAATCGCCTTGGAATTTAATCCTGAACTTGAATCAACTTCCCAATTCAATGCGATAGTGTACCTGATGGAGGTAGCGGGTAAACGCATAACTCCCATAGAGAAGGTAAATGAAATTAGTGAATTGTTGAATCCCGGTGTTCTTTCTGCTTCAGCAGATCAGTACCTCAGTGGCTTTACAGAACCCTACCTGTGTCACTGATTATGTTTACTTCTGTAAAATATTACAAGGTAAGCATATTTAGATATAAAATTAATAGTCTGTAACTACGTACTTGATTGGTATTATTCTTATTTAAGAATAGAATATACTACTATTTTGCCTTATTTAGTTGTTCAAATAGCCAGGCCTATCCTTCATTCATTCACCCGATTATAAAAAAATACCGGGTTAAGATTACGTTCGGATTAGCTTAGACTATTAAGGGTGATTTTCGAGCCCGCAGAATTTAGCTCAAATTAGAACGATCAATAGTGAAGATTGCTGATGGAGAACAAATACATTTCTACCAGTTTTAGGTTTTTTCTTATAGCCGCATTTTTCATTTGCGGCTTGTCAACCCAAAGCCATGGCCAGTTAGTTTACGATACTACCGTAGGTACCCAGGGAACAGGTAACGTACAGTTTAATTTCCTTGAGGGCATAGCTTCTGGGCCTACTGGAAAAATTTTTGTAGCTGACCGAGGTAATGATAGGGTACAAATTCTAAATGCTGATTATTCTTATAGTGGCGAGTTTGGTTCTGCAGGAAGTGGTAATGGTCAATTTAATAATGTTGTAGACCTGGACATAGATAATGCAGGTAATATTTATGCTCTAGACCGATCTGACCACCGTCTGCAGGTTTTTAATAGCTCCTTCACTTACCAGTTTCAAATTGGCACGACAGGAACTTTTGGTTCAGGTAATAGCCAGTTTCGGTTTCCAGAAAGCGTTGCTGTAGATAACGATAACAACTTAATTTATATTGCGGACCGTGGAAATGACCGGGTTCAAGTATTTAATACTTCCGGTTCGTATATACGTACTATACCGGTTACTTATCCATCTGATGTTCATGTAGCTTCTACGGGAAATATATTTGTGGTTGCTTTGACTACAGATATGGTATACGAATACACCTCTACCGGAATTCTCGTAAATAGTATTAATGGAGGTGGCGGATCTGGAAATGGTCAGTTTGATATCCCTACAGGTATTGCCATCGATGCTGCTGACAACCTTTATGTGGTTGACAGGAATAATGATCGAATAGCTGTATTTAATTCTTCTGGGGTTTGGCAGTACAACATCACTACGCCTAATGCTTCCGGTGCTAATGGATTTACGCTCCCAACTGATGCAACTATTGATGGTAATGGAAACTTATTAGTAACAGAGGTTTCTGAACATCACTTTGAAGTGTTTGCCTCTCCGGTAGTAGCCCCTACAGTCACCCTTTCCGTTACACCTGCATCAGTAGCTGAAAATGGAGGAACTTTAACACTTAAAGCGACTCTTTCTAATACCTATACCAGTGATGTAACGGTAAATCTAGTCTATTCAGGAACAGCTACCGGTAGCGGAGTAGACTACTCAGGCCCAGCCTCTATTATAGTGCCTGCAGGAAATACCTCCGCAGATGCAAACATCACAATCGTCAATGATGCAACGGATGAGGATGATGAAAGTATCATCGTTGACATATCTTCCGTAACTAATGGTACAGAGTCAGGTACGCAGCAGGTGACTGCTACAATTACCGATGATGATGCGGCTCCTGCATTGTCTGTAAATGACCCTGCCATTTCCGAGGCCCTGTCTCCGTTGAGCTTTACCGTTTCACTCTCTGCAGCAAGTGCAAAAACCATTAGTGTAAACTACCTTACGGCAGACAATACGGCATTGGCCGGAGCAGATTATTCTTCAGTTAGTGGCACGCTCACATTCAATCCCGGAGAAACGACAAAGACTGTTAATGTACCGGTGTTAAATGATGTGATAGATGAGAATGACGAATCATTTGCCCTTAATCTCTCGTCCCCCGTTAATGCTACTATTGCTGATTCACAGGGAATAGCCACTATTACTGATGATGATGCACAACCTACGCTTACCCTCAGTACGCTTAACTCGGCCATTGGTGAAGATGGTGGAAGTAGCTACATCCGGTATCAGTTAAGTGCTCCCTCAGGTAAGGTTGTAACCTTTAATTTTGTCGTATTGACAGGCAATGTTGACGATGCGACTGAAGGTGTGGATTATACCCTTACGCAGAAAGCAATTACTATCCCCATCGGCCAGGTGCTGGATAGCATTCGTGTAACCTCCATAGCAGATGCTTTGGTCGAGGGCGATGAAACCGTTAGACTGGATGCGAACTCAGTGGTTAACGCTACCGATGGCACAAGCCCGGTTATAGTGACAATTCAGGATGCGGATGCCGCTGCTCTATCCATAAATGATGTTACCGAAACAGAAGGCAATACCCTCACCTTTACAGTCACCCTCAATAATACCGTTCAGGGAGGACTTACAGTAGACTACGCCACATCTGATAATACAGCTATTGCAGGTAGTGACTACACTGCTGCCAGCGGCACACTCTCTTTCACAGGAACCGCAGGCGAAACACAGACCTTTGCCGTAAATACCACTGGCGATACTCAATTTGAGGCTGATGAAACCTTCAACGTAGGTCTCAGCAATATTTCGGGTCTTTCAAATGGACAGAATGTAACATTTGCTGATGCTACAGGAGTAGGTACCATAGTAAACGATGATACCGCTCCTGCTATTTCCATAAATGATGTGACCGCAGGCGAAGGGGCCGGCACAATGACCTTTACTGTATCACTATCTGCTTCCAGTGGCTTGCCTGTATCTGTAGCCTATGCTACTGCTGATAATACGGCTATAGCAGGAACTGACTACACGGCTACATCAGGTACCCTGAACTTTGCAGCCGGTGAAACCTCTAAAACTGTGAATGTGGCTATTACAGATGATAGTGCTGATGAAGCTGATGAAACCCTGTTTTTCAATTTATCTTCAGCGGTTAATGCCTCAATAGCAGATAGTCAGGGAACAGGTACTATAACTGATAATGATACTCCTCCTGTAATATCAGTAGCGGATGCAAATGCTTCTGAAGCAGCGGGCCAGGTAACCTTTAGTGTTTCATTATCCGGCTCCAGTACCAATACCATTACTGTGGCATATGCAACTCTTAATGGAACAGCTTCTGCCGGTACAGATTATACAACGACAACAGGTACCCTAACCTTTAACCCCGGTGAAACCACAAAATCGGTGAACGTTCCAGTCATTAATGATGACATTGATGAGGGGGACGAGAATTTTGTTATTAACCTTTCTTCGCCGGTTAACGCTACTATAGCAGATAGCCAGGGTACAGGGGTAATTAATGATGATGACACATTTGGCGTTACCCTGAGCACAACCACTGTTAATGTTCAGGAGAACGGTACTAACGGATCCTATACAATCGTACTTGATAGTGAGCCTACCGCAGATGTAGTTGTAAGCTTTATAACTGATTCTCAGATTCAGGCGATATCTTCCCTGACTTTCACTCCAGGTAACTGGGACACTCCCCAGTCAGTAACCGTAGTGGCTATAAACGATCTGATCGATGAGGCAAATCCCCATACTGGCACCATACAGCATAGTCTGGCAAGTTCTGATGTGAACTACAATGGTGCTTCAGTTTCAGACGTAACCGCCAGCATCCAGGATGACGACGCTGCCGGGCTCTTCGTTACAGCTTCTACAGTGGACGTAACTGAAGATGGAGCCACAGACACATACCGCATCAGGCTTACTTCAGAACCGGTAGCAGATGTAACGGTATCATTTGTTACGGATGCCCAGCTTAATACAATAGCTGATATCACCTTTACTCCATCTAATTGGAATAACCTGCAAACCGTAACCGTGGCGGCGACGGATGATGATGTGGCCGAAGGCTCTCATACATCTGTTATTCAACACAGTATCAGTTCAACAGACCCTTTTTATGATGGGCTGAATGTGAGTGGTCAGAATGTGACCGCCACTATTGCTGATAACGATACTGCAGGTATCACCCTGAGCAAAACAAGTGTGACAGTAGCTGAAGATGGAACAGTCACTGATTCATATACAATAGCTTTGACATCTGAGCCAGTAAGCCCTGTGACCATCAGCTTCAATACTGGAGCAGATATTACAGCTATCGCCGATGTGGTTTTCACTGCAAATGGTGCTGATGCCTGGGATACCCCTAAGACAATAAATGTCACTGCGGTAGATGATGGAGTATGCGAAGGTCCGGAAACGGTATCTATAACACACAGTGCAACAAGTACAGACGGTACTTACGATGGAATAGACCTTTCTTCACAAAGTGTAACTGTGGATATACTCGATGATGGTCCGGCTACAGCCGCTGCCATTATCGATCAGGCCTCACAGGAAGTATGTGAGAGCACCTTCGCCCTTTCGGCAAATGCCCCAGCAAGCGGAGAAACCGGCGCCTGGTCAAGTACTACCTCTGGCGTAACCTTCACGAGTCCCTCAGCCAATACCACCAGTGTAAATCTGGTGCCTGGTGCAAATAATATCACCTGGACGATTAGTAAGGGAGGATGTGAAATAAGTACCTCTATAACAATCACCAATAATGAGGTAACCACCGTTGCCAATATCATTCAGTCAGACATGGGTATTTGCTCAAACTCCGTAGCACTAAGTGCTTCCGCAGTAGATGCAGGCGAAAGTGGTGTCTGGAGTAGTGCAAGTGGTCTGGTGAATTTCTCGCCAAATGCCTCTGCCCAGAATGTAACGGCAACAGATATTCCTGTTGGTGAAGAAACAATCTACTATACCGTCAGAAGAGGAGGGAGCACCATCTGTGAGCCAAGCATTGATTCGGTAAGTATTACCAATTACGATGTTACGGCCAGCGTAAATACAGCCAATACAGAGGTGTGTGATGGTACAGCCTCGCTTTCTGCCCAGCCCGCTCCGTCCGGTATTACCGGCACGTGGACTGGTCCCGCAGGAGCAGTGTTCAGTCCGGATATCAACAGCCCCAATGTGAGCGTTAGCAATATTCCTGCCGGGGCCCAAACATTTACGTGGACATTGGATCTGGCCGCTTGTGGCAACTCTTCTGATAACGTGGTAATTACGAATAATGAAGTAACTACCATAGCGTCTATTTCAAATCCGGCTGGTGAAATTTGTTCATCCACCTTGGAACTGACTGGAAATACACCGGCAGCAGGAGAAATAGGTACATGGACCGGACCTGGAAGTGTCGTATTTGATGATGCTAACAGCCCAACCGCGGTTGCCAGTAACATACCTTCAGGTACTGTCACTTTCACTTGGACTATTTCCCGTGGGGGATGTACACCCAGTGTGGCTACTGTAAACTTTACTAATAACACTGTCCAGTCTACCGTCAATATTATGAATTCGGATAACTCTGAAACGTGTGACGGTACAGTAGCCCTGAGTGCAACCAACCTGCTAAGTGGTGAATCAGGTGTATGGACAGGACCTTCCGGAGTAATTATTAGTAGCCCTACCAGCAATAACACCAATGCCACCGCTTTGGTAGCCGGTGACAATCAGTTTATCTGGAGTGTAACCAGAGGAGGATGTGTAGCGCGTGATACTGTAGTTATCGTAAACAACGAACTTCAGGCCGTAGCGTCTATATCCACTGTTACACAAGAAGTGTGTGTAAATACTTTTGCTATAGAGGCCAGTACGCCTGCTAACGGCGAAACTGGTACCTGGACCGGACCGGCAGGAGTCACTTTTGCCGATGCCAACAATCCGGTAACTACTGTAAATAACCTGGCAGCCGGAGCCAATACACTCACTTGGACAATCACCAGGGGAGGATGTAGCTCAAATGCTCAGGTTACGCTCACCAATAACCAGGTGAATACTGTAGCACAGATTACCTCTCCCGGATCAGACTCTGAAGTATGTAATAACACTATCAGCCTGACGGCAGGAGCCGCCGATACATCAAACGGTGAATCCGGACAGTGGAGCGGGCCCTCCGGTGTAATCTTTAACCCTACTGCATCATCAGCCAGTGTGACGGTTTCTAACCTTCTGCCTGGTGATAATGTATTCGTGTGGACTATTAGCAAAGGTGGTTGTACGCCAAGTACTGATACAGTAACTATTACCAATAACCAGGTGCTCTCTACTGCATCCGTACTGACACCCGCACAGCAAACCTGTGATGCCAGCATACAATTACAGGCAAATGCCATTGCTGCTGGTGAAACAGGTACGTGGACCGGGCCTGCAGGTGTGACCTTTAGCCCTAATGCCAATGACCGTGAGGCCGTTGCCGAGAACCTTATTTTCGGTGAAAATAAACTTTACTGGTCCATTGGCAGAGGTGGTTGTGATCCTTCTGTGGACAGCGTGACCATTACACGTAATGAGCCTGCTGCTGTTGTAACAGACCCAGTTAGTCAGGTGCTTTGCCCCGGTGATCAACTTGTATTATCAGTGGATGTGAGTGGTACATCGCCCTTCACCTATGAGTGGAGAAAGAACGGTGTAAGAGTACCAGGTGCCAATCAGCAAACTCTGACAATTGATAATATCACAGCCAGTAATGCTGGTACATACACTGTAAGAGTAGATAATATTTGCGGCGTACAGGTAACCAGTGGTGATGCGGTTGTTTCAGTTAATGATCCCGTTCAGATTACAGCACAGCCTCAGACAGATATAACCTGTGAGGGCGGTGATATTAGCTTCGGTATTTCAGCCGGTGGCACAGGGCTTACTATCAGATGGCAGGAAAATGACGGTGCCGGTTGGTCAGATATTGCGGAAGGTGGTGTCTATAGTGGCACGCAAACGGCTACCCTGACTATCAGTGGTACACCGGCTTCGCTGAACGGTTACCAGTACCGTGCAGTGGCCAGTGGAGATTGTGGCGATGTGATCTCAGATCCTGCAACACTTAATCAATACGATCCGCTGACAGGTGGCACTATTAATGACGATCAACAGATATGCTTTAATACGGTTCCCGATCAGTTAATCACGCTGATTGCCTCTGAAGGGGGTGACGGCACCTATGATTATCAGTGGGAAGTATCCGTGGATAACGTAACCTTCACAGATATAGCAGGAGCTACAGGTGAGAACTACCAACCCGAAGCCCTTACTCAGACTACCTATTACAGGAGAAGAGTAACAGCCGGAAGCAGTTGTGGTACTGAGTTGTCCAATGTGCTTACTATAGAAGTACTGCCCGGTACCTCACCAGGTACTATCGCCGGTGACCAGACAGTATGCTTTAATACCGTTCCCGCTACTCTTACTTCTCAAACCGACGCCAGTGGTGGTGGCAGTATAACTTACCAGTGGGAAGAGTCAGTAGACGGAACATTATGGGATGAAATAGCCGGTGCTAATAGTCCTGAGTTCACTCCGGGTGCTCTTACCGTGTCCACCATGTACAGACGGAAAGTTGTCTACAACGGTGGCGGCTGTGGTGAGGAATACAGCAATAGTGTAACTGTGGATGTATTCAGTGATATCCTTGCCGGGGAGATAGGCAATGATCAGGTAGTAGCCAGTACGGCCACACCCGACCCTATTCTTTCCATAGCTCCGGCACAGGGAGGTGACGGAAATTATACCTACCAGTGGCAGTCTTCTACAGACGGATTGAACTGGACAGATATTGCAGGTGCCAATGCAGAGTCTTACTCTCCGGATAATACGATGACAACATTCTTCAGACGAGTGGTCACCTCCGGAAGTTCTTGTGGTAGCGCTATTACTAATGAAGTACTGGTGCGTATAAATAATGCTCCGGTGGCTTCCGATATCTCCATCAACCTGGATGAGGACGTTCCATTCAACCTGTCTGAAGCTACTTTCCTTAATGGATATGTAGATAATGACGGAGATGATTTACAGCAAATCAGAATAGAGACAGTTCCTTCAAATGGTGAATTACAGATCAATGGTGTGCCTGTATTTGCAGGTGACATTATTGACGTGGCAGACCTTACAGAGTTCTTCTTTATTCCAGATACAGACTATAGCGGTTCTGATCTATTTGCTTACTCTGCCGGAGATGGCACTGAGTTTTCAAATTCTGCCTCTGTAAACCTTAATGTTAGGCCGGTGAATGATCCTCCTGTGATCAGCCCGATAGATGACATTGTCATTGGAGTAGGGGAGGTAATTCCTGTGTCACTATTCACTGTGACAGACCCGGACAGTGACCTTTCTGAGATCACTGTGACGGCCTCTACAGATAATAACGCTCTCATCAACTCACTGGATGTGACAGATAACGGAGGCGGTGACTATAGCTTGACTATTACAGTAAATAATGCGGCGGGTATTGCTATCGTAACCGTCACCGCATCTGATGGCCAGGATCAATCGACCCAGACATTCCTGTTCCAGCTCGAACCACGTATTACAGACGTGCCGAACCTGCTTATTATTAATGGCGCAGAAAGGAACAGAACCTGGGGTATTTCTCACTTCGGAATCAGTGACCCTGTGCGTATCAATGTTTACGACGAATCAGGAACTGTCCTTTTCGAAACCACAGACCCTTCTCGTGAGTGGGATGGTACATACAATGGTGACTTAGTTTCTAATGGAGTGTATTACTACACCATTGAGATAGACAGCCGTGAAGAAGTACTTCAGGGGGCATTAAAAGTGATTAGATAATATCATGATGACCGGTATAATGAAAAAATTAGCGTGTGTAATTCTGCTGGTATTTCTGGTTCAGAGTGCTATGGCACAGTCTGCCTATCATCTTAGTCAGTATTGGCAGGTGCCTTACCTCTATAACCCGGCTGCAACAGGTGCGGATGAAATGATCGATTTTCGGGCTGGTTTCCGTCAGCAATGGAGTGGATTTGATCAGTCGCCATCCTCATTCTTTGCCGGTGTTAACCTTATGGTTGATGCCCTGGGAAATAGCGGAGGCGCTTCCGGAGGGGGGAAGTTTTACACCGGGGGCAGTAGCGGAAGCCTGTTATCAGGAACTCATGGGCTCGGAGTATTTGCGAGACGCAGCACCATGGGGCCCTTCAGTACTACCCAGGGACTTGTCTCATATGCCTATCACTTGGCGCTGGACCGTAAGTTTTCCGCTTCGCTTGGTGTGGCAGCCGGAATCAGCAATAATGGCATAGAGCAGGGAGATGTCATAGTCAGAGAAGTAAACGACCCTGCCTACCTTGCTCTTATGGAAAATAGTGGCAGCATGTCTTTTTTTGACCTCAATGCTGGAATATCAGTATATAGTACAGAGATGTACTTTGGGTATGCAGCTAATCAGATCGTTAAAAGCGCTATTTCATCGCCGGAAGGCCTGGAAGAGCCAGAGTTTGCTATAGGGCACTACATTTCTGCCGGATATCGCGCAGAAATAACCCCCGAACTCGAACTACTGCCTAGCACCCTGGTACGTATCCAGACCGCTGATGATGTGCTGTTTGACGTAAACCTTAAAGCCAGATGGAATCAAATGTTATGGGGAGGCGTGAGCTACCGCCATCAGGATGCTATAAGTGTAATGCTGGGTATTTTCACTAAGCAAAATTTTAATTTTGGGTACTCATACGATGTTGTTACCGGCAACGTCAGCGATTACACCAATGGTACTCATGAGGTCACAGTAGGTTACATTATCAATAAAGGAGAGACCAGGTTGCCGCTTTTCTTCTGATAGAATCCTTTCTATAATAAAAACACTCGCCGATAGCTGAATCGGCGGGTGTTTTTCGTTTGTAAATGGCTTGAGGTTGCAATTGATAAATATTATTTAACCCTGCAACTAAGAATACCGTCTGTCTTAAATATGAGAATCATACGCTTATTATCTGTCTTCGTCATTGTGTTTGTCGGCTGCAGTGAGGAAAAAACACAAGAAAATGTCCCTCCAGAAACTTCCGATAAGGCTTCTGAGATTGTTTCCCGTGCCATAGCAAGTCACGGAGGTGAACGGTACGAGTCTTCGATGATTTCATTCACCTTTAGAAAAAGAAATTATACAGCCCGCCGGGAGGGAGGTATCTACACCTATACCAGAGAGTTTTCCGATAGCACAGGTAATGTCTTGGATAAGCTGGATAACCAAGGGTTTAAGCGTATGGTCAATGGCCAAGAAGTGAGTATTGGGGAAGAAATGGCAGACAGGTACTCTCAAAGTGTAAATTCTGTATGGTATTTTGCCTTGCTCCCTTACCCCTTGGGAGACCCTGCGGTAAATTTAGCTTACAAAGGTAAGACTAAGGTTGAAGGTAAAATATACGACAGGATTCAGGTTAGCTTCGATGAACAGGGCGGGGGAGAGGATTACGAAGACCTGTTCCTTTATTGGTTTGATTCAGAAGACTCCTCACTTGATTACATGGCTTATAGTTACAAAACAGAAGGGGGGGGAGTCCGCTTTAGAAAAGCTTTCAACAGGCGCACGATAGATGGTATTACTTTTATAGATTACCACAATTTCAAACCTAAGAAAAAAAGCACACCTCTTATACAGTTGGATAGCTTATACAAGGCCGGAGAGCTGGAGAAAGTATCAGAAATTATCCTTGAAGAGGTAAAGGTGTTACCTCTTTAATTATCAGGAGCCATTATTTCTTGCCCCGGAGCACAAGCATAGGAGTTGTGCCGCCCAGTACCATCTCTTCGGCAATATCCTGACTAAGTAACTTGTGAAAAAACTCCTTTTCATATATAGTCATTGTAAGAATAGCATCTCCATAATCATCAGTAAACCTGGCAAGTCCTCTTTCTACATCATCTGTATTTATCTTATGGAAAGTGATTGAGGCTGTAGGTATATTTTCTTTCACTTTTTCTACAAACCCCCGGTACAACATATCTTCCTCCTCGTCATGTTCCGGATATACATGCACTACCTCCAGCGGTAGTTTCAGCTTACTGATAATTGGCGCAAGGGTAGTTATCGCGCCAATATCCATGGTATTCAGGTCAGTGGCAAAAATCATTCTCCTTACTTTGTCCGGCCGAAAATTGGCGGGAATGGAAAGTACCGGGACAGGAGCGCTGTGGACAACTTCAGAAGTATTACTTCCGATTATGCTTTTGATACCACCGGCTCCAAGCGTTCCCATCACAATCAGATCCGCCTGAGTCTTTTCTGCAATATCTATTATCTCGGAAATCACGTCTCCCTTTCGTGTCTCACGCGTAATAGAGATACGTCTGAATTCCTCCCGCTGCCATATTTTTTGCTGTAATTCGTCGAATTTTTGATTAGCATCCTCCTCCTGCTTCTGTTCATATTCTTCAGAACCTGAGGAAAAATTGTAAACCGGGGGGTATACATGTAGCAAATGTATGTCCGTCTGCAATTTTTTACTGATCAGGAGGGCGTAATTAAGAGCATTTTGAGCGCATCCTGAAAAATCGGTTGGTAGTAAAAGCTTTTTCATAGTTGGCAAAACCAGGGTGATGCTGGCCAATCTATCTTAAATGAAAACAGGCAGCCTTTAAATAAGACTGCCTGTTTTCAATATTGTTAGGCTTCAGTATAAGTACCGCAGCAATATGACCACCACCCATAGGTTACTACAGTTGGTTTACCAATATTGTCAGCACCTGCCTTAACGTTTTCAGTTACGAAACTTTCTACATTAAGAGAGTCTAATTTCACTTTCATCTTTTTCATAAAAACTGATGTTTAAATTATAAATGCGTATAAATTACAAACCAGGGATGTACAGAAAATGTGTACATGTGTTTTTTTCCTGCCATTCAGGGAGCAGTTTATTAAATAATCTTGAATAGTAAAAGTAAACTATACTACGATTTTGTTTTTTCCGGCGGAGGATGCGCAGGTCTCTCATTAGCATACCGTTTGGCTAAGAGCAGTCTGACCTTCAGTGCAGTCATAGTTGATTCCAGTAAGAAACGGGAAAATGATCGTACCTGGTGTTTCTGGGAGGAAAACAACGGGCCTTTTGAAAATATCATCTTCCGGTCCTGGGACCATCTTAGCTTCTTTGGTACAAACGGTAAACAAGATCTGAATCTGCACCCCTACCGTTATAAAATGTTGAAAGGGATTGATTTTTATGACTACGTTTACGAGTTCCTGAAAGGGGATGATCGATTCTCTTTTCTTCATACTAGCATAAAAGAGCTCAGAAATACAGATAATGGCGCAGAAGTGCTTACAGATGCCGGAGAAATATCCTGTAGGTATGTTTTTAATAGTGCCTTACGGCCAGAGTTCACCCCAAATTCTATTACCTACTTTCAGCATTTTAAAGGATGGTTTATTAAAACATCTCAGGGTGCTTTTGAGCCTGAATCGGCCACCCTTATGGATTTCCGGATCAAACAGGAGCCAGGAGAGGCACGTTTCATTTATATTCTTCCCTTCTCAGAAAACGAAGCCCTGATAGAGTTTACTGTTTTTTCACCCGCACTTCTACCTCCTGAATCCTACAATCAGGCACTACGTAGCTATATCTCAGAATATACATCTATTAAAGAGCCCTTTAAAATTACTCATCAGGAGTTTGGTTCTATTCCTATGAGTGAGATGCAATTTGATAGGGTAGAGGGTAATATATTCCATATTGGTACTGCAGGTGGAATGGCCAAAGCCTCCACGGGCTATACATTTACCCGTATCCAAAAGGAGGCCGATGCTTTAGTGAGATTGCTTGAAGCCGGTAAAAAACCTATTGTGCCCCCGGGTAGTAAAAGATTCAGGTTATATGACAGCACCCTTTTGGATGTAATGGCAAACGAACGCTACCCTGCGGCGGATGTTTTTAGTACACTGTTTAAAAAAAATTCTCCGGCCACAGTCCTGAAGTTTTTGGATGAAGATACAACTATCCTTCAGGATATCAGGGTGATGGCTACTGTTCCCCTCTGGCCTTTTCTTTCAGGTATGTTATCCTCTCTGCGCCGATACCAAACCTTTCGCTAAATCAATAGTTTGTATTTTAGAAGGAATTAAAAATACTCTAATATGCGAAATTGGAAGCCGGTTTTATCAGTTGTCGGAGGCGTTGCATTGCTTACCGTATTCAGGAACAAAGTTGTGAGGAATTACATAATTGAACTTGTGATCGATGCAGGTGCTGAAGTCATCAAGTTGAAGCTCAAGAAATAAGTTAGATCAGACTGGGCTTCCGGACTTTCATGTCCGCTTTCAGTGATAGTTGTATGTTAGTACAGACAACTGTTCCTTATACGGTCCACATTAAAATTAAAGGCTGCCGGCAATCTTGCCGGCAGCCTTTAATTTTAAGTTCGTGGTGATTTAACATAATACAGCTTCTTCCTTCAACTGAGTTGCTCCACTTGAACAAGCTGTTTCTATGGTATCCGAAGTCTGGCAGCCAAGTGTACATCCTCCTCCACGTACCGCATTTCCTTCGCGGTCCTTAAAGGTGGTAACGAAGCTATTAATACTAAATCTCTTTAATTCAATTTTATTTTTTTTCATAAAAGCGGTATTTAATATTGATAATAAGTTTCATCTTGTTTTTTGCTCCACTCTTCACTGCTGTGTATTTCAAATCCTTGGGAAACTTCTGGCAGCACATGCGTAATAAAGCTGCCGGGCTTCTGAGCCTCTATAGAGTAGTTGTTTTTCATCAGGGCATGTAGTATAGCCGTGGGTTCACATTTCCACTTGGTTACCATTGGCACCTCTCTACCAAAACGCCTGGCCAGGTTTGCCCGCTCAAAGGCAGCTACTGAGGCCAGAATGTGGTCCTCACTTTCAGCCATTTTATCCAAAAAGGAAAAGCTCACCTCATCAGCAAAGTTAGACAGTGCATATTTCTTATAAAGCTCCATAATTACTTCACCCAGTCGGTTAACTGAATTCAGATAGCGCGTGGTTAGGACGCAAAGGCGTGATATTTGAGAAGTACGCCAATAAACCACTGTTTCGTGAGTCAGTTTATAGACATAACTACCCCGGAGGTCTGTAAAATAAGGATGCTCATCGCTAGGGCCTGATCTTTCCTTGAGAGCATTCAGTACGTTTTGCTGAAATTCCTCTAGCTTCATTTTTTTACAAAGGTTCTGTTCAACAGCTTCAGCTCTTTATCCAGCCCTTCCTGGCCAAGGGCAGGGAGTAGTTCAGGCAGGATTTCAAAAGTGATAGCTTCAGGGTTACAGCCAGGTGTCTTCAATACCTCAGTGGTGAAGTTTCTGGTTCTCTCACTAGTAGGAAACTGGTGCACATCCAACTTAAAACCTTCCTTCACAGGTCCGTTAGCGATATGAATCTCCTTTACGTTTTCCATTTTGAGTTCATGGAGAAAGGACTCCGCGTTCAGCTCATAATTATCAATGTCACATTCCAGGTTAAACGTATCTAATACCAATCCGCAGCCGCTTTGATCACATAACTTATTCAAAAATGCAGCTTCCGTGTAGTGTGGTTCGAATGCCGGCAGCACATGGGCTACATTTTCAAGTAAAAACGGGATAGCATACCTTTCTTTCAACTGGTGTACATGCTCTGAAAGGATATCAAGGCTTTCATCCGTCCTGGGCATAGCGACCATCGTCATCAGGTTTTCACCGTTTACTGTCGTAAATGCCAGGTGTTCGCTATGCCATGCGAGAGGTAATTCACCGTATAAAATATCCAGTAGTTCCAGGTAATCCTCATTCATGCCTGAAACAGAGCCTATACTGAGTCCAACGCCATGAACGACTATTTGCTTACCTGATGGAAGGTTTTGAAGTTGTTTTATAAATCGGGGGTCTATCTGAGCCCTGCCGTTAATTCGGCGTGATATCGAGTCAGGAGCAATTTCAACTACATCTGCGTGCCTCAGTATAGTTTCCAGTATGGGCGGGTCATACTGATCATAGGTAACTGCCAGAGAAACAGAACGTCCGGCCCCGGTTTCCGGGGTCGGACGTATCTTTTCGGTGCCTGTGATCATTAGCTGATCTTTTCGGGCGTACCCAGCAGCCCACAAACTGTGCAGCAGGGGTCATCAAAAGGATCAGGGTAGATTGCCTCAAGCCCGGCTTTTATACCTTTAAGGTCGATTTCTTCTGACTCGATTGCCTGAAGTTTAGAGGTGTTTGATTTCATAGGGATAATAAATGTTTAGTTATTAATTGGTAATGATGTCCGTACTACTGCTTTCCTGTAATAACGGGTACTTTAATGTACGAAAAAATGCGTCAAAATTAAAAATTAATTCACATGCTGTCATTATGGATAAGAGCGAATGAGTTCTTATTAAATTCATATTTGTAATTCATTTCATGTCTAAGGGAGGGTTGTTTTTGTTCTAAATTTCGAAAATAACCTCAGATACTACACCAGTCCGCCATCATTATAAGGTGCTCTCTCTCATTGTCTGAATATCATCTGCTTGTACTTTGATGAGTATTTTTGCACTGTCCGGTATACCCTATTCCTTTAGATTTACAATTGAGGTAAAATAACCGGTGTAATGAGAAAAGTTATATTTTTATTATTTATATTTCTATACATAAATACAGGGTGGGCCCAGGAAATTGAGGAGGGATATGAAGAACCAACTCATGAGCTTGTCAAGTTAGGCCTCAATGTAAACAGCCGCTTTAATGACTCAGCTCCCCTTGTTGCTCCGGATGGGTCCACGCTATATTTTTTTATTGCCAATCATCCAGATAATAAGTACGGAGTGGACAATAGCCAGGACATCTGGTACTGTCGTAAAGATTCTACAGGAAATTGGAGCAAAGCCGTCCGTATGGAGGAGCCCCTAAATAGAAACCGGTTCAATCAGGTAATGAGTATTTCCTTAAACGGGAATACCCTGCTCATCCGCGGAGGTGAAAAGAAAAACAGCAAGGGCTTTAGCCTTACCTCACGTAAAGATGATGGAGGCTGGAGTGACCCTGTTGAATTGGATATACCTAAGTACGAAGATATGGATAACGGCATGTTTTCCGGGGGTTTTCTGTCTTATGATAACGAGGTACTTCTTATGTACTTTAGTGAAAGAGCTAAGAGCAAATACAGTGACATATATGCCAGCTACAAGCAGGATGATGGTTCATGGAGCGAGCCTGAGAAGCTCGGTGACCCTATCAACACCCACATGGATGAGTTCGGGCCTTTTCTAGCTCCTGATAATAAAACCATGTACTTTGCGAGTAACCGCCCCGGCGGATATGGTAATAGCGATATTTATAAAACTGTAAGACTGGATGATACCTGGAAAAACTGGTCAGAGCCTGAAAATATTGGCGAACCTGTAAATACGGGAGGGTTCGACGCCTACTATACGATTGATGCTGCAGGCGAAACAGCTTTTACCACCAGGGCATACATGTCGGCTGATGGTGGGGGACTCGATATTCTCGGCCTGGTTCCTATTGTCAAAGAGCCTGAGCCGGAACCTGTCATTACCCTCAGCGGCATGGTACTTAATGCCAAAACTGATGATGCGGTTGCGGCAGATGTTCGCATAGATAGTGTGAGCATACCTTATACAACTGTCCAGTCTGATGAACTGGATGGTTTCTATGAAACACCACTACCATCTAAAGGCATCTATTACTTCCATATTAAAGAAGAAGGTTTTATTGAGCTTTTCGATAGTGTAGCGGTAGAGGAGCCGGGCGAGTATGGGCTAACCGTTATGAAAAACCTGTACCTTACCCCGCTGGAAGTCGGCGTGACGGTAAGGCTTGACAGAATATACTTCGATTTCGATAAAACAGTTTTACGTCCTGAATCCTATCCTGAGCTTGACAGAGTAGTCAGCTTATTAATGGAGAACCCCACGCTTAAGATTGAAATCGCCGGACATACAGATAATAAAGGATCTGACGGATATAATGAAACCTTATCACAGGGTAGGGCAGATGCTGTGCGTGATTACCTGGTGCAAAAGACCTTTGAAGCAGACAGAATTACCGCAGTGGGACACGGAGAGTCTAAGCCGGAAGCGACTAACGAAACTGATGAAGGCCGTCAGATTAATCGCCGCGTAGAGTTTACGATACTCAGCAAATAACCTTGTCTTGTCAATATATGTATTCATCGTTAATTTTTGCTTGTTAGTCTAATAGGTGGTGATATTTAAAAATCAAGGTGTATATTTGAATCATATAGCTGGTTGAAAGGTCTCGCGCAGAAATGCCGAGGCCTCTTTTTTTGCCCTAAATCCTAATCCCTCAAAACCTTTTTTCCATATGTGGGTTCCTAAATACAAGGAACTAACTTTTTTAAACATTAAGGTTGCATATGAGAAATACCACAGATAAGCGCAAAGAGCAAGTGCACGATATATTAGATAATTTTGGAAGGTACTTCAAAAACAGGGTTGGTGCCCTTTGGGGGGGCCAGGAGATCGTGCCGGAACCTAAGAAAGATAATACTCTGGAGATTGTTACATTAACACTGGGAGGATTTGTCGTTGGGTTTGCCGGAGCAGTTCTATTGGCCGCCAAGTCTGGTGAAGAAACTCGTGCCGAAATTTCAAGTGCCTTGCGTAAAAGCGGCAGTCAGATAGCCGATAAAACGAATAAAGAAGTGTATAAGCTTCATGATTCAGCGGATAATGCCCTGAAAAGGCTCAAAAAAGCCACAAAGCATTAAAATTACCATCTGCTAATTCCTGACTTAACTAATATCCTTGTAGATGGGAAATCCTCCTTTAGCATTAGCTTTTGGAGGATATTTTTTTTATAAGTGTGGCGTTACCATAGATTTTCTCATTTTTGCGCCATGCGTCTATTTGCCCTGTCTGATATTCATTCTGATTTCCCTGAAAATTATAAATGGATTGCCAACCTGAGTCATCAGGACTATACGGAAGATGTTCTGATAATGGCTGGAGATATAGGTCATGACCTGAAAGTGGTAAAGGATACGTTTAGAATTCTTACCGCTAAGTTCAAAAAGGTGTTTTTTATACCAGGAAATCATGACCTCTGGACAGTGAACTATGCGGGAGACAGTCTGGATAAGGAAAAAGAACTGATCTCAATGGCTATAGATGCAGGGGTGGAAACCCGGCCACGCGTTATAGGGGATACGTATATAGTACCTCTCTATGCCTGGTATGATTTCAGTTTTGGTGAACTTACCCCTAAGCTCAGAGATGCGTGGCAGGACTTCGTCTGGTGCAGATGGCCCGACAGCATGGACATGGAGGCCGTCACCAAGCACTTTTTAGATCGAAATAAGTCTCAGGTCAGAACGCCGGAAGCCTCCAGAGTTGTAACCTACAGCCACTACCTGCCCCGGATTGATGTTATGCCTACGTACATTCCTGATCACCATCGTATAGTTTATCCGGTACTAGGTACCAATAAGCTGGATAAGCAGGTGCGGGCTTTCGGAGCCGATGTCCATATTTACGGACATAGTCACGTAAACAGGGAAACGACAATCGATGGGGTTACCTATATTAATAATGCACTAGGCTACCCCCAGGAAACAAGGATATGCAGACGGGAACTGTTTGATCTGTCAACCCTTTCAGGGATGTAAGCGGATTCCTGCATTGAGCATAAACCCTGTAGCAAAGTAGGGGCTACGCGGAGCCAGATCTGCACGCGCGAGCGTGCCAACATAGCCTGTTTCTATAAAGAATGACAAATAGGTTCGTGACCTGGAAGCAATCCACTCACTACCTAATAATGCATATCCGCCGAATTTGGAATTCGAATTGCTCAGTTCCTCTGATGGAATCACAACTACAGGGCCACCCTCTCCATAAATTCTTACCGTTTCGCCGATACGCCCCACTATAAATGCCAGACCCGCAGAACCTCCCGCATATTGAGCCAGATTGGTTTCTCCGGTGGTTTGATTAAAGTACTCATGAATCATTAGCTGCCCCTTAAAGCGGAAGGCCAGACCTTTGTAAAAGGGTGTTGAGATACTTAGTCCGCCACCACCATCCTGTTGCCAGTTTGAAAAATGAATACCATATTTCCACACATCATCTTCCTCCACAAGTGCTGCCCGGCCCTGTGCCAGGGCTGATGCGCAAAAGGAAAGAAAAAGAGTAAGGCTAAGAGCTGTTTTCATGATTTTTTGAGAAGTCGGATAAAAAAATAAAAGGTCGCACCATGGCACGACCCTTGTTTTCTGAGGCCAAAAAACTTACGTGCTGTAAAGGAGGTAATCCGTCAGTGCACCTGCAATTGCTATCAGTATGGCCAGTATGATATTCGGGCTGAATCCTTTAGTGTCGAATCCACTGCTGAGTTTATCGACAATTTCAATAACAATCGCGTTTACGATAATTCTGATAACGATACTAAGTCCTGTTATCCAGAAAATGCCTAGCGTCAATGCATTCACTAAAAAGGTAAACAGCCAGCCCAGCAACCAGCCAATGATACCGAACAATATGGCTACCCAAATGGCTGTGCCAAAACTGCGGAGGTATACACTACTCATTACTTTGGATGCCAGTAGAAAGACCACCGCATTTACCAATATTGTGATTATGATGTCCATCATAGGGAAATAGTGATTAGTTAACAGCAAGTGAACCTCTTTATTTTAAAAAGGTTCACCTTATTATTTCCTATATAATCATCTCCGGCACGTCACCTTCCACGACTAGTTTTCCTTCGGTGGCTTCCTTTATTTCGTCTACTGATACGCCGGGTGCTCTTTCTACCAGCGTAAAGCCTCCTTCAGGAAGTACGTCCAGTACCGCGAGGTCTGTCACTATTTTCTTTACGCACTTAATGCCCGTGATGGGCAGAGTACACTCCTTCAGAAGCTTACTCTGGCCACTCCGGCTCCGGTGCTGCATTGCAACGATGATGTTTTCGGCACTTGCCACCAGGTCCATTGCGCCCCCCATACCCTTCACCATCTTTCCAGGTATTTTCCAGTTTGCAATATCTCCATTTTCAGATACCTCCATCGCACCTAAAATAGTAAGGTGCACATGACCACCCCGGATCATGGCAAAGCTTTCTGAACTGTCAAACAAGACCGAACCAGGACGCATAGTCACAGTCTGCTTTCCGGCATTGATAAGGTCAGCATCAACTTCTTCCTCAGTAGGGAAGGGACCTATGCCCAGTAACCCGTTTTCAGATTGTAGCACGACCTCTATATCATCAGGGATGTAGTTTGCCACTAAGGTAGGAATGCCTATGCCCAGGTTGATATACATGCCATTGCTGATCTCGCGGGCAATTCTTTTGGCAATTCCGATTTTATCTAAAGCCATTGATTTCTAGTTTGAGATGATGAAAAAAATTATGCCTCGCGGACAGTTCGTTGCTCGATACGTTTTTCGTAACCTGAGCCCTGGAATATTCGCTGTACATAGATACCAGGTGTGTGTATCTCATTTGGATTGAGTTCGCCGGCAGGCACAAGCTCTTCCACCTCTGCGATGGTGATTTTTCCTGCTGCGGCCATCAGGGGATTAAAATTACGTGCCGTACCCTTAAATATAAGGTTCCCTGCCGTATCACCCTTCCAGGCCTTTACCAGGGCGAAGTCAGCCTGCAGCCACTCCTCCATCAGGTATTTCTTACCGTGAAATTCTCTTATCTCTTTTCCTTCTGCTATTTCTGTACCCACACCGGCAGGCGTGAAAAATGCGGGTATACCGGCGCCACCTGCACGGATTCTTTCTGCGAGTGTACCTTGAGGAATAAGCTGAACTTCCAGCTCACCCTGTAGTAGCTGTCTTTCAAATTCCGCATTCTCACCTACATAGGAGGATATCATTTTCTTTACCTGCCTGGATTGTAGCATCAAGCCTATTCCAAAGTCGTCTACTCCCGCATTATTACTAATGCAGGTAAGGCCTTTGACACCTGACTTGAGCAGGGCGCTTATACAGTTCTCCGGAATGCCACACAGGCCGAATCCGCCGAGCATTAGCACCATATTATCGCTAATGTCCTTTACAGCAGCTTCTGCATTCTCTACCGTTTTCTGGATCATATCAGTTTTGGGTTTGAATCGTTAGTAGCAGCAAACAGACTTGACACTGTTTGCTGTGGCTCAAAATAATCAATAATAACGCCCAAAAAATAGCCTTTCAAGGAAAAATCAGATAGGAACGTGGTTTATTTGGAAAGACCGAGAACCTTACGACTTTCCACTTCGTCGTTCTTCATGGCTTCTATTAAAGCCTCTTTCGATCCGAAAGCCACTTCATCCCGGACCCGATGAATAAAGTGAAGGGTCAATTCCTCCCCGTAAATAACCCGGTCAAAGTCAAATAAGTAGACCTCTATCGTTTCCCGTTTGCCATTGAAGGTAGGGCGGGTACCGATATTAAGCATTCCTCCGTACCGCGTGCCTTGTACATCTACCTCCACAGCATAAATGCCATGAGCAGGAATCAGTTTGTAGGAATAATGAGGCCGGATGTTGGCCGTGGGGTAACCTAGCTGACGACCAATTTTATCGCCATGCACTACTTCCCCGGTCAGGGTATACGGCCTTCCCAGAAAACCGGTAGCAGTGGCTACATCACCTGAGGTCAGAGCTTTTCTGGTTTTAGTGCTGCTTACAGCGCTGTCGTCTATGTCCTGCCGGGATATTTCTTCTACTTTAAAGCCATATCTATCAGAGTTCGCCTGTAAGTGTTCAAAACTTCCTTCACGATTTCTGCCAAAACGATGATCATAACCGATCACTAACCGTTTAGTGCCTATCGTATCAATAAGGATGTGGCGAATGAACTCCTCTGAAGTTGTCTGACTGAATTCTTTAGTAAAGGGGATCTGTATAAGATGGTCTATACCGAATTTCTCAAGTAAGGCTGACTTTTCTTCAAATGTCGATAGAAGCTTTAGCGAGTCATCATCCGGGTTTAGAATGAGGCGCGGGTGAGGCCAGAATGTAATCAATACCGTTTCTCCTCCTGTCTGGCGAGCCACCTCCCGTACGCGTTCGAGTATTTTTTGGTGGCCAATATGGACGCCATCGAAGGTGCCGCTCGTAACTACCGGATTGGTTAGCTTCTTGAAGCCTTCCGCGCTGCGGTATATTTTCATTCTGCTCTACCTTTTATCTTTGCTTCCAGTTCTTTCAGTTCCCAGGCATTATTGACATCAAACTCGCCAATCCGGGTTCTCCGGAGTGAAGTCATTACCGCACCGGCACCTAGTTTTTCTCCCATGTCCCGCACCAGACTTCGTATATAGGTTCCTTTCGTGCAAACCACCCTGAAAGTTACCTCAGGAAGAGTTATGTCCTGAAATTCAAGCTCGCGTATAGTCACCTGACGGGGATCTATTTTTACTTCTTTGCCTTTTCGGGCCAGACTGTAGGCCCGTTTACCATCTACCTTAACCGCGCTGTGCATAGGCGGTATTTGTAAAATGTCCCCGGTAAAAGTTTCTTTCAACTTTTCCACCTCCTCAGCAGTAATGTGGGAGACATCAATTTGCTCAGTAAGTTCCTGTTCCAGGTCATGAGATTCTGAGGTAACGCCCAGTCTCATGGTAGCTTCATATTCCTTTTCCTGTGCCTGATACCCTTCTATGCTTTTCGTCTTTTTACCTGTACATATAATAAGGAGACCTGTAGCCAGAGGGTCTAACGTACCAGCATGACCGACTTTCTTGACGCGGGTCATACCCCGAACCTTTTTGACTACGTCAAAAGAAGTCCACTCCATAGGCTTGTCGATTAGCAGAACTTCTCCGGCCTGAAAATCAAACGAATTATCCATATCAGATCATGCTAAGGATGGCAATAAAGCCAATAATGAAACAGTAGATAGCAAAATAGATAAGCTTTCCGCGTTTAACTATGGCTATCATCCATTGGCAAGCCAGCAAGCCTGACACAAAGGCTGCGATGAAGCCTGCAAGTAAAGCAGTGGTTGAGATATCTCCTGCGCCAGTGCCAGCCTCCATGTAGTCCTTTAACTTTAAAAGTGAGGCACCAATTATTGGGGCCAGCACCATTAGAAATGAGAACCTGGCCGCCTTGGCCTTATCTACATTGAGCAGAAGAGCCGTAGCTATGGTAGTCCCGCTTCGGCTTATTCCCGGAAGAATAGCGATTGCCTGAGTTATCCCTATGATAAATGCCTTGGTATAGGAAACCGATTTTTGAGTGTCCTTTTTATAATAGGTAAACGTAAGGAGCAAACCGGTAACCAGTAGCATAGCACCGACAAGCAGGATATTTCCGTCAAAAAACGCACTGATCTGGTCTTCAAAAAATACACCGACAAGCCCGACAGGGATCATCGATATTATCAGTTTGGATACGTATTGGGTAGACTCATTCCATTGAAAAGCAAACAGACCTTTGAGGAGGTCCGCAATATCTTTTCTGAAAACTACAATAGTGCTGAGCGCAGTGGCAAAATGAACAATCACTGAAAACAAAAGATTGTCCTTAACTTTGATGCCGAGCAGGAATTTACCCAGCTCTATATGTCCGCTACTGCTTATGGGCAAAAACTCTGTCAACCCCTGTACGATGCCCAAAATGAGGGCTTCGATTATGGTCATTCACTCTTCGATTTGTAAAAAATAGCAAAAAACTCAAAAATAAATCCTGCCATTACTATGATAGGACCCAGGGTCAGACCCAGGAATCCAAACCCATGAGGCTCATTATCAAGACTCATGATGGTAAAGCCAGCGATGATAATGCCAATGCCTACCAGCATTAACACATAGTTCTTTTTTCCGAATGCAAGATTATCTTTCTCACTCATAATCAATATAGTTCGTCCAGGGACATTTTCAGGTATTTATTCACCGATCGGAAGGTGCTCAACAGACCGATAAAAGCTCCGGTAATGATTAATACACCAAACAGGATTAAAATACTTTCTCTGTCCTGAAGCTTCTCAAGATCAGAGATGGTGCGCGTACCATAGTAAAGGAGACCTGCCAGCAGGGCGCATGCAAGCACACCACTCACAGCGCCATGAATGGTGGCTCTCTTGATAAAAGGCTTACGAATAAACCCTCCCGTAGCTCCTACAAGTTGCATGCTGCGAATTAGAAAACGCTGGCTAAACAGGGCCAGTTTCATGGTGTTATTAATCAGAATCACAACAACCAAAAGAAGAATTACGGCAAATGCAGCAATGACAATACTTACCTTGGTCAGGTTCTCATTAATGGAGCTGATCATGTTGCGGTTATAGGTCACCTCGAATACCCCGCTAATGTTTTCAGTTTCTTCCCGGACACCCTCCAGGCGATCAGGGTCCTGAAATGACTCAGCTATGTTTATTACGTAAGCATCCCGCAGCGGATTTTCTCCGAGTAGTTCCACAAACTCTTCACCGGTACCTTCGACCAGGTCTTTAGCTGCTTCCTCTTTACTTATAAAAGCAATGACAGGCTCGTCATTTCGGTTAAGTACGTAGGGTTTACTTTCGAGCGTTTTTAAGATACGCTGCTGCTCTGTGTCGGTTATGTATTGATTCAGGTATACCTGCATCTCTACATTTTCCTTTATCCCCTTCTTTAGTGCTTGTGCGTGGAGAATAAGCAAGCCAAATAGTCCCATAACAAACAGGGCCATCGTGATGCTGAATACTACACTAATAAAAGGGTAGCTGCCCAGCTTCTTTTTCTTACGGTACTTTTTTGCTTTATCATCCATGCCAGGGCCAAAGTTAATAATTCTAAAAGACTAACCTATATGATGCCTGTTTTGGTATATGGCCTGCAAGATATAGGTTATACGCCACATAACAGGGAGAGGGCGGTTAAAAAACGTTAAGGAAGACCAAGATTGAGGGGGGCATGAATAGGGGATAATTAAAAAAGTCGCCCGCAAGAGAGCGGACGACTTTATTCTATTAGATAGAAGTTATTACTTATTGGTGCGAACGATATCCAGCTCGCGGACAATTTTCTTATTTGTTATTTCCAGCAATGGCTTGATATCCATTTGGTTGCTGTTTAGCCTGTAGTATAGTTCATTATGGTACAGGTAATATGATTTGCCCTTTTTTCCATTAATTTCCAGAATTTCATACGGCACACTTCCAAAAGAGCCATAGAGATAAAGCTTACCATTATAGAACTGGTATTGACGCTTTTCACTTTTGGTAGAAATATGCTCTATCTCTACATTGTCCGTGAGGTTCTCTTCAAGCGGATCAAGACCGCTTTCAGGTAGTTCAATCTGCGTATTATCGATAGCATCGCCATCACCTTCCGAATCCTCCATTAAGTTCGGTAAGTCTATACTTGCTGTTGGCTCGCTTACCTCTTCTGTTCGTGAGCTTGCTTTGTCAGTCAGGTTCAGGGATGCAGTTACCTCGTCCTTTATTAAACCTGCTTTATATTCTGGTATGCTTTCATCCTCCGCCTTATCTTCAGGTATTAATACTACCTGTGGACGCGCTGGAATGTCCTGTTGCTCAATGATGAATAAGTTATTTGCTGTAAGGTCAATTTGATCCTGCTGCTCTGCAAATGGATCTTCCCACATGAAATAACCTACCAGGGCTAAAACGCCCACGAGCATTGCCCCACCTATAAACTGAGCAGGAACAGAAATAAGCCCTGTGCCCGGTGTGGGAATATTTTGTAATCGACTCTTTAGCTCAACCCGGCGGGTTTCTTTAAGAGACTCGATAATATCCTGCTGTAAATCGAACTCATTTCTGAGCAAGGGATCCTGTGCTACCTGTTGCTCAAATAACTGTCGTTCGCCTTCGCTCATAGCCTGGTTGAAGTAGGCGTCGATTTTGTCGCTATGGTAAAAATTTTCGCTCATTCTAATCCAAAAAGTCGCTCGCCGAGTATTTACTTTTTACTAGTGAATCAAGGCGCTTTTTGCATTTATACTTTTTTGTTTTTGCTGTATCGCTATTAGCCAAACCTATCTTTACAGCTATATCTTCCATAGATAAACCATCAAAATAGTAAAGCGTCAGCAGTTTTTGACAAGTATCGCCCAACTGGGCAATGCAATCATGAATAATTCTCACACGTTCTTCACGATCATTATCCATATACTCTTCACCGTCTTTTTCCTCATTTGATAATCGGCTCTTACGATCAAGCTCTTTTCTCCAGAGGTTCAGACAAATGCTATACAAATAAGTACTTATTTTAGAGGTGAGTACTAATTCACCTGACGCGGCCTTTTGCCAGAAAACAATTAGGGCATCCTGATAAATGTCCTGTGCCTCCTGTTCAGTACCGTTATTGGAAATGATCATGCGGACCATCATGCGATAATGCTTCTTATACAGATAGTCCAGGGCACGCTCATCTCCTTTATGGATTTTGGAAAGGATTTCCTTATCCTTCATTGTACCGCTTCAAGTGTTTATACTCCCTGTTTAAAAATAGTAACCTCTAAATAGCATTTTTTCCTCATCATTTGCCAATAAGTGATGTAAGGAGAAGTAATGAAGTGTGCTTGATATATAAAAACCGGGCTTCTTTTTTATTAATCAGAAGGAAATTACACGGGTTCCGGCAATGGCAAAAATCTTATCCCCCGGGGCAGGTTTTATTCTGCTTAAACCAGTAAACCTTCCGAAAGCAGGTAATACAGCACCATCATTACCAAAGTGAAAACAAGGCAGGGTCTCGGACTGCCTTCCGAAGCCTTGAAGTTTCACTCCAGGGTGAAGATGTCCGGACAGCGTATAGCTTTCTTCGTTTCTGTTGTGAGATCCGGGAGGTATATGACAAAAAAGAAAGGGTAAAGCTTCCAGACAATCCTCAAAAATAGCCATCCGGCTATTTTTATAGAGAGCTGGAGGGAGAATATCATGATTGCCTTTAACTAAAATAAAAGATAGTGAATGATGTGATTCGAGCCATTTTTCAAATACCAGCCACTCACTATTGACATCACTGTGAAAAAGATCACCTATAAAAATAATATTAACTGGCTTCCATGTCTTTATTAACTCATCCAGCAGTTGAAGGTCATCAAAATGAATATTTCCCGGGATGGGTATGCCAGCTTTGCGAAAGTGTCCGGCTTTGCCCAGGTGCAGATCTGATAGAATAAGTGTTTTTTCCTCGTGCCAGAAAAGGCATTTTTGAGGAAGCAGGCTTAATCGCTGGCCTTTTAATTCGATAGTACAGGAGAGAGTATGTTGAGATATGGCTTCTATCACCGTTATTGATGGGGCAGGATCAATCTACGAACTGCAAAATTAGGCCGGGTATTTTAATTTGACAAATTCAGGTTCAGATATTTCTATTGTTACATCCGGAGCAATGGGCTGTTATTCAAGTAGATTACTTCAGGCTTCACGTTAAAGGCTCAAATGTTGTAGCTGAAAGCGAACAGGACTGAGATATTATTTGAATAATTAAAGTTTGGCACCTATTTTGGACAGGATTCAGTAAACTCAATTAATGGTATGAAAAAATTACATTTTATTTTTGGCGTATTTGCACTGATGATTTTCTCTTTTAGTCAGGTTATGGCTAATGTTTCTGCTGATGATGTAGTAGGTGTATGGTGGAATGAAGAGAAAGAGGCCAAAATTGAAATATACAAATGTGGCGACGAGTATTGTGGCAAAATCATCTGGCTAAAAGAGCCTAATCGTGAGGATGGTTCTGTAAAGCTGGATCGGGAAAACCCAGAGCCTAAGCTTCGCAGCCGTAAGGTCATGGGACTTCAGATCCTTAAAGGGTTTGAGTACGAGGGTGATGGCGAGTACGAGGACGGGGAAATTTATGACCCCAAAAAGGGTAAAACTTATGACTGTATCATGACTCTTTCAGATAATGGTAATACCCTGGATGTTCGCGGGTACATCGGCTTTTCGCTAATAGGGCGTACGACTACATGGACACGTGCTGAGTAACTATTCACCAGTTTCAGCATATTTCTCCAACTGAAGCTGAAGTTTTAAAATCCTATCCTCCAGTTTTTCGGAGGTCAATTTCTCCCTGAGCCTGTCTACCATTATCGGAAACGCAAATGGGGTAGGCTTTGGGGGATTTTTTATTATTAGCTGTTGCTGGTTTATTCTATGGATAGCTTCGGTAAGTCTTGATTGCTCAATCTGAAGACTCAATACCTCCTCTTCTGCCTGCTTTATCAGCAGATTATCAGGGTCATATTCCTGAAATACATCGTACAGCACTCCTGATGAGGCCTGCAAATGTTTATTGGTGATCGGCTTGCCTGGGTAGCCCTGAAAGATGAGACCGGCTATAGCTGCTATTTCCCTGAACCTGCGCCTGGCCATTTCAGCCTCGTTTATACTTGATTTTACATCTTCCAGTAGGTTGTCTTCACTGAAAACATCTAACTCCAGGACATCCTCGGCCCTTATTTCTATATCTGTAAGTAGTTCAAACCCATAGTCATTCATGGCTAATGAGAAGGTGACAGGCATGCTAACACTGATACGATAAGCTACCAGGGCAGCCAATACTTCATGGACGGCGCGGCCTTCAAATGGGTAAAAGAATAGGTGATACCCTTCCCTGGATTTAAAGTTTTCAACCAATAACTCCTTCATAGTAGGTATGACACTCCACTTAGATTGTAGCTGAAGGAGGGGCATTATTGTTCTTAGTTCAATGCTATCATAGCGATTATTTCGTGCATCTTCGAGCTTTTTACGGATCATACGGCTCATTTGAGAGCTTAGTGGCATACGGCCTCCGGCCCAGCGAGGTACAGTGCCTTTTACCTTTTTTGCCTTTTTAACCTGTACCGTAAGCTCTTTTATCCGGACAAATTCCAGGCTTCGCCCGGCAAACCAAAAGACATCCCCCCGGTTCAGCTTACTTGCAAAGCCTTCCTCGACAGTGCCAATAAACCCACCGCCAACAAACTTCACTTTCATTACGGGATCACTTACAATAGTGCCAATGGATAGCCGGTGTCTCATGGCGGTCTTGCGGCTGGTTACTTTGTAATAGCCTTCTTCACTAACTTCTATTTTTTGAAATTCATCATACTGTCCCAGACTTTTGCCACCGGTGGTAACAAATGTGAGGGCCCATTCCCATTCTGCATCAGTGAGGTTTTGGAATGAAAAGGTGGTTTTTACCTCTTCAAGAATATCCTGAGGATAGTACCCTTCACCGACGGCCAGAGTTACCAGGTATTGCACCAGGACATCTATACTTTTTTCCAGTGGTTTCCTGCTTTCAAACTGACCGGTGAGTACAGCTTCTTTAAGCGCTGCGGCTTCTATGAGCTCCAGTGAATGAGTAGGCAGGAAATATATATGGCTTACTGCCCCCGGCTGGTGGCCACTCCTGCCGGCACGTTGCATGAACCGGGCCACGCCTTTAGGAGACCCTACTTGTATTACGGTTTCCACAGGTCTAAAATCGACACCAAGATCCAGACTACTCGTACATACCACTAATTGAAGCCTGCCTTTGTGCAGTGCTTCTTCTACCCAGCCGCGTACGCTGTTATCAAGACTGCCATGATGCATGGCCATGGCTCCGGCTAGTTCAGGGTGTTTATCCAGTAGTCTCTGGTACCATATTTCAGTCTGAGAACGGGTGTTAGTAAAGAGAAGGGTTGTCTGGCTCTTATTCAGGATTGGCATCACCTTATCCCATAGCTTAATGCCGAGGTGTCCGGCCCAGGGAAATTTCTCCACCTCATCAGGTAAAATGCTATCTATTCTGAGCTTTTTATCCACCTTTGCTCTGACAATAACGTGATCTGCTGAGTCTTTTATACCAAGTAATACATCTAAGGCCTGATCTAAATTGCCGATGGTGGCTGATACACCCCAGACCTTGATGGGGTGTTTATTAAAATGTCGTATTCGGGACAGGGCCAGTTCTACCTGAACCCCACGCTTGGTACCCAGTAGTTCATGCCATTCGTCTACAATGACGGCACGCAGGCCTTTGAAAAAATGGCGCGCATCTTTTTGCGCAAGCATAAGATGCATACTTTCCGGAGTGGTAATCAGGCATTCCGGGGCATTTTTACGTTGCCTTTGTCTTTCTGCCGAGCTGGTGTCTCCGGTTCTTAAACCTACCTCCCAGGGGATTTCTAGATCAAAGCATAAATGCTGCATGGCCAGGCGTATATCCTTTGCCAAGGCACGGAGGGGAGTGATCCAAAGTACCTGCAGGCCGTTTTTTTTAGGTGTTTTGTAGGTCTCTGGATTCTTCCTGATATAGTCTAGCAGACAAGGCACCCATAAGGCATAAGTTTTCCCACTGCCTGTCGGTGCATTGAGCAAGCCGCTTTTGTCAGCGAGAAAGTTTTCCCATACTTTTTTTTGAAAGGGGAAGGGTTTCCATCCTTTCTGTTCAAACCAGGCATCGGCAACTTCCGTCACCGGGTATGCCGTTTTACCTGAATTACGCTTAGGCATTTTAATTATTGGTTTCGGAGATTTTTGGCGAATCTGGTCCATACACTTCTAACAAGCTTTGTAACTCTTCCAGTGTGTTGGCTTCTTCCGGCTTTTTATCAAGGCGCCATCGCAGCATTCGTGGAAAGCGGACGGCTACCCCACTTTTATGCCGACTACTTGACTGAATACCTTCAAATCCTATCTCAAAGACCAGCTCCGGCTTTACTGTTCGTACGGGCCCAAACCGTTCTTTCGTGTTGCGCTTAACGAAATTGTCCACTTTCTTCATCTCAGTATCGGTAAGCCCTGAGTAAGCCTTGGCAAAAGGAACCAGGGTGTCCACGTCCCATACGGCAAAGGTATAGTCTGAGTATAGGTCTGCTCGCCGGCCATGTCCTTTCTGAGCATACAACAGTACTCCATCTATAGATAGAGGCTCCACTTTCCACTTCCACCAGTCGCCCCGCTTCCTCCCTACCTGGTAGGGAGAGTCAACATGCTTCAGCATAAACCCTTCAGCATAATACTCTCTGCTTTTTTCTCTTAAGTGGGCTAAGTCACTCCAAGAAGCGAAATTAACAGTGGGAGACAGTAGTAGCACGCCACTTTTTGCGGCTTCATCTGCTATTTCCTCGAGCAAAGACCTGCGTTTGCTCATAGGCTCCTTTCTCAGATCCTCTCCATGTAACTCCAGCAGGTCATAGGCAAAAAGTACCGCCGGAGCCTTTTTAAGGATGTTTTTCGTGACATTTTTACGACCTATCCGAGTCTGCAGAGAGGCAAAGGGGAGGGGAGTCCCGTCTTTATAAGGCATTATTTCTGCATCGATAACCACATCGTCGGGAAGGTAGTCCTGTAGTGCATGTAGTTCAGGAAACTTGTCAGTAATTAACTCCTCCCCACGAGACCATATATAAACATTCCCTCCTCGAAATATAAATTGACTGCGAATGCCGTCCCACTTCCACTCAGCCTGCCATTGGTAGGGGCTGCCTAACTCTTCAGGGGCACTCTCAAGAGGATAAGCAAGGTAGAAAGGGTAGGGGCGACTCAGGTCATCTCCCTGGCTCTCTTCCAGAACAAGGCTTTCAAAAGTTTCACTTTGTGGGGTCCAGTTACCCATGATCCGGTGCGCGATAATGGCTTTATCTATATCATTTACCTCTGCAATAGCACGGACCACCAAAGCCTGAGATACACCCAGTCTGAAGCCACCGGTCATTAGCTTTGTAAAGACAAATCGCTCGTATTTAGTCATCCGATCCCAGGCCTGCAGGATATGGTATTTCTTTTCCTCTTCCTCCATACCAGCCATGGCAAGAATGTATTCCATCCAGTAGGTGAGGCCTTCATCGTTTTCCTGGCTTGGAAAGGGGAGTAGGAGGGACATAGTTTCTGCCAGGTCACCTACTACATGGTAGGATTCATCAAATAACCACTCTGGAATGCCCGCCTGTTCGCGAGCCCACTGGCGTAGCAAGGGGCTGTTGACCTGCCGCTTAGGTCTTTTGTGAGTAAATAAGGCCAAGGCCCACAGTTTATCCTGGTCAGGAGCCAGGGAAAAGTAGCGTTTAAGTGCTGCTACCTTTTCATTGGTCTTGTTGGTTTGATCTAATTCCGTAAAGAGTTGAGCGAATTGTTTCAAATAGCCTCCTTATCGTTTCTGACTAATAATGACTACCCATGTTCAATAGATACTGTGTATTCACTGTCATGAACCCCATGTTGTAAAGAAGGTTTTTATGTCGTTTTTAAACAATTAGGTGAGTGGGGTGCAAACTTTTGCCTTACTATTCGTTAAGAAATGAAAGGAGGCTAAGATGGGCGAAAACGAAAATAGGCAACCGGTAACGGATACAGGACTTGTAATAAGCGGAGGCGGGGCAAGGACAATTATGAGCATTGGCGTTCTGCAGGCGCTGGAAGAATCTGGTGTTAAGGTTGGATGTGTTGCTGGAACGAGTATGGGAGCCGTCATCGGTGCATTATACGCAGCGGGACTAAGCCCTGCTGCTATCAGAGAAGTGTTTCGTGGAAAACAACTTGCCAAAACATTTTCCTTGCGAATTCCCCGGCTTGGATTTTTACAGCTTGATTTTCTTCGGGAGGTGCTCAAGAGCTACATCCGGACAGATAATTTTAACTACCTGCAAAAGCCTCTATATGTTTCGACTACCAATATTAATACAGGGGAAAATGTCATTTTTAAATCAGGGACCTTGTATGATAAGGTACTGGCTTCGGCTACTTTGCCTGTTTTATTTGAGCCTGTCCAGATTGGTGACCATTATTATGTTGACGGAGGACTCACGAATAATTTCCCGGTAGATTGTATTCGTGATTGCTGCAAGAAGCTAATAGGTGTTCATGTCAACTGCATTTCAGGTGAGCAGGAGGTAAATGGAATGGCGCATATTATTGCCCGTACGTTTGCGCTGGCAGTATGGCAAACGGTAAAGGATAAGCTTAAAGCCTGTGATCATCTGATCGAACCAAAGCAAGCAAGAAATTACACAATTTTTGATTTCGGAAAGGCTGATGAGCTATTCGAGATAGGGTATGAAGCTACGATGAAAGGGATAGAGGAAATAAAAGCCCCTTGCCATACACCTTCTCCTAACGGTTGGATCAGTACTTTTAGGAAAAGGTTTAGTGCATAAAGATGTCAAAATAAAAGGCTGCCCGCATATGCAGGCAGCCCTCCGTATAGTGTTCTCAACCAATATTAGTTGGCCTTCTCTATTACTTCAACAACCTCTATTGTCTCAGTTTCGGTTACAGGGCTTTCTTCTGCCTGCACACTGATTTCCTTTACTTCTTCCTGAATAGCAGCAGATTCGCTATGGTCTGTGTCCACGGCTATATGAGGAGCAATGATCAGGGCTACAATAGAGGTAAGCTTAATTAGAATATTCATGCTAGGGCCAGAGGTGTCTTTAAAAGGGTCACCTACCGTATCGCCGGTCACAGATGCTTTATGTGCCTCAGACCCTTTGTATTCGATTTTGCCGTTAATCATGGCGCCTTTCTCGAATGACTTCTTAGCGTTATCCCATGCACCACCTGCGTTGTTCTGGAACATTCCCATAAGTACGCCGGATACGGTAATCCCCGCCAGCATACCGCCAAGGATTTCTGCAGACGAAGCTTCAGCAAAAACGCCTTTCAGTCCAAACCCGACGATAAGAGGGGCTACGAGAGCGATAGCACCAGGCAGGATCATTTCACGAATTGAGGCCTGAGTAGAAATCTCCACGCACTTTTCGTATTCAGGCTTGGCTTTGTATTCCATAATGCCTGGTATTTCACGGAATTGGCGGCGAACTTCTTTCACCATATCCATGGCTGCACGGCCTACTGCGGCGATAGCCAACGAGGAGAAAATGAAAGGTATCATGGCGCCAATAAACAGGGCGGCAAGCACAGGGGCTTTGTAAAGGTCGATAGAGTTAATGCCAGCCACACCTACAAAGGCTGCAAAAAGTGCCAGGGCAGTAAGTGCAGCAGAGGCAATGGCAAATCCTTTACCAGCAGCAGCGGTAGTGTTACCTACTGCGTCAAGGTTATCTGTCCGCTTACGTACTTCCTCAGGAAGACCACTCATTTCGGCTATACCACCGGCATTATCAGCAATAGGACCGAAAGCATCAATAGCAAGCTGCATAGCTGTAGTTGCCATCATACCTGCAGCGGCAATAGCCACGCCGTATAGACCGGCAAAAGAATATGAGCCAACAATGCCGGCTGCCAGTACGAGGATCGGCATTACTGTAGATTCCATACCAACTGATAGGCCACCAATGATGTTAGTTGCATGACCGGTAGAAGACTGGGTTACAATGGAGTTCACGGGACGACGACCCATAGCAGTGTAGTACTCAGTAATTATACTCATGAGTGCACCTACTACCAGACCAATAATAATGGCCACGAAGACATCTAGAGGAGTGAAAGAAAAGCCACGAATGGCCATGCTGTCAGGAAGCATATAAGTAACCAGGAAGTATGAGGCAATGGCTGTTAATATGATTGACGACCAGTTACCAAGGTTCAGTGCCTTTTGTACATTTCCGTTCTCATCTTTAACACGAACGAACCAGGTACCTACAATTGAGAATATAAGACCGAGCCCTGCGATCATCATAGGGAGTAGTACCGGAGCAATACCACCAAAATTATCAACAGATCTGATCTCACGACCAAGTACCATGGTAGCCAGGATAGTAGCTACATATGATCCGAAAAGGTCAGCTCCCATACCGGCGACATCACCTACATTGTCACCTACGTTATCTGCAATAGTAGCGGGGTTTCTGGGGTCATCCTCAGGGATTCCAGCTTCAACTTTTCCTACCAGGTCGGCCCCTACGTCAGCAGCTTTAGTATAAATACCACCACCTACACGAGCAAAAAGGGCAATACTTTCCGCACCAAGGGAAAATCCTGCAAGTACTTCCAAAGCTTTTTCCATGGCAAGGCCATTTACATCGGCACCGGTGTTAACCACATAAATTGTGTAAAACACAATGAAAAGGGAACCAAGTCCGAAAACAGCAAGTCCTGCTACCCCGAGTCCCATTACGGAGCCTCCGGTGAATGATACTTTTAACGCTTGTGCAAGGCTGGTACGAGCAGCCTGGGTTGTACGAACATTAGCTTTGGTAGCGACATTCATACCAATATAGCCGGCAAGTGCAGAGAATACAGCACCTATAACGAAAGATATCGCTACGACAGGGCTAGAGTTCTCTACCGTGGTTCCGGACCAGGCAAGAAGAGCGCCTGCTATCACAGCAAAAATGGCCAGTACTTTCCATTCCGCTTTGAGGAACGCCATAGCCCCTTCGGCAATATGACCGGCAAGTTCCATCATGTTTTTATCACCAGCGTCTTGCTTAGATATCCAGGCAGATTTTACGGCCATAACTATTAGACCGATAATGCCCAGAAAGGGAATCACGTAAATGATTGAATCCATTCTTTCTTCGTCGTTATTTTAAAATCCCGACAAAGATAGAAGATGAGGGAAATAATTAAAATTATTTAATGGTGAGCTAAAACATTCCTGCTTTTTGTTCGTACTAAAGTGTCTTACGCTTCATTCAGTTCCTTTTCGGTATTTTGTGATGAACTACCTTCATTAATTTCTGAGAGTTCACCCTCATATTGAGTTTTTACCTCCTCAGCATCAATACCTTTACCCTTTAGCCAAAAACTGAATGCTGCTGTATAGCCATGAGTGACAAATACTTTTTGAGCCCCCGTGGCTTTTACTGCTTCGTTCAGTCCATTCCAGTCTGCATGGTCACTTAGTATAAATCCCCGGTCTACAGCCCTTCTGCGTTTGGCTCCGCGTAAATTCATCCATCCGCTGCCTATGGCTGAGCTATAAGGACGGAATTTTCTTATCCAGGAGGAGCCAAGGGCTGAGGGTGGAGCCACTATGAGGCTTCCGGGAAACTCTTTCTTATTAGTATCTGCGGTGACTCTTTCCGTGTCGGGGAGCTTTAAACCCGCTTGTAAAAGAGCTTCATTAGTATTGTGAATAGCCCCGTGTACAAAGATTTTTCCGATAGAGGGGTCTATATTGGTAAGCATTCGTTGAGCTTTTCCTAATGCATAGCCGCAGAGAATAGATGCTTTTCCTTCGCTCTTATTTTTTTGCCACCATTGATTCACTTCTTTGAATATGTCTGCCTGTTTTTCCCATTTATAAATGGGTAACCCAAAAGTTGATTCTGTGATAAAGGTATGACAGCCTACAGGCTCAAAGGGGGTGCAAAAACCGTCATCTTCTGTTTTATAATCGCCACTGGCTACCCATACTTCATCTTTATAGGTTACTCTGGCCTGGGCAGATCCGGGAATGTGACCCGCCGGAAAAAATGTTACCTGTACACCATTGATCATGCGAGGTTCACCATAGTCAATACCTTCACAGGTTATATCATGTCCTAGCCGGTGTTTTAAAACAGGTATAGAATGGAGATGAGAAAGATAATATTTGCTACCCCACCGGGCATGGTCAGAGTGAGCATGAGTTATGATCGCACGGTTCACAGGCTTCCAGGGATCAATAAAAAATTTACCTTGCGGGCAATAAATACCTTTGTCAGTAAAAACAAGAAGGGGTTTTCTACTCATGTGAAGAAAACCCCCTGTGATAGGCAATGTTTAGGATGTATACGTATAGGCTTTTCAGTCTCTCAATCTGTCGAGCAGTTCATTCAATAAGTCTGCTTCCTCAGTAGAAAGCTTTCTGAAATCTTCTTCAAGGACTTTTACGCTATTATCCATTTTTTGAAGAAGGTTTACTCCCTTGTCTGTAATGGTTACTGTGACAGCCCTCCGGTCCTCCCTGTCCTGATGCCGCTCCACCAGTCCTTTTACTCTAAGCCTTTCCACTATGCGGGAGGCATCAGACATTTTATCCAACATACGGTTTTTAATCACGTTTACCGATGCGCCGTCCGATTGATGGCCGCGAAGAATGCGAAGGACGTTGTATTGCTGACGGGTGAGGCCATATTTCTTAAAAAAAGCATTGGCCTTGTAAATGATGTGATTTGAGGTGTAGATTAGGTTAATAAGAGATTTTTGATATACTCCGCTAAACTCTTTCTGATGGATATCCTCCGATAAACCCATGGCAATATTCATAATAATTGACTTAAAGATGACCGATGTTTACACGTACAATCTTTAATGTCACTTTGCCTAAAATGTAACCCTGAGTATGAGAAAAAAATTATTGGATTTCGGATAATGGCTTGGCCGGTTTAGGGTAGGATAGGCGTGCCAAGGATGAGGTGGTGTGATATTTGTCAAGCCCTGAGCAAGTTATGGTTTTTATAGCTTCCAGGTCAATAAATCCGTCTTCTTGAATTATTTTTGGGGGAATGGTCAGTTCTTCTACCTTACCTACTATCAATACAGTATCATTCATTAAAATATACTTCTCCTGAAACCGTAATCCGATTCTTAGAAATGACTCTTTAACATAGGGAGCAGAAATTTGGCCTGTATAAAGAGGGGTGAGGCCAGTACTGTCAAACTCACTGACCTGGTAACGTGCGCTGGTTTGGTGTGCCTGCTTGAATATGCCTGGGTGAATATGGTTAATGGTAAAAACTTCTGTAGAGAGTATGTTCTCCAACGTATGTCTGGGTACGGAGTGCGGTCTGAATAAAATACCCATAAGCGGAGGTGTGGCCCCCACATGGATTACCTGACTAAAAACAGATAAATTAGTTTCCCTGTTTTCTGAAATTGTACCGATTAAGTTGACACTCTTAAATCCACTAAGACAATTTATAAGATTTCTTCGAAAGAATTTTTCCATTCCTTCAATGTCTTTTCCGGTATAATGAATGGAAGATTCGTTCACTTTATTCAGGTTTTGGAGTCGAAAGAGTTTTCTTTATAGTCTTAAGTTCACTTTCCAGACGTTTAGCGTGATCTACCGCCATTTGCATCATCGTCCTTTGAGAAGAAATTTGCTCTTTCAAAAAGCTGATCTCATCCGTAAGCTCATCAACTTCATGTTGATACTGTTCCTGAAGCTGTGACTTTTGCTTCTGGATTTTTTTTAATTCTTCCCTGAAAATAAGAAATGCCTCAGGAGGGGTTCGCATAAATAATAATTGTTAATGGTAACTTAGTAGATGCTATTCAGGGTGGTAGTCGGTAATAGATGGGGCACAAAACCTTAATGCATGCTGGTTTTATGCAGGTTTTTCATAGAGTTTACTTTATGTTTAAGGTTTTCTAACTGATGCTCCAGTTTGTTCGCATAGCGGATGATTTTTCTTAGGACTTCATGCTGGTCAGATAACTCTTTCTTAAGAACGTGAGCATTGTCATGAAAGGTAGATCTGATTTCTGTTATCCTGGTTTCCAAAGCAACTATCTCAGCCTTCTCTAAATCTATCTGAGCTTTAAGCTTATCCACATCCGTATCAGCTACTTCCATGCATTTTAATTTTCCAGTGCCTCTTTCAGCGATTCGTAATACCTGATATCCAGTTTATCAAGATCTAAATCAGGGTTTTCGCGCAATATCTTTTCGCGCCCGATCTTAACTGAATCACGAAACACTTCATCTTCCGGAAGCAGTTTGCGGTGCTTTTTCAAGCCGTATTGAAACACATCCATCTTCCATTGAGTGAAATACCATTCCATACTCGGTTGATGAAATACTTTCAACGAGCGCTTATCAAAGACCAATTTTTCTATTTGGTCATTTTGTTTTACGAATTCGCCAACCTTATGGAATATTATTTTGAACTCTTCGATCGGTATGTAAGTGTCAGTTGCCTGGACGATTACACAGTTGTTTTTCCGGTCAATGAAGATGCTCGCGCGTTTTGCTGCGGAGTAAAGTTCAAGTTCGTTGTAGATGCCTTCTTCAAGTACAGTTTGCATGTAATTGTAGGTATAATGGTTTAATTAATTATTTGTCAAATAGGCCGTAAGGTTGATAATCCGCCATCAAGAGATAAAACTTGTCCGGTTATCCATGTGTTTTCATCTGAAAGAAGAAACATAGAAGCGGATGCAATGTCTTCTGGTTTGCCATATCTTCCGATCGGGTGTCTTTTTTTTCCTGCCTCACGCTTATCCTCACTGTTAAGAAGGTTTTCTGCAAGAGGGGTATCGGTAAGGCTGGGGGCTATACAGTTAACCCGTATATTCTTTTGAGCCCACTCGCAAGCGAGCGATCTTGCGAGCCCTTCTATTGCTGATTTGGCAGATGCTATGCTGGTATGAAAATTCAGGCCTACTTTTGCTGCAACAGTGCTAAATAGAACAATACTGGCATTTTCTGCCTTAACCAGTTTTTTATATACTTTCTGCAGAACTTTGACAGCACCCAGAACATTAATAGTATAGTCCTCTAAAAATTGCTCTGAAGAAAGAGCCTGAAAAGGTTTTAAGGTGATAGTGCCAATGGCATAAACTACGCCGTGTAATTGATCAGGCAAATCATTTAACTGGTCATCTAAGTCATTTACGTCCAAAGCTATGCTGTTTACCCCATCGGGGAGGTCATTACCGCTGCGGCTAGTGCCATATACAGTAGCTCCTTTATCTATTAATTGACTGGCAATGAGCTCTCCAATGCCTGAATTCGCACCTAATATTAAAAAATTTTGTGAGTTAAATCCCATATCTACGGTGAATTATATCAGGATAGCCACAAGGTAGTAGCTATCCATTATTAAAAAATCATCACCGCCCAGATAGAAGTTATTCTCCTAAGGTTATCAGGCGAAGGAACTCATTTTTAGTGCCTTCTTCCTGAAATTTACCACTATAATGGGCGGTCACTGTGCTGCTATTAACGTCATTCACTCCCCGTGAAGCCACACACATGTGCAAAGCGTCCAGCACTACAGCTACATGTTCAGTTTGTAAGGTTTCCTTGAGCTCATTGGCAATTTGCACAGTAAGCCTTTCCTGTACCTGCGGCCTTTTAGCATAATACTGAACAATCCGATTAATCTTACTGAGCCCTATTACTTTACCACTACTTATGTAAGCCACATGAGCTTTGCCATATATTGGTACGAAGTGATGTTCACAATTACTGTGAAAAGTAATGTCTTTTTCGAGTAAAATTTCGTCGTAGCGATACTTATTATCGAAGAGGGTTGCTTTAGGCTTGTTTTTAGGGTCAAGTCCACTAAAAACTTCCTTAATATACATTTTAGCAACCCGGTGGGGGGTGCCTTGAAGACTGTCATCGTTGAGGTCTAACCCGAGAATTTCCATGATTTTTCTAAAATGCTTCTCGATAAGCTCAATTTTGAGATCATCATCCATTTCAAAAGCATCCGGACGCAGAGGGGTGTCGAAGGAAGAGGCGACATGCTCATCGCCGATTTCATCTATATTCAGACCATTAATCTGCGGGGTACTCAACAATGTTTCTTTCTGTTTCATAAAGAGTAACTTTAAGCTCTAAGCTCGGATCGATTTCTTTTCTCAGAATATTCCAAATAACCACTGCAATGTTTTCGGCTGTCGGATTAAGGCTTCTGAATTCATCGGTATCCTGATTTAGGTTTTTATGATCAAATTTTTGAATGACTTTGTCACGAATGAGGTCACTTAAAACCTTCATGTCATATACATATCCCGTTTCGGGATCCGGTTCACCAATCAGTTTAACGTAAAGGTCATAGTTATGGCCATGAAAATTAGGGTTATTACATTTGCCAAAAACTTTTTCGTTTTTTTCGTCTGTCCATTTAGGGTTATACAACCTGTGGGCAGAATTGAAATGCTCTTTACGAATGACGGCTACTTTCATACAATTATCGAACGTAACTTACGATTCTTTGTTTAAAAAATTTCCTTATTTGTTAAACAAAAATACCTGGCCAGTATCAAATATACGAAAGCCATACTTGTTTAAGGCAATGGCTTCATCGAAATACCCACTTTTTACCTGCTTCCGACTAATGTAATTTGATTTATAGATAGTTTCCACCTATGCTTCAAAAGGGTGAACCCAGAATAGTATAAATGCGTTCCGACATGGAAATTTAGTGCAGAATTGGCAATATTGCGCGTAGATATGACAATTACGGAGATTAAGGATTACCTGGACCGGTACGAGGAAGAAGGCAAGCAGATGTTTACCACTTCATCATTTCAAACTCATAGCTTGGTACTTTTACATATTATTAGCCGGGTTAAGCCAGAGATTCCGGTATACTTCATAAATACCGGATACCATTTTCCTGAAACTCTTCGCTTTCGGGATTTGATCACTGAGCAATTTGGGCTGAAATTGATTGACCTTCATACCTCCACACCCCGTAACATGCAGTGTGGGAGTGATGGCCGCTTACTATTTACGTCAGATCCTGACTATTGTTGTTTTCTGAATAAAACCATGCCTCTGGAAGGAGTGCTCCAATCCTATGATGTATGGATTAACGGGGTTCGCCGGGATCAGAGTGCTGTGAGAAAAGCGATGAAAACTGAGCAGCCTGCTCCGCATGGTACGGTGCGATTTCATCCCATGCTGGATTGGAATGCCAGACAAATCTTTAGGTACCGAAAAGAATATGATCTGCCTGAACATACATTGGACGCTCAGGGCTATATGAGTATTGGATGCGAACCGTGTACTCGCAGGATAGATCCTGACATGCAGGAGCGCGAAGCTCGCTGGTATGGACTAAATAAAACCGAATGTGGGCTTCACACGGACCTTGTGAGCAAATAGAGTTATGAAAATATTTATAACCGGCGGAGCCGGATATATCGGGACAGCCCTGGCGGAAAAGCTTGCAGTTCTTGATGAAATAAAAGAGATCGTACTGTTCGATAACCTTTCCCGTCCAAACTATAATCTTTTTCTAGGTAACCCTATTCCTAATGGGAACAAAGTACACTTTGTAAAAGGGGATCTTTTGGATACTAGAAAGCTGAAGAAAGAGGTGGTTGGGGCCGATGTAGTGTATCATCTGGCTGCTAAAGTGACGACACCTTTTGCAAATAGTGATCCTCATAGCTATGAACAGGTTAACCACTGGGGTACTGCTGAACTAGTGTATGCGCTAGAAGAACAGAAGGTAAGTAAGTTGATCTACCTAAGCAGCACCTCAGTTTATGGTGCTACAGATGAAGAAGTGGATGAATACTCACCAGTAAATGCTAAAACTTACTATGGATTAAGTAAATTACGTGGAGAGAAACATGTGCAGCGGCTTGCCGACAAAGTGAACGCCTTGGTTATCCGTTGTGGTAATGTTTATGGGTACAATAAATCCATGCGATTTGATGCCGTGATCAATCGTTTTATGCTTGATGCTCATTTTAATCGCCGGATCAGCATTCATGGTAATGGAAAACAGGTAAGGGCTTTCATTCATATAAACAGGGCTGCAGCGAGCCTGGCCTCAATGGCAGTGGGTAGTATGGAAAGCGGCGTGTATAATCTTGTAGATAGAAATCTGCAGGTCCTCGATATAGTTGATGTGCTTAAAGAGATCTATCCTGACCTGGAGTTTATTTTTGTGGATCAGCACATTGGCCTTAGGGAGTTAAAAGTAAATTCTGTTAAGACAGAACTGGATCATGTACTGCAGCAAAACTCTGATGACATCAAATCCGAACTAATTGATTTCAAGAATCAATTTTCATTTTAAGCATAAGAGAGAATTGATTAAGTAGGTTTTTAGGGTATATTGGTCGCTTCTTATTTAACTAAATGTAATTATGAAAAAGCAAAGAATTAAACTGAACGACCTTAAAGTAGCCTCTTTCCTGACTAATGTAAAAAAGGATATTAAAGGTGGACGTGTTGACTCATGGCAAGGACACTCGCAATGTGACGGTTGTCATATATCGCACTAAGAAGTACGAAGCTTTAGATATAAGCCTGGCAATGTCAGGCTTTTTTATTGGCTTTTCTTAGTAGCTAATCAGCATTAGTACTGACCTTAATTAGGGACATGACTCCTCTGGTCCTCGATTGATTCATACTCATCCAGCCAATGCATGGGAAAAATTATGTCTCCTTGATCGTCGGTGTAAAAAGGGTGGCGAAATTTTGCGTCCCATATAAGGTCTTCGTGAACGTAACTAAAGCGGGTATGTACATCCTGGCTAAAGGTGTCATCAAAACCTGTTATTAAAACCAGCAACTCTACATCCTTCATTTTTAAATCATCAAGGTTGAAGTTGTATAGCGGACTGCTTTCATCTATGTCATGTACAAGCGTCCAGTTTAGAGGGAAAAAGTGGATATGATTAAGACGGAGGGGGAGCTGGTGGTAGTTTCTGGTAAACCCCTCTTCAGTATGGTCAATAAGTTTGAGCATTACTACCGCATTTAGGTTTACAAGCATGTTTTTCCGTTGGTTTGCGATTCGAAGCTGTAATGACCGGTTCCCTTTATCATCCCGGACAAATAAGGCCTTATGGCTAAAACGGATGCGGGCGCTTGGTCTGGAGAAACGCCCATATAGCAGACCGGTAATAATCGCGAAAAGTCCCCAGCCTAACACCGTTTCGAAGCTGGATATCACACTGCTAAGGTGGCCTGATGGGTGCATGGCCCCGTAACCTACTGTAGTGAAACTCTGGAAACTAAAATACAAGCAGCTTAAAAATGCGTCAATCCAACTGCCACCCATAGTATGGCCTATTGTTTCAGCTCCAGCCATCATGTACAGTGATGCAAAGATGATATTAATAATCAGGATGACAGCTAGTGTAAAAGATAGGAACTTTATCCACCCCATATTGATAAGGCTGATATACCCATCACTATAACTGTAGGGCACTATTTTTTTTACATTGAAAGATCCGTCTTTATTAATGATCCTCTTTGTCTTGCGCCGGTATTTGACACCTGTGCCCGGATCCTTTGATTTTTCTGACATTTATAAAATTATAGTAACCATATGTAGGTAAAGTACAAACAAAATATTGGTAAAGGTTTTTTCAACAACTATTTATTTGTATCTTATATATGTGTGTACGGGTTGTAAGACGAGAATTATCGCCAAGTGCCCGGGTGTTGTCTTAACGGATCAAGTATTGAATAAATGACGTAAAATCCAAAAGTAAAAAAAGCGTGAAACGTATTGCAGGAAGGTGCCTGACAGTAGCTTGTCTCTGTCTACTTCCGATTTTTTCATCTGGCTTCACATTTCCCGATTTCCCGGGTAATTCTGAAGAAGCCGTATTGGCACTATTAAGCGATGTGGATATTGCCGAATACCAGGAAAGTCTGATCGGCCAAAAGACTCCTGCTAAAATGGAGGTGTTGGTCTATAATCAAAGTAGTGACCTCGTTTTCAAACAGAGTTTTGATTCCGGTGAGGAAGCCTCGAGAGATAAAAAATTATTAAGGTTACTGAGGAAATGTGATGTCGTAGTTAAATCAGAGTCTTCGGTGCTTTATATGCTAAAATAAAAGGCTGCCTGTAGATAATACAGGCAGCCTTTTTATTTATCAGTCTGATCAATTGCAGAATTCTTCAAAAACTTCTGCCAGGTGCGCACTGATCATTTCAGCATTTCTACCTTCTATGTGATGACGCTCTATAAAGTGCACCAACTCCCCATCTTTAAATAAAGCTATAGAGGGAGAGGAAGGAGGGTAGGGGGCTGTATATTGCCTTACCTTGTTTACGGCGTCCTTGTCCACTCCGGCAAAAACGGTCATAAGGTTATTAGGATGCTTTTCAGTCTTCTGAAGGGCCATTTTCACACCAGGACGCGCGGAACCGGCAGCACAGCCACAAACTGAGTTGATTACTATAAGAGAAGTGCCGGAGTGGTTACCAAGATGATTCTCCACGTCCGCGGCAGTTTTCAATTCTGTAAAACCAGCTACCACCAAATCTTCCCGCATAGGGGCTACTAATTCTTCGGGGTACATATTTGTATAGTTAAAATATTGAAAATCAATTAAGTGTAAGTAGGGGTTACATGAATCCAAGTTCAAGCTTTGCCGCCTCTGACATCATATCCTGATGGTAGGGCGGATCAAAAGTGACTTCAACTTTTACCTCATTCACACCTTCTATTTCTTTAATATTCTGTTCTACCTCCGCAGGTAAAGCTTCTGCTGCAGGGCATGCGGGGGAGGTAAGGGTCATGAGTACATAGACATTATCCACAGGGTATACATTGATCTCGTAGATCAGCCCTAACTCATATATATTGACGGGAATCTCAGGATCATAGACCAACTGGATCTTTTCAAGTACTTTATCTCTTAACGTCGCTTCTTCCATAATCAATAATTGTTGGATTAGGTCAGTGTTCCATTTTCACCTTGCATGCCTGGGCATAATTTCGCATTTGCTTGATCATAGCGGCAAACCCATTACTTCTTTGAGTACCAATAAACCTGCTCATGCCTATTTTTTCAGGGAAATAAATTTCAGCACTTAATATGTCGTCCGGGCTACGGTCGTTTAGTACTCTTCTAAGCAGCGATACAAGTCCTTTGGTAATTTCAGTATTACTATCGCACTGCCACTGTACACGGTCATTTTCCATTTCAGGGTACAACCAAACCTTTGATTGACACCCTTTTACTATGTTATCCTCTGTACGATAGGCTTCATCCATAGCCGGCATTTTCTGCCCTAGTTCCATCATGTAGAAAACGGTCATCTCCATGTCACCGCTTAATACTGAAAACTCCTCTATGATTTCATCCTGGACTTCCTGAATACTCTTTTCTGCCATGTTGCTTACTTTCTCATTCTGCTGATAATACGACCCAGACCTTCTACCAGTCTGTCTATTTCCTGCTTAGTATTATAAACAGCAAAAGATGCTCTAATGGTGCCATCAATATTAAAACGATCCATGAGAGGTTGGGTACAGTGGTGCCCCGTTCGTACGGCTACTCCTTGAGTATCCAGCATCATTCCTACGTCAAAATGGTGCAAACCCTCCATAATGAAGCTTATAACGCTAACCTTATCTTTTGCGACACCCACCGGGCGAAAACCATCTAAATTCATAAGGCCCTCATAAGCATAGGCCATAAGTTCATTTTCATGATACCTGATTGCCTTTTTATCCAGTCTTGTCACGAAGTTGACTGCCTCTTTAAGGGCTACTATATCAGCTATATTTGGAGTGCCAGCCTCAAATTTATATGGGATGTCGTTATAAGTAGTTTTTTCGAAGGTGACGTCCTTAATCATCTCACCACCACCAAAGAAAGGTGGCATTACCTCCAGTAATTCACGCCGGCCGTATAATGCTCCACTACCCGTAGGTCCATAAACCTTGTGACCGCTCATTACAAAAAAGTCGCAACCAAGATCCTGTACATCAATATCCATATGAGCAGTGGACTGGGCACCATCAACGAGTACTTTAGCGCCTGCCTGATGAGCTTTTGAAATAATCTCCTTTACAGGGTTGATAGTACCGAGGCTATTAGATGCATGCACCACACTTACAAAGGCGGTTTTTTTGCCTAGGAGTTTGTCAAAAGCCTCCATGTCCAGTTCGCCATTCTCTTTGACAGATATTACCTTAATGACTGCCCCTGTAGCTTCAGCCACTAATTGCCATGGCACAATATTGGAGTGGTGCTCCATACCTGACAGAATGATCTCGTCACCCTCTTTGAAAAAGTGGCGTCCATAACTGGAGGCTACAAGGTTTATACCGTTAGTTACCCCGCTGGTAAATATTATTTCTTCCGTTTCAGGTGCGTTCAGAAACTTCCTTATGGTTAGCCTAGTCTCCTCAAACGCTGCTGTAGCTTTTTCAGCCAAGGTATGGATGCCACGGTGAATATTTGCATTATACTCACTGTAATAAGCACTTAATGCATTGATAACCCCAGAAGGCTTCTGGGTGGTAGCCGCATTATCGAAGTAGGCCAAGGGTTTACCGTTCACTTCCTGTTCTAGAATAGGAAACTCCTGGCGTACTTTATTTATGTCGAAACGGTCGATAGCAGTTGTGCTTTGTACTGCGTGATCGGTGTTGGCCATAAGGTTGTTAAGCGTTAAGTCTTTCTCCAACAATACTATCTATATACTTGCGGAGAGGTTCTATGTTAATCTGCTCAGTTACTTCAGACGCGAAGGCCCCCAGTAACATTGCACGGGCCTGTTCAGCTCCAAGTCCACGTGACATAAGGTAGAAGACCTGCTCCTCATCCAGTTGCCCCGTGGTAGCTCCATGTGAACACTTGACATCGTCAGCCCAGATCTCTAGCTGAGGTTTCGTGTTTATCGTTGCATCATTACTAAGGAGCAGGTTTTTGTTGGATTGAAAGGCGTTGGTCTTTTGCGCATCCTGCCTTACAAAGATTTTACCGTTGAATACGGCGTTACTTCTATCAGCCATTACTCCTTTGTAAAGTTCATTGCTAAAAGAGTGAGGCTTTTTGTGGTCCACAACTGTGTGATTATCCACGTGCTGCTTTCCGGTAGGAAGGTACAGTCCGATCATATGTGCTTCGCAATTCTCAGCATCCAGCACAATGTTAAGGTTATTGCGAACAGTTCCACCAGTAAGGTTTATGGTAACGTCGTGGTAGTGACTGTCGCGGGACTGGTGGACCATGGTATGGCCTGCATGAATAGTGTTCTCGTTTTCCAGACCCACTTTGTAGTGTTCTACGCGGGAATTCTTTTTTAGGATGATCTCGGTGGCGGTGTTTACAAAAGATGGGTTGTTTCCCTGGCTATGAAAAACCTCAACCAGACTGATATTAGCAGAAGGCTCCGCTACAACAAGGCTGTGCACCTGTGCTACACTTTGCTTCTGACTACTGTCGGCGATATGGTATATATACAGAGGAGTACCTGCTTTACGATCTGTCCCTGCTTTAATGATAAGGCCATCCTGGGAAAAAGATGCATTAAGTGCTGCCCAACTATCCTGGGTTATAAAGGGGTGAGTACCGTAATGCTCACTTAATAAATCCGTAAGATTACCGCCTTCTGACAGAATGGTTATTTCCAATCCGTTGCTAAGTTGGCTATATTGTGAAGCATACTGCCCATTAATAAAGACCACCCGATCGCCTACTGCATCAGGAATGAAATGAGGTGTGGGATCAAGGTCCGAAGGAGTAGCGTGACCGAGTCCCTCTTCCAGATCAAATTGCTTCTCAATTAACTTGGTAAGAGGAGTATATTTGTATTCCTCATCACGACTGTTAGGAAGACCGTTTTCTTGTAGGTATTCAAATGCATTTTTGCGAGCCTGCAGGGAGGCTTTGCTATGATTACCGGTCAAGCTGTCAAATACTTCCTGTAATTTATGTTCTGGTGCAGAGGTTTCTGCCATCATCTTCTAATTTGGAAATCCAAAAACGTTTTTAGAATTAAGATCAGGCCTGGGCGGCATTAGCCTCCTCTTTAATCCAGTCATAGCCCTTTTCTTCAAGTTCCATTGCCAATTCCTTGCTGCCTGATTTTACGATACGGCCGTTATACAGAACGTGAACATAATCAGGAACGATGTAATCAAGCAAGCGCTGATAATGGGTCACTACTACGGTAGCATTGTCTTTACCCTTAAGCTTATTTACGCCATTTGAAACGATACGAAGGGCATCAATATCAAGACCAGAATCAGTTTCGTCAAGGATGGCAAGCTTAGGCTCCAGCATAGCCATCTGAAATATCTCATTCCGCTTCTTTTCACCACCTGAGAAGCCCTCATTTAATGAACGACTAAGCAAGGCCTGATCTATTTCCACCAGCTTCATTTTTTCTTTCATTGTCTGAAGAAAGCTAACAGCATCCATAGGATCAAGACCCCGGTGTGCTCTTACCTGGTTAACCGCTGTTTTGAGAAAGTTGGTGGTACTAACGCCAGGAATTTCGACAGGGTACTGAAAAGCAAGAAACAGGCCTTCTCTGGCACGTTCCTCAGGCCCCATATCTAACAGGTCTTTATCCAGAAACTGTACGCTTCCCTGCTCTACTTTGTAGTCTTCACGTCCGGCAAGAACTGAAGCCAGTGTACTTTTACCTGAACCGTTTGGCCCCATAATAGCGTGGACTTCTCCTGGTTTAACCTCAAGGTTAATACCTTTTAGGATGGCTTTTCCATCCACCGATGCGTGCAAATTCTTAATGCTAAGCATTCCTTGTAGCGTTTATTAATTTATTACGGACAGGCCGAAAAGGCCCCTGTAAAATTGGCGTTTTATCACTAAAACAAAGGAAGGCGCTCAATAGGCAAGTATGCCAACTTTTGATGCCTTCCAATATATTTGTAAGGTGCCGTGCACCCCTTAAAAATTCGATTACCCTACACTGCCCTCCAGTGTTAGTGCGAGAAGTTTTTGGGCTTCTACAGCAAACTCCATGGGCAGTTGGTTTAATACCTCTTTGCAGTACCCATTTACAATCAGGGCCACAGCATCTTCAGTGTCTATTCCACGCTGATTACAATAGAAGATTTGATCCTCACCAATCTTAGAGGTGGTAGCCTCATGCTCTACCTGAGCTGTCTGGTTCTTTATCTCTATATATGGGAAGGTATGCGCACCACATCTGTCACCCATCAGAAGTGAATCACACTGACTGAAGTTCCTGGCATTTTCGGCACGCTTCATTACTTCTACCAGCCCACGGTAGCTATTCTGGCTTTTACCTGCACTTACCCCTTTAGATACAATGCGGCTGCGGCTATTCTTACCAATGTGAATCATTTTGGTGCCGGTATCAGCTTGCTGCATATTATTAGTTACAGCTACAGAGTAAAACTCGCCAATTGAGTTATCTCCCTTCAGGATACAACTCGGATACTTCCAAGTTATGGCGGATCCGGTCTCTACCTGCGTCCAGGAAATTTTAGAATTATCACCGGCGCACAATCCTCGCTTAGTTACAAAGTTGTAAATGCCGCCCTTACCGTTCTTATCGCCAGGATACCAGTTTTGTACTGTAGAATATTTCACCTCTGCATCTTTGGCTGCGTATATTTCTACTACCGCTGCGTGCAACTGGTTTTCGTCCCGCTGCGGAGCGGTACACCCTTCAAGGTAACTAACGTAGCTACCTTCCTCAGCCACGATGAGTGTGCGCTCAAACTGGCCCGTGTTAGCTGCATTTATTCGGAAGTAGGTGCTTAATTCCATTGGGCACCGTACGCCTTTAGGTATGTAGCAGAAACTACCATCACTAAATACGGCAGAATTAAGGGCGGAATAGTAATTGTCGTTAACAGGTACAACGGAGCCTATATATTTTTTTACAAGCTCGGGATGTTCCTTTACTGCTTCACTGAATGAGCAGAAAATGATTCCGAGTTCGCCAAGTTTTTCTTTAAATGTGGTGGCTACGGAAACACTGTCTAATACAGCATCCACTGCCACACCAGTAAGGCGCTTCTGCTCAGTTAAACTAATGCCGAGTCTCTCAAAGGTTTTCCTTAATTCAGGATCTACTTCATCCAGGCTCTTAGGTTTGGCCTTTTGCTTAGGAGCGGAGTAGTAAATTATGTCCTGAAAGTCGATTCTTGGAAATAGCACATTGGCCCACTCCGGGGCTTTCATTTTCTGCCATTGCCTGTAAGCTTTCAGTCGCCACTCGAGTAGCCACTCAGGTTCCTCTTTCTTCGCAGAAATGAACCTGACAATCTCTTCGTTAAGGCCCTTAGGGGCTGAATCGGCATCGATTTTCGACTCCCAACCATATTTGTAATCGGAGTTAGTGAACTCCTCAAGTATTTGGGTGTCTTTGCTCATGTGACAGTATTTTATTTAGACTAATTTCAGATATCGTTACGTATACAACGTAGCTATTGCTTCAAAGGTTGCTAAACGTAACCCTTTGATAATGGGATAAAAGCGCTCAAAAAAATGGCCATTCCGGCACCTCAAAGAGGTTTAAATCCCTTCATTTCAACAGCAAATGTAAGGAAGAAATTCCAAATTGCAGAAGTGGGCCGATAGTAATTCTATATCGGGTGATAGGATCGCTCTATCCTGATGATGAATGAGTTTGTTATTTACAGGTCGGCAAGCTGGATAGGCCTATCCAGGCTCTCTTCCAGGCTGATAAAGGTTTCGGTGCGATCAATACCATTCACCTGCTGAATTTTGTCATGCAGGACTTCCCGGAGGTGCTGGGTGTCTTTACACACTACTTTGGCGAAGATACTGTAATTGCCTGTGGTGTAATGAATGTTAATGATCTCGGGCACCTTTTTCAATTCTTCAATGACATTACTATATAAGGAGCTTTTTTCAAGATAGATCCCGAGAAATGCAACGATATCGAAGCCAAGCTTACTATAGTCGATATGAAAGCCGCTGCCGGTTACGATGCCTGTTTCCTCCATCTTCTTCATTCGGACGTGCACGGTACCCCCTGAAACAAATACCTTTTTTGCTATTTCAGTGTAGGCCATTTTGGCATCCTGGGCCAATAGCGAAAGAATCTTGAGGTCGATGTTGTCAATTTCGTAATTTTTACCCATCTGCCAGATATGCTATTTAGTTATTTTTAATTAATCCCATGTAAAAATAAGAAATATCGAATAATTTTCAATAATTGTTGATACAATTTTAAATTTAGGTGTGGTTTATTACCTTTGTTATATCCGAAAGGCAAAAAAGATTGTAAATCGGATCGTTATTTAAGAATACACTGTAGGATGATGGAACTGGCAAACATGCCCTCCTGTCTCGGGGGTGGAGAGGTCAGGATAAACCATGGTTTCTAATTGTGGCTAACTACTCCTTGGAGGTTCGACTCCTCCTCCTACAGCCAATTTTTGGGTTTATGTTGTTTATTCTTAAAAGGTTATGCTTTAAGTGTAACCTTTTTTCTTTTCCCCCTTTCTAATATCCGACCTTGCTCGGAATATTGCTATTGCCCCCGACGGTTTCCATTAGGTTCCCTATATCATGATTTTGTAAAATTGGCAAGAGCCAATTCATTATTAGGGAAGTTGAAAAAATTCACTTGTTTATTTTAGTTTTCCTTTCCTGCACCCGTATATTTAGGGCCTCGGATAGCCTTTGAGGCTATATTCGATGGGCTGGAGCTTCTTGATTCCGGTGAAATTCGTGAACGCTTAAATCCAAAAAGTTTTACAAATGGAAGATTTTCCCTGGTTTAAAAACTACCCTTCAAATGTGCGGCCTACGGTGGACGTCACTCAATTCAGCAATGTTAATGCGCTGCTTGAGGATGGTTTTTCCAGGTATGGTGGCCAGGTTGCCTACGAAAACATGAATAAAACCCTTACTTACCGTGAGGTAGATGAGTTATCCAGACATTTTGCGGCTTTTTTTCAAAGTAAAGGTCTGAAGCCCGGAGACCGTATTGCTATTCAGATGCCTAATCTCCTGCAATATCCTGTAGTAATGTTCGGGGCAATACGTGCCGGACTTGTAGTGGTGAATACAAACCCTTTATACACTGCGAGAGAGATGGCCCACCAGTTTAAGGATAGTGGTGTGAAGGCAATTGTTATCCTGGCTAACTTTGCGTTTAATCTCGAAAAAATACTGACTGAGACTGATATAGAGACAGTAGTAGTTACAGAAATTGGCGACCTACTTGGAGGGCTTAAGGGTGGAATTGTGAACTTTGTTGTGAAGCACATAAAAAAAATGGTGCCTTCATATAATTTGCCCGAGGCCATTTCATTTAAATCTGCGCTTAAGCAGGGTAGCAGGGCAAAATTTACTAAGACGAACCCGGCACCGGATGATCTGGTATTTCTGCAATATACCGGCGGTACTACAGGGGTTTCTAAAGGAGCTATGCTTAGCCATAAAAATATGGTGGCTCATACCCTGCAGATTAATGAGTGGTTCCAGCCCCTTCTGGAGGTTGGTAAATCTGAATTGATGGTTACAGCTATCCCTCTTTATCATATTTTTGCCCTGGCTGTAAATGGGATTTTCATGTTCCATGTAGGTGCACACAACCTGCTTATAACTAATCCCCGTGACATGAAGGCCTTTATCAAGGAGCTTAAAGCGCATCCATTTACCCTGATCACAGGCGTGAATACCTTATTTAATGGTCTGCTCAATCAGGATGACTTCAAGTCTATTGACTTCAGTCACATGAAAGGTGCTATTGGAGGCGGTATGGCAGTGCAGCGCGCGGTGGCAGATAAGTGGGCCAAGGTGACAGGTGAGCCTCTGGTAGAGGGATATGGCTTGAGTGAGACCTCTCCGGTGCTTTGTTGTAATCCACTTGATGGTTCAGAGCGTAATGGCACCATCGGACTACCTGTACCTAACACTGAAGTGGCCATATTTGATGAGGAGGGGCAGAAATTACCCACTGGTGAGACGGGAGAAATCTGTGCACGAGGGCCACAGGTGATGAGCGGCTACTGGAACAGGCCGGAGGAGGTAGAAAAGTCATTCTTTGCTGATGGCTGGTTCCGCACTGGGGACATGGGGCTGGCTGACGAAGATGGTTTCTTCCGCATTGTGGATCGTAAAAAAGACATGATCAATGTGAGCGGATTTAATGTGTACCCCAATGAAGTGGAAGACGTCATTGCCATGCAGGAAAAGGTGCTTGAAGTAGCCGCAGTAGGTGTTTCCGATGAAAAGTCGGGTGAGGTAGTAAAGATTTTTGTGGTGCGTAAGGATGCTTCACTCACTGAGGATGAGCTACGTAGCTACTCAAAACAAAACCTGACAGGGTATAAGTGTCCCAAATATATAGAATTCAGGGATGAGCTGCCTAAGTCAAACGTAGGTAAGATTTTACGCCGGGTTTTAAAGGAAGAAGAGGAAAAGCACCTGACAAACGGGTAGTTATTTATCCAAAAAATTGATTCCAAGGCTCTCTTTTTAAAGGGGGCTTTTTTTGTTTACGCCTCACTTTTGTCAGGATTCTGATGTGGTTTTTATCTGATTATTAATTTTTATCGAATAGTATATAATGTTGAAGGTAATAAATTAACATACACAAAACCTGTCATTATCTGCAAGGCTGTATTCCTGTTTTATATTTGCAGTGAAGAAAAGGACGATATGAAGGTAGTAAGACGTAGTTTGCTCAACCAGCTGCGTATATCTTTTTTAATTCTAATAATTCTCTCCATACTGTTCGGACTGGGCTCCTACATGTTGCTAAGCAATGTAACCCTGAGACAAGAGGCAAAGTACCATTCCAGTGAGGTTGTCGGTCATCTTGCTGCGGCCCGTCAGGCTGAAAAAAGCTTTTTACTCGAGGACCGTAAATCTGAGGAGTTTTTAACCACGGGCAGAAGTTCCCTTCTTTCAGTACATGACAATCATTTAAAGCTGGCCATCCGGAACCTGAAAGAGATGGCTGAATCCTCTGTGGCTACAGATCTTAATATGGCTGACGAGCTTAGTAAGGTCGAATCTTCTTTTAAAAGGTATGAGAGTGTATTTGCAAGATTAGTAAATGCCTATCACATGAGGGGGTTCAAAGATCATGGTCTCGAAGGTGAAATGCGTGAATATGTTCATGCGCTTCAGCAGTGTGAATCCCCGGAAGAAAAGGTTTTTGCATATAGTTTACGCCGGCATGAAAAGGATTTCATGCTCCGTCGTGACGAACGGTATGTGGATAAATTACGTAGTAAGGCCGAGGAATTCAAAGACTTTTTGAGAAGCAGTGAGCTTCCGCATATGACCACCGGATACAAGGAAAAAACCATTCAGGGAATAGATAATTACCAGGCGCATTTCATGCGAATAGTTGATCTGGAGGAAGAGATCGGCAATGCAGAGGGACAAGGTATTACAGGCAGGTTGAATGAAGCAGCTATGGCGATAGCTCCTCAGCTGGACCGTATACAACTAAGGCTTGAAGAGTCCGGTAAGCGCCTCAAACAGCGGGCAGCGGCCGTAATGCTTGGAGGGCTGATAATACTGGCTGCCATTGGCGTGTGGCTGGCTCTGTGGCTGAGTAAAAAGATTAGCCGTCCTGTACTCTTGCTGGACAATGTGGCTCGTGAGGTGGTGGAAGGTCATATGGATGCGGGTAAAAAGCTGGCTGTAATAAAGCGTGAAGATGAGGTGGGACGTCTGGTAGTAAACTTTCGCCAAATGCTGGACAGTCTGAACAGTCACCTTGCTGAGGTACGAGAGCAGAAGGAGGCATTGGAAGTAGCTAAGGCAGCTGATGAGATCAGAAGCCATGCGAGTGATGGGCTTGCACTATTTTCTGATTTGCTTAAAAACCAGTACGACACAAAGGAAGCACTTGGCCATGCATTTATTTCTCAGTTAGTAACTTTTACAGGTGCTAACCAGGCAACTCTATTTATCTCTGAAGAAACGGCGGGGAAGACTTGCCTGAGGCAGGTGGCTGCTTACGCTTACAACCGGAAAAAGAAAGCTGAAAAAATATTGAAGATGGGAGAGGGTCTGGCGGGGATGGCTGTCCTGGAGCGAGATACCATCTTTATGACTGAGGTGCCTGAAGATTACGTTTCTATCGGAAGCGGCCTGGGACATGCAAAACCCAGGTGTATACTGATTGTGCCAGTGATGACGGACGAAAACGCCCTGGGTGTTATCGAGATTGCCTCTTTCCGTACGTTTAATGAGCATGATATTCAATTTGTAGAGCAGGTAGCTGGTCGATTGGCTACTACACTGGCTTCAGTTAATATGCAAAGTCAAACCAGAAAGCTACTGGAGGATAGTCAGCAGAAGGAACAAGAGCTTTATTCAGTAATCCGTGAGCTCGAAGCTAAAGTCGACAGACTTACAGTCAGGAATCGGGTGGCAGAACGTGAATATAAAATGAATCATCAAAAAGAGGCAGATTACTCACATCGGGTAAAGGTCCTTGATGCTATCATCTCTAAGCTATATCCAGGCCTCATCATCACCGATGAAAATTTTGTCATACAGTTTACCAATGATTTTGTTACCGGCCACACAGGAAGGTCAAATGCCTCGTTGGCAGGTACGGATATTCATAAAATAATTGGTGGCCCTTTAAAGGAGACACTGGAGGCGATTTATAACGATCCTTCTTTCCTTATTTCGGACATCAGTGAGCATATGGTGGTTCCATTTTATGGCATTTCAGGTGAAATGACCATCAATATGGTTATGACTATTGTAAAAACGGATAAGAAAATTTTCTATGGGTTTTTATTCAGAAGGCATGACCCTATTTACGGAAGGCAGTTATTAAAAGAAATACTCAGAAGGGAAGTGAACCGAGGTTATTGGAGCGTTTAACTCATAGATTGCATAATTGAGGGCTGTAGCGTACCCTACCCAGGCTATGTAAGGTACCATGAGCCAGCCAGATATTTTTCTGAGACTAAAAAAGTAAATAGTGGTGACGGTGATCATTACCAACAGGATCACAATATTTAAAAGACCCACGTAAGGGTTTTGTAGTCCGAAAAATGAAAAAGACCATGCGGCATTGAGTATAAGCTGGATGAGAAAGAGCACTAGTCCTATTTTCACTTTAATATTGTCCCAGCCCAATATCCATATTTTGTAAGCGGCAAAGGCCATGAGAAAGTAGAGGATGGTCCAGACAGGGCCAAATACCCAGGAGGGTGGAGTGAACTCCGGTTTATTAAGTGTTTGGTACCATGAACCTACGGAACTGGCAGTGAAAAACGCACCCGCAAGTCCTGCTGCCTGGCAAGCCAGAACAGAGACGATCAGCTTTCCCCAGTCAGTCCTCTTCAGTACATTTTTCAAACTCATACACTGTCTTTAAAAATCTGATGGTTAGAACATTTGCAATTAGCAAATGTTAGATTCCTGTGATTTTTTACCAAACTGATCTAACTACATTTTTACATGTCATTACACAAAGAACATATTGACAAAGTACGTGAACTGACGGATAAGATTGATATATGTATGATGGTAACCCGGGAGCCTGATGGTAATCTCAGAAGCCGTCCGATGAGTACTCGTACTATAGATGATTCAGGACTTTTCTGGTTTTTTACTAACGAGCTATCGGATAAAGTGCAGGAACTTGAGGCCTACCCGGTAGTAAATCTTGCCTATAGTGAGCCTGATAAAAACCGCTACGTATCTGTGACAGGAGTGGCTGGAATAGTTACAGAAAAGACTAAAATCAAGGAGCTATGGACAGACGCACTGAAAGCCTGGTTTCCTGATGGATTGGATGACCCGCGTCTGGCACTTGTAAAGGTATTACCAGATGAGGCTGAATACTGGGACGGTAGCAGCAGTAAAATGGTGAGGCTGTTCAAACTTGGTAAAGCCCTCGTAATTGGCAATCGTTACGAAGCCGGCGAGAATAATAAGGTGGATTTTTAATTTTAACAGGTATCGGTTATGGGTATTCAAAAAGGGGATAAGGTAAAATGGAAATGGGGTAATGGGTATGCCAAAGGAGAAGTGGAAAAGACCTATTCTGAAAAAGTGACCCGAACGATAGATGGCAGTGAGATTACCCGTGATGGTGATAGCGATAATAAGGCCTTATATATTAAGCAGGATGACGGCTCCTCAGTGCTTAAGCTGGAGTCTGAGGTAGAGAGGGACTCCTGATCCCGGCACACCGCAAAAATTCGTATATTGTCCGATCAAATAAGTGTTTTATACATCTGAGTCAATGAGGACAAAAAAAGTGTTAGGTATCCTGCTCATCATTATAGGGGCAGGATTAATTTTGTTTGGCGGTTATGCTGCCCTGGGTGGCCAGGTAGCATTCGGTGGCTTGTCCGTAAGCCGATTTGGCTCTATTGTTCCTTTTATCATAGGAGCCATGTTTTTCTCTTCAGGTATAAAATTATTGAACCAGGCCGAATAACGGGCCCGATAATTCCAGCTATATTTTTTCCTCTTACATTAAGGTCTGTGTTTGCATGATCTCTCTCCGGAATATCACCAAGACATACGACGGCGTCTGTGCTACAGATAATCTGAGCCTGGATATTCCTGAAGGGGAACTGCTTGTGCTGCTGGGAAAAAGTGGCAGTGGTAAAACCACCACACTTAAGATGATAAACCGGCTGATCGAGCCTGACTTCGGAGAAATACTGATCGAAGGACAGTCTGTACTGAATAGCAAACCGGAACTGCTCCGCCGTAAAGTAGGCTATGTAATACAGCACACAGGGCTTTTTCCCCATTATACTGTTTCGGAAAATATTGGTCTTGTGCCTGGGTTGCTTGGCTGGGATAAAAATAGGATCCGGCAGCGGGTTAATGAGCTGCTGAACATGACGGGACTGGATGCCGGACTTGCAGGTCGCTATCCTGATGCCCTCAGCGGTGGTCAGCAGCAGCGGGTGGGTATAGCCCGGGCGCTTGCGGCAAATCCTCCTGTGGTATTACTGGATGAACCATTCGGTGCCCTGGATCCCCTTACCCGCCGTCAGCTTCAGAAGGCACTGTATACCCTGCGGCGGCAGGAGAAGCGCACTATGGTGATGGTGACACATGATATGACGGAGGCCGTTATGCTGGCAGATCGAATTTGCCTTATGGAGCAGGGAAGGATACAGCAGGTGGCCAGCCCTTTTGATATGATTTTCCATCCTACCAACACCTTTGTCAGATCCTTTTTCGATGACTTCAGGTTCCGGCTTGAACTTATGGTGGTTAAGCCTTCCTCTCTGACGCCTTATTTGCCGGAAGCAGACGTATATCAGGCTAGAGGTCAGAAGGTACAGGAGGTAGAAAGTGTGTTTGAGGTGCTGGAGCTATTGGAAAGGTCTGAGAAGGAAGGAGCTTTACCTGTGATGATAGGTGGGGTGTCATACTCTCTGACGGCACCAGATCTAATGAAGGCATTCTACGACTGGCGTGAAAGCTACAGGAGGAAAAGTGATGGATAATAAGGGGCTTTTATCTTATTTGTGGGAACAACGTTCGGAAATCGGTGAGCAACTGGTCGAGCATATCTGGCTAACGCTTATAGCCCTTACCATAGCGGTAATTTTTGGTGTTACGCTGGGTATTTGGCTTTCCCGAAATCGCCGCGTAGCTTCTCCTGTACTAGGCGCTGTTAATGTCATTCAAACCATACCCAGTGTGGCCCTGTTGGGCTTTTTACTTCCATTTTTCGGCATTGGGATAACGCCTGCCATTATTGCGTTGTTCCTGTATGCTCTTTTACCTATCGTGCGTAATACCTTTACCGGAATAGCAGAAGTAAACCCTGCTGTGAGAGAGGCGGCCCGCGGCATGGGGCTATCTCCGGGGCAATTGCTTTCAAGGGTGGAGCTACCACTCGCATTGCCTACCATTTTTGCCGGTATACGTACTGCGGCTGTTATTAATGTGGGAATCGCTACGCTATGCGCCCTCATTGCAGCAGGTGGGCTGGGGGAGTTTATCTTTCGTGGAATATCTCTGAATAATACTTATATGATCATGGCAGGAGCTATTCCTGCTGCACTGCTTGCGCTGGCCATTGACGGGCTACTGGGTTTAGTACAGAGGCTTGTACACCGCAGGGGTAAATTATTTGCGATCATTGGCATAGGGCTTGTAGCCGTTTTGGCTGGGGTCTTTACCCTTAATATATCCGGGAGTAAATCCTTTATAGCCGGTTTTCCCAGTGAGTTCATGGAAAGGGGAGACGGTTACCCGGGCCTGCAGGATACCTATGGGTTAGACATGGAGACGGTAGAGCTGGAAATCGGTCTTATGTATCAGGCCTTAAAAAATGAAAAGGTAGATCTGATCAGCGGTTTTTCGACAGATGGGCGAATAGTGGCTTATGATCTCAGGCCTCTGGAAGATGATAAGAGCTACTTTCCTCCTTACTATGCGGCTCCGCTCGTACGCAGGGAAACCCTGGATAAATACCCTGACCTGAAAGAGGCGGTTAACTTGCTGGAGGGACGTATTTCTGATAAGGAAATGATCCGGCTCAACTACATGGCAGACCAGGAGAAATTGGATACTTACGATATAGCCAAGTCCTTTCTGGATAGCCTGGGCTTCGATACCGGCATTCGCCGGGAAGGTGAAGCTGATATTCTGATAGGTTCAAAGAACTTTACAGAAAGCTACATTCTGGCTCAGATGCTGGGTATACTGGTGGAAAATTATACTGGACTGGATGTAGATATGCGGCTGGGCTTTGGTGGAACTAAACTGGTGTTTGATGCACTGCGCACCGGTGAAATAGACATCTATCCTGAGTATACAGGTACCGGACTACTGGTGATTTTACAGGAGAACCCGGATGAGGTGAAGGATATCATGGGTGACCCTAACAGGGTATATGATTATGTAAACCAACAGTTTTCAGAGCAGTACGAACTCCAGTGGCTGGGACCGCTTGGATTTAATAACACATTTGCCATGATGATGCGAGAGCAGGACGCAGAGAGTTTAGGTATACGTAGTATTTCTGACCTCAAAAAGCACCTTGAGGGAAAATAGCCTCCTGAATTTATCTAACCCTCATTTTTCTGCTCGTGTTCTTCTTCCTTTTTTTCCACATATCGGCTGTGGCTGTATTTTAATACGGCCACAAAAAATACTCCGCCTAGTGTATTGCCCAATGTGGTAAATAATTGGAATTGTAAATAATCCAGCACGCTGATAGAGTTGCCTATCAGCATTCCGCTAAACACTTCTATAGACCCGACAATACTATGATGCAGGTTGCCAAACCCAATAACAGCGGTAACGAGCACTACCACAAAAATTCGGCTAATAGAGTCTGACGAACTTGTAACCAGCCAGCTAAGCAGACCCATAAGCCACCCGGCTAGTATGGCACTGACGAGAATGATTTCCGATGAGAAGGCCGTCATTTTTTCGGCCAGGTAGACGAAAGCATCTGGAGAAATAATGCCCAGGGCCGGCCCTACCTCAGTGAGGATAAAGGAAAATATATATCCTCCGATAAGGTTGCCACCAAAGATACAACTCCATAGTACCATCAGGCTTTTAAAGGAAACCTGCTTGTCCAGTACTGGCAGAACGGCCAGGTTGGTGTGTTCTGTAAACAGCTCTGAACGGCCAATAACCACAAAGATAAACCCAAGCGGGTAGGAGAGGGCAAGCCAAAGGTGTAGTACTTCCTCACTCAGTTCATTATGAAAAAGGGTCCAAACAATACCCATTAGAAAAATACTAAAACCTATTTCCAGCCCTGCTGTGGTGCCGGAAAGCAAAAGCCCTTTCCAGGAACGCTTATGCTCACGTATGGCTACCTGTAGTTGCTCATCAAGAATCTCGGTGTATTCCTTGGCCATGGTGACCTTGGCGGATTTCTCTTCCGCAGACCCTTCGTTTTGAGAATCAGCGTTTTTTGATTCTGATTCTTCTTTGTGCTGGTCGTCTTTAGGGTTTCGTATTAGTCGCCTGAGCATATAATAAATTGAGATACGAGATATAAAGCAATTATTTATCCGGGATGTTTAATTTTAAGTTCAGGCTAGTCATTTCTGGATACACTAAGTGTGGTTCAGGTATAAAACAAACTTGCCTGGAATCTCACCTGAAATAGACGATACACCCCAATTTTGAATTTTTTAAGGTGGGGTTTTATGATTTTTATAGCAAACATTACAGTAAAGATGTATAAATGATCTCTTGAGCTGCCTTCGCGGAACCTGATTTACCACACCCTTTGAGCAGGGTAATGTGTCTCTTTGGCGATGATTTACGCTGAATTAGTATTTGATTTTGGTAACTGTTTGAAAAACAGGTTAATGTGTTGCATTGCATGGCTCATGCAAAATGCTCTATAACCTTGCATGTACCACTGATTCAGGTGGCTTTTTCTTAGCTTTGTCCATATAGCTCTATGGAAAAGATTACTTGCTTTAGCGCTTTTTCAGTTGCTTACAAAACACTAACCAATCTATAATTTAATTAAATGAGCATTATTGACAGATCGAGAGGCCTCATACTTGCCCTGGTTTTACTTTTGTCTGCTATGGTTACATCCCCTGCATTTGCCGGAGGAGGCTCAAACCTGGATCAGGCATGGGCAGCTTTTTCTTTAAATGAGCTGGACAAAGCTGAAGAATATTTCAAAGCGGCTATAAAAGGAAAAGATAACATAGAAGAGGCTTCTCTCGGACTGGGATTTACCTACGTGGTGATGGAGAATAGCGCCAAGGCTGCGGGGGCATTTGATATCTTTTTAGAAAATGCGGATAATCCATATCCCTACCTTACGGCTTTATTTACTACTGACCTCACAGGCATACAGTATGGGGGAAAGAATAATGACCGAGCCCTGAAGCTGCTCGAGTCTCTGCTGGAAGATGAAAAAGCCCCCGGCCAACTGAAAGGCCTGGTTAGGATGACCCTGGGAAGGCACTACCGGGCTATTAATGAGTTCGATAAAGCGGAAGAGCAATTTGATAAGATCGGGGCGATTACGGAGTGGCAGCTTGCAGGCGTCTTTGAGAATATTAGTGCTAGTGGATTCGATAATAACTATGAGCCGATTACGCACCCTGAACCTACAGCAAAATTTGTCAATAAGAACGGAGCACCTGTAGAGTGGATTGATCTGCCCGGTACGCGTGACCGTTGGGTGGACCTTACCTATCATTTTATGTATGGCAACTCGGTGGTGTTTGCCCAGTCCTTTGTGAATAGCCCTGATGAAAGAGATGTACAGCTTAGGATCGGCACCAGTGGATCAGTAAAAGTATGGATAAACGATGAGCTGATTCTGAAAGAAGAAGAGGAACTGAATAATGACCTCGATAACTATGTGGTCAACACTCATTTGAGGAAAGGAAATAACCGCCTGCTTGTTCAGGTAGGTGAAAGCGAACTGAGCGCATTGAACTTCCTGGCTAGAATCACCAATGAGCAAGGCATGCCGATGAGTGATCTTACCTTTAGCAAACGCTATGCAACCTATCCAAAAGGTACTGGTACAAAGGCTGTGGTAGTAAAGAGCCCTACGGAAATCTTCTTCTATAATAAAATAGAGAAAGAACCGGCCAACCTGCTGAACTACATGATATTAGCGGAGGCCCTCAATCATAATGGCAAAGGACAGGAGTCCAGGGAAGCTTTAACAAAAGCCCTTAAGGTGGCACCACAGAACAGCTTTGTTCACCTGGGGCTGATTTCGGCTTACAATACGCTGGAAAATGAGACTGAGACCAGCATGCTTATTGAAAAACTGAAGAACCTGCCCGGTGCCACGAATTTTGCGCTTCAAATTAAGATCAACGAGGCATTTGACAATAAAGACATTGAGGAAGCAGGGAATCTTATTAATCAGCTTGAGGAGACTTACCATGAGGATATCACCCTTATAATGTATAAAATAAGGCTGGCATCATCTAACCAGAATCTGGAAGAGCTTGTAAAGCTAGCCGAAAGCGCCTATAAAAAGTATCCGGAAAACTACGCTATGGTCAACATGAAGTATGCCCTGGAAAGAGAAATGAAGGGCAATGTGACCGGAGCTGTTAAACTTTTGGATAGGTACGCTAAAGAGAATTTTAACTACCAGGCTATCACCACGCTTTCAGACCACTATTTTGAAGCAGGTAATGATAAGAAAGGCTTTGCCTACCTGGAAAAGTTATTAGAGGCAAACCCTATTGCTACCGGGTATCTTGGTAATATCTCTCAAAAGTATGCAGGTAAAGGTGAGTATGATCGTGCACTGGAGTATGCAAAAAGGTCTCTGGCAATAGCTCCCTTTGTATCAGCTACATACAGCAAAATTGGCAAGATATACGAAGAAAAAGGCGAGGATAGTGAGGCAAAAAAAGCCTACGAAAAGGCTTTGGTTTATGACCCGACTGAATATGAGGTGCGTAAGCGCCTGCGTAAGCTTAATGGGGAAAAAGAAGACATGTTTGCCAGGTTTGATGACCCTGACGTAGATGCGTTGCTAAAGAATGCGCCCTCGGGTGCCAAGTACCCTGAGGATAATAGCCTTATCCTGCTGGACGAAGTAACTAAAGTAGTATATGAAGGAGGGGCGTCTGAGGAAAGGCATAACCTGGTGGCCAAGGTGTTTAACCCCGCCGGTATCGATAGCTGGAAGGAGTACTATGTACCGTACTATGGTAATGAAAGCTTTTTGATAGAAAAGGCAGAGGTAATCAAAAAGGATGGCAGCCATGTAAAGGCTGATGTACAGGGGAACCATGTGGTGTTTACAGCTCTTGAAGAGGGTGACGGAATTTATCTGTCTTTCCGTAAGAAAATTTACTTCTTCGGAGGTATCAAGGGACACTTCTGGGACCAGCATTACTTTACCTTATTTTATCCCAGCCTGGTATCACGTTACAGATTGCTTACGCACAACTCAGTACAGTTTAACCATGAGGTTAAAAATAATAGGAGCCTGAAACCGGAAATAGCTAATGACGGTGACTATAAGCTTCATACCTGGGAAAAAACAAATAACCCAGCGGTATACTATGAAGACTACATGCCTGTGCTTATAGACGTAGGTGAAGTGTTGCATGTATCATCTCTGCCAAGCTGGGATTATATAGCCCAGTGGTATGAGCGACTAAGCCGGACTAAGGCCAAAACAAGTCCTGAGGTTAAGGAGGCAGTGGCTGGGTTGTGGGAGCAGGAGCCATCTTCTGATACTGAAAAGGCAAAGAAAATATATGATTACATCGTAAAGAACATCCGGTATAGCTCGATACCTTTCCGCCAGAGCGGCCTTATCCCTCAAAAGGCCAGCAAGGTGATCAATACTAAAATAGGTGACTGTAAGGATGTGAGTACATTGTTCGTTGCTATGTGTAAGGAAGCTGGACTGAAAGCTGACCTTGTCCTGGTAAATACTAATGACAACGGACGGTATGGCCTGTTGCTGCCATCGATCAACTTTAATCACTGCATAGCTAAGGTTAAGCTGGATGAAGAAGAGTACTTTGTAGAACTTACCAGTGATTATCTCCCCTTTAGTTCTGTGCATCATAATCTGCGTAATAGCTTTGTTCTGGAGATAGACAAGTACCGTAAAAAGGAGGAGAAGGAGCCTATGTTACTGGACCCGGCTAACAGAAAAAAGAATATCGTGAGTCGTGAAACGAAGATAGCATTTGACGGTATGGATATGAACCTAAGTGTAAGCTCAGTAAAAACGGGTGATTATGCCAGCTGGATGCGCCAGAGCTACCGTGATATTGGGAAAGATCGCCAGGAAAAACATATGCTGGAAAGCATAGGTAACAGTTTGTCAGGGGTGAAGTTGAAAAAACTGAGGTTTGATGAAAACCTGAAGACTACCAGTGATACGGTAAGTTACCTTACTGAATACAGTGCGTCTAACGGACTGAAGCAGCTTAGCAGCCTGCTACTTTTTCAGGTGCCTTACAATGAGAAGCAAATGCCGGTGGACTTCCTGTCTAACCAGGACCGTAAGTACCCTGTGGACTTCTGGCAGTACTGGGCGTATGACGAAACTACCGAGGTAATAGAGGTAGACATGCCAGAGGACAAGAATCTGCTGGAATTGCCTGAGAATAAGAAGATAAATTGTTTTATGGCTGATTATTCGCTAACATTCAATGTAAAGGGCCGAAAGCTGATCATAAAAAGGGATGTAGTAATAAAGCAGGATTACATGCCTGTTGATAAGCTCGAAGAAACCCGGGCCTTTTTCGAAGAGGTAGTGGCGGCAGATGATATGCAGATTGCCTTTAAATAAATAAGAAACTAATATCCCCGAGACAGTTAAGGCTGCCTGATCGTAGTAATTACGTGTGGCAGCCTTTTCTTATGCTATTGTTCCATGCATTAAGCTCCTTGTTCTCCAGTGGAAGTAAGTGGGAGCGAGGCATAAAAAAAGCTATCCGCATGCCAGCAGATAGCTTTTATATCTCATTCATCTACGGTCTTTACACCTGACCGTTATCAAAATCATACACCTTAACTATTTTGTTTATACCATACCCAGAGCGATCATCACAAAAAACACAGTAAGTACGGAAACACCCAGCAGTAGTTCAGCGGGGGCATTATACAGCATCCTGTGTGAGTAAGCGCGGGGTATGTATCGAAGCTCATAATTACGGCGACTGTCCGAGGTGGCCAGGGTCAGTGCCTTCTTCTCACTTCCAAACTCTTCAGTCCCTGGTTGTCCGGTATCTAATCCGTCTTTAAGCCAGCTGACTACCTGTTTTATTACCTTTATATTCGCCATGTGTATATGAAGGTCTGTTTATCTTTACTTAACTATTTGAAATATACAGGCTTTAGAGAATAAAAAAATGGCAATTGCACTATTCTAATTATCACTAGTTTATTTACGTGCTCAGGGTATGTAAGAATTGAATTTATTTGCAAAACTTCGGGCATATGCTCCTTTTTTAACAATCAATCATACCTGGCCTGTAAATCAATAAATACACGTGAGATTAACATATTCTATTGATTCACAGTTAGTAGGCAGAATCAGGTAAGGGTGTTTTTAGTACTCACATGTTTTCTTGAGTATATTTTTTAACATGTGGTAAAATGCCATTTTCTGAAATCTTTGAAAGAATAGGTTTTACCGCCCTTCTGTACGGGTTTGTATAGAAAAAGCCTGCGAGCGGCAATGGCAGCAGATTGACTGCCTGATTATTCACGAATGAACAGAATGTTGTGAAGTTTTTAAAAGTTACCGGCAAACTCCTTAAGGACACTTTTGAGGAATTCAAGAAAGATGATCCGGTGGTATACAGTGCTGCAATAGCCTTTTTTACCATCTTTTCTCTTCCATCGCTCCTGGTAGTGGTGGTGAATGTATCTAACGTGTTTCTGGGCCGTGATCAAATTACCAGTCAGCTTGAGGCACAGATCACCTCTCTGGTAGGGCCGAAAAGCGCCAATCAGGTGATAGAAATTCTGAATAACAGGGGGGTGGATGGAGATTCACTGCTGGCAAGTGTAATCAGTATTGCCATCATTCTGTTTACGAGCACGGTAGTATTCAGCTTTCTGCAAAAAGGTATCAATAACATGTGGAGGGTAGCGCCCAGGCCAAAGCGTGGCCTGGTCAAATTCGGTACAGACAGGCTGCTGTCTTTGGGGATCATTCTTATTTTTATCTTCTTCCTGTTAGTCTCCCTTGTGGTGGATGCATCCCTTTCGGCGGTGAAAAGCTATATGAACGATTGGAACCTTGGTGACTCGGGATTTTCCATTGTGCTGGTGCAAAGCCTTAATTTCGCTATTTCTCTTGCGGTGGTAACAGTGATCTTTGCCATGATCTTTAAAACATTGCCGGATGTGCGTATTAAATGGAGAGATGTATGGATGGGAGCTATTGTTACGGCTGTCCTTTTTACTATAGGTAAATATCTGATAGGCATTTTTCTCACTAATAGCAGTATTACGACGACATACGGAGCCGCAGGTTCTCTGGTTGGTATTTTACTTTGGGTCTTTTACAGTACGGTCATACTAATGATTGGTGCAGAGTTCACTAAAGTATATACCAGATATAAAGGCCGAAAGATAAGGCCTGCCAAGCATGCGGTAAATTTTGAAACGACTGTGGTGACGGAGGATTCGGATCAACCTCTGAAGGAAGAAAATTAAACGCGCTGTTGCTTACCTTCTTCTCTTTTTCTTTCCAGTGCTTCGATATACTTCTCCACCTCCACTAAGTCCTTCAGCAGCGTTTCGTGGTTTTTCATTAGTGAGGCGGGCCGGTTTGCCAGCGTGCGGAGTTGTTCATTCGCATTCTCCTGGCTTAGGTTCTCTTCCTGGTATGATTCGAGTATGTCGCGGTACTCGTCCACCAAGCTTCCGTAAGCATTTTCGAGGTTTTCCTGCTTCCTTCTCAGTACCAGTAAGGCATTTTCAATATCCTCCGTATCCTCCGCTGATGTATCAGGAGCAGTCAGTTTCAGGTTCTGAATATGCTCCAGGTGCTGCCTTATTGTATCTCCGGTGGCTACTATGGCTCCCATCTCAGATTGTATCATGGAAACCTTCTCCTCAAGGTCTTCTGAAAAAGCATCCGATTTTTTGGTGAGATTGTCGCAGGCGGTTATACCTGTGAGAAATATGCATGCGAATAACAGGTGGTAAATGCTCATAGGTGATAAAACTTGAAGTGCCAGGGCTTGTTTGTGCATTTTATCAGGCATACAAATAAAAGAAGCCTGTGGTAGCTTTGCCAACCCTGTGTTAAATTATCATTACCTGGCACGCATCGATCAGGCTTTTAGCAGAATACCCATATTAAAAAACTCCCTTGTCTTTTCCAGTAACATTTTGGTAGCCTGCATAAGTTGTTGTTCAGTTCTTATTTTAAAAGTCTCTTTGAACCGGGCCAGTGCTTCTTCAGGTGACTGAGGTGTGGCATAGGTGAGGCAGATAAAGTGCGATAATTCGCTAAGGCTGTTTTCAAGAACCGAAGTGCGGGTAGCATTGGGTCGTATCATGATATATGTTTCTTCCTGTTCAGACTGTAAAAGCTCGAGCAACTCGATTGGTCGTTTTTCTTCTGCATGCCATTGAAGGCTCCAGTCCCGCTCGGTAGCCAATACTTTCACTTCCGGATTCATTACCAATTTTTCTTTAGAAAAATCAGCATTACTGAGGTTTAGAATGGATTCGGCTTCTTTCTTTCTGGCTATTTCTGCTATGTTACGAAAGGCATAGCTGTCTGATGGGTAGCCCATATCGAAAATTTCTTTTTCTAATGTGAAGACCTCCCTGAGAGGGTTGAGCCGCTCATGACTATCTCTGGTCAAATAATCATCCACAAATTCATGGAAAAAGTTGGCTTCTGCTGAGGCGGGAGGCTGTTGCTGCAAATAATTCTTTATCAGGTCAGGCTCAAGGTGATCCATAAGGGCGAGTGTGCGTCTAAAAGAATGGCTTATCAGTTCCTTACGTAGCTTCCATGAGTACTTTTTAGGGGCGTTAGGAAGGTGTGCTTTTGCAGGTACCGGGAAAAAGTAATCGAAGGTATGTGTAGGGGCACTTCCGGCAAAAACGGTATGGAGTATCCCGCACAGTCCACCTAGTAGCCTCAGGTCTCCGGTATCGGCTGTCTGCATGGCTTCCTCAGCATAGTGACGTGTATGAACCAGTGGGCGGGCATCTCCAAGCAATACCGCTGACCGGTAGTAAGCAATGGCACGCGAAAGCTCTTCGCTAATCAGGTCCGGCTGTTGCCCTGGGGTAAGCGGTGCGCGTTCGGGAAATGCAGGCACATATTGCTCAGTAGGGGATATTTTTGCTATTCTCTGCCAAGCCAGCAAGGTGCCTGTGTCTCCATACCCCCAGCCTGAGTGAAAAGCAGGTTTTTCAAAAAAGGCCTTATCTCCGGCATGATAATGAGCGAGGTGCTCTATCTGCTGTTCGGCGGTTCGAATGCCTGTACGCCGGTCCGGCGTACGGTCCTCTTCCATAGAGGCTATTTCGTACTCCAGGGCCATTTCAGCCGGTACAAACCATGCATTTTGCTGACTAAGACGGGCTAGCTCGGCCAAGGCCCATGCAATTCCTGCGTTTCCTTCGGCCAGTCCGCAAAGCGGCCCCGCTTCAGGGTAATACGGCCTCCAGTAAAGGCCATCATGGCCCAGTTGCGCTTCTTTTATCAGGTCCTCAGCTATCTGGTATATAGGTTTCCATGCCTCGGGATCGCCTGTAGCCGCAGCCAAGTTTAAAAAAGCAATAAGGGCTCCGGCGCTACCATCTACCAGAGTGTGGGTGGTATGTGGGGAGGAAAGAAATGCTGGTACCCGCGGACTAAGTAAAGCCAGTGCCTCTCTGGCGGTTGAGGATTGGCCGGTGAGCCGTGTAAGGTGGGCGCAAAGAAGTGCCGTGCCCCCGAGACCACGGTATAACCCAAGGGAGGAGCTGTCTGTCTCACGGATATGATGAAAAAGGTAATCGAGTCCTTTTTTTCCATATTCAAGGTATTGCTCATCGCCTGTGGCGCTGTAGGCATTTAGCAGGGTGGCGACTACTCCCGCACTTCCATCAGCCAGATTAGGATTAAACCCTTCCCTTGTTTCATCCTTATTACCGGTCATATTAAACTCCCACCGAAGACCTTCCGGATGTGAGCGGGCACTTTCCAGCAGCAGGCGCATGAGATCAATTGCATTAGAGGGAACCCCCCAGGGGGATTTTATACGTGGGTCGGTCATATTGCGATTCTGTATTCTTTTACCAAGTGAATAATCAGGGTGGGTTTTCTCAGCCATTAGGCTGGGGTGTGTGCAATTGTTAAATCGACGTAGGGTTGCCGGAATATTTAATAACTGGTTGGCAGGCAAGAGCCTATCATGCCGAGATGGTTTATTTTTACCCATAGTCTACAAACCAGCAAGGCTTTCCTTTTTGTCTAGTGGAAGAGGTGTCTTATTGGAAAGTAAGCCAATTCTATTTACTGCCATTTGCTTACTATTGAAATCAATAATAGCATTACCTGATTTGCAGGAAACGAATAGCCAGATTCAGGTAATAATGCACAGTAGTAACTCGTACACAGGCCCGGCCGGTTTAAGTATGGATAAGGATATTACTGATTCCCCACAAAGTTAAACCCGCCCTTGGCATAGTCTTTTTTAAATAACTTAAAGTCTTTAAGCAGACGCTTAGCGTTCGTTCTGGCGAAGCCAACCATATCCCTGATAAAGAGCTTTTCCTGTATGCATTCAAGGATTTTCTCCTCTGCATTGCCTTTCATTATACCCGTGTCTTCGTCTGATCTCGCATGCGTTTGAGCCAGTGTTTTCCCGCATATTTCGGCATATTCATTCATTTCTCCCTTGTCCAGGTCATCCACATCAATATCATCTTTGAAGGGACTTCTCTCGCGAACAAGAAAGTCCCGACCATCATACGTTGCCTGGCCATAATAGGGGTCACCTCCTGCCAGATGTACTTCATGAGCTTTGATGATTTTTTGCGACTGTGATTTTGATGTTTTCTTTTTCTCGCCGGGAACAAGACCGGACAGGGCAGACTCGCGCGTTTCTTTAAGCTCCAGAATAACAGAATTGCCCGGATCTTCCGTACTGTTTCCTTCTATCAGTATAAAAAACCGGTCTAACCCCAAGCTCGCTGTACCGCTTCCTTTTTTTATGGCCACATCCAGCACGCGGAAAAAATTCTCGTTTTCGCTAAAGTTCTTTACTACATCTTCATTACTCTCCAGGTACTTGTCCACTACCTTTTGAAAGTCCTCTTTCTTGTCACTTAAGGGGACAATTTCCTCACCTGGAATAAATTGGCACTTTTTCAGATCGACTATTTTCTTAAGCCACTTTTCACGGGACTGAAGGCTGTTTTTAAGTAGTTTTCTGATCATTTTCGGACTATTGTCGATCCGGTATTCATGCCACTTTTCCCGGTCATCGCGTGCAAACTCCTTAAGGCCTTTGAGGTATCCCTTCACGAAGTGCTTCACCGCTTTTTTGCAGTGCTTTTTCTTTCTTCCTGCTTCATATGAAACCAGATAAAACCCTAAAGCTCCTCTTTTTACATCATAGGAGAAAGGAGCAATGTAGGCTTCATCAAAGTCATTCACACCGAAAAAAGGCGCTCCGTTTTTATTAGGCATCACACCGAAATTTTCCGGGTGCACGTCACCGATGGTGAAGACCTTAGGCAAATGGCCATCCTCACCGGCGTGATCACGGTAGAAAAGCAGTGCAGTACCTCTGAAAAAGGTAAATGGAGACTTTCCAAGCTTTTTAAATTTTGCCTGGGCACCCTCAGGCCGGTTATGAATGCGGTACTGATGGTCTTCACGCATGGTTTGCCTTACGTATAGTCTGCGTTCCTCTTTCGGAAGTAGAAATGGAGGGAAAATTTCATGCCCCTTGGCTCGATTTTGTGCGTGTTCGTAAAATGCCTTTTTACGGTCCTGCTCCGGACTGGCTTTGCCCTGTATGATCATGTATAGTGTAATGTGATGTTCACAAAGTAACCTGAATAGCATACTAAAGTTTATTGGTACACTACACCCCGAGGGAAGCCAGAACAATTAAATCACTGATACAAAAGCCCCTTGCGATTATTTCACTTCCTGATTGAAAAGCTGCTTTTTTGTGAGCTACCTATGTCACCTTCAAAGGGACAAACTTTAAGCCCTGACGTGCGAATTGGGAAGACGTTAGTTTTATTTAGGCCAATAGATGGTATAAAAAAGCCCTTCCTGGCAGGGAAGGGCTTGTACGATCCGGCAAGGGCCGGATTGTGGCGGTTGTTTATTTTAAAGCTAAGGCCAGTTCTTTCTCACCGGCAAGAATCTTAGCTGCTTTATCACAGGAGCCGGAACCAAAGTCCACGGTAAAGAATTTTCCGTCTTCAAAATCTACCTGGGCTACACCAGATAGCGGATAGAAGTTGCCTTCAGAGAAGCACCCACCTTTATATAAGGCAGGCTTAACAATCTCGCTGGTGTATTCTACTCCGGCAGCATTGATTACGCTACCCCCGCCTGTTACATAGTAGTTAATGGATCCGGGGTTATCTGCCTGCCTGAACTGCAGTGTACGGCTCACCAGGTAGCTCTTACCCTGAGGGGTACCCACCTTCGCATCTTCCAGCTTATAGGTATAGGTAAGCATCCCTTTGTCGTCACGCTTAAGACTATTTACGGATACTGTACCGCTGAGTGTGTAACCGTCAACAGCATAGTTTTCCAGCTTATAGCTCATTTCCACACCTTTATCAGTCGTACGGTTATTTTGTGTGATCTTTCCTGAGCGGGTCACGCCGAACTGGTCTTTGCAGCCCTCACCGAAACCTACTACGAACTTCATGTCACCCTTACTTTCATTGTATACTACTTCATAGCACTTAGGTTCACTGGTTTCTTCCGAGCCACTGGCATAGCTGGCTTGTTCGGTAGCATCAAAAAATAAACTCTGAGCTTTTTCCATCTCAATGATCATTTCAGCCTGCTCACCTGATATATCATCCGCTTCTCTAAGGATCTGTTCTTCATCATCGCGAGTACAACCTGTCATTACCGCCACGGCAGCTATAGAAGCGAGAAGCAATTTTTTTAATCCTGTCATAGTCATGCGTACTTCTTTAAATTCAATACCTGATTATTGATGCATGTTGAGGTGTTAATCTAATTTTGAAACTTATAGTTCCTTTAAATATTGTTTGAGGAGGTATTTGATTTGAAAAATGATATAAATTTCACGGGTATTAATTTTGTGAGATATTGGTAAAATACAATATTTAAAATGAGACTACGTCCGTTTAAAAAGAGATAGGGGGGAAATGGTAACTGCTTAGGTACTGAATGAGTGAATAGGTGGGAGATCAGCTTAAAAATTGTGCAATGTTTTGGCTGTGTATGCCATGTAAGTTTGATGTCAGTAATTAGGTTGTTTTTAAATATTTTTTCTGTTAATATCTCTTTTTCAGTTGTTTGTGATTATTTGTAGTCCGGAATGATTAGGTATTCCTCCATATGTGTTTTAAAGTAAAAAGGCTGCCTTCTTACAGGCAGCCTTTTTATTATTTCTTAACCGATGGCGGTTACTGAATTAAGACTCTTCCGGTTTTGACCGTACCAGCCACTTCTACCTTATACAGGTACAGGCCTGGAGTGAACCGTTCTGTAGGTACAATCTTCACCGTGGAAATGATGGGTTCTTTGTACATCAATTGTCCCTGGGTATTGAAGACAGATACCGAACCGTATTCGCCTTCGAACTCTTTTGTGTAAATACTAAGCTCGGCACCACGCTGGACCGGATTAGGAAACACGAGCACTTCTATATCTGAGATATAGTAGGAGAGTACCGGTCCTGCAGTAAGTGTCTCGCCATTTTGGAATCGTATAGTCGCAGTATACAGGTTCGGACCCGGGAGGGGGGCGTCGTCCAGGAATACCACCGAATCACCTTGTACACTATTTACAGTGCCTAGAGGCTCGATGTTTGCATCATAGTTCTGCTGCGAAAATGTTACCCCCTGTACACCATATGAAGTACCGAGATTTAGCGTAAGTTCTATGCCCTGCTCTGGCAAGCTTCTGGGAATAAGGTTAACCACGAAACATTCCACTCCCTGAAAAGCATAATCAAAAGCACTGGTCTTTAGTCCTCCTTTACCTCCTTCATAGATTGGCTGAATGGCAAATTTTCTGGTATCGTAGTTTGGTTTATATAGAATAATGGCTGTGTCGGCTGTGACTGTAACTGTGTCCAGAAACGTCCCTTGAGCGCTTAGTACGCGATAGGCCTCTGCTTCGGGCAGGTTTTCCCATCTGAGCATAACCGAATCGGCACAATTAAACCCTACCCGGGTATTCAGCACATCACCAATAGTAAATGTGTCTGTTGTGAAAATATCTCCGTATGCTGTGGTAAGCCGCGCTGTGGCCTTTCCGTGCCCCTCAGGTCGTTCTACCTGGTAAAACCCATCCGAAAGGTTCACGTCTGTGGCGACTGTTTCCCATGTTGCGCCATCGTCAAAGCTCATTTCTATCGTGGCTGACCCTGTCAGGTTGGTGTCCCATCGGAAGTAGGACGGGCTCTCCCCATCATAGGGAAAATTATCCTGTAAGGTAGGATTCGTCCACTGAAAACGGCCTGCTTCATCATATTGGTAGACTACTGAAAACGCCTGGGGGCCTTTCGGGACATCATATCCGCTTACACTTATTGTATAGCTACCCGCCTCAGGGGCTTCAATCGTTACCTGCTCTATTGTGTTAAGGTGGTCAGCTCCACGTGTGGCAGGTTGAGCAAGGGCGTCCGCATCAGGTGTATGATTCAGTGTCCAGGGCAACCACGTTTCGCCATCTTTTATTACCTTCAGGTCCAGGTCATTTACTATGGCTACATTGGCGTTTGGCAGGGCAGGGGGGTCATTCCAAACCAATGATATCTTCAGATTGGTAGCGCCGGCCGGAATCATGACAGTTTCTGAAACCATGCTGCCATCCGTTACACTGGCCTGCAGGTTCATAGACTTCCTATATTCCTCCACAGCCCGCAACGCATTGACATTGCCATAACCAGTGAGGTAATCTACCTGCGGGGTATGCACATCGATTGCACTATTAATCAGATAGGCACGAACCAGGTCTGATGAAGGAACTGATTGCCCCATGTCAATTGCTGTCTGCTGCACCATGGCAGCCACGCCTGATACTATAGCGGCTGAGTTAGATGAGCCAAAGGTACTGTAAGCTACCAGCTCAGGCTTTACGCGCCCGTCATAGGCGGGGCCTCTGCTCACCAGTTCCTGGGGAATGTACTCAAGGTCCACCGCTCCCACTGTCAGGATATTCTTAGCCATTTTCAGCTCGCCGGTTAGATTAGCAAACCCGGGGATACCGGCATAGGTCCCTGCTGTAACTTCTATGGTGCCGCTGTTACCAGATGAAAAAACATGAACAAGCTCTGGTGTGGCAATGACGCTGGCATCAAAAGCTTCGGCCTCAGCCCCGTAATAATGCTCTATCTCAGTACCATAGCTATGGTTCTGTATAGTAATACCCAGGGTTTCATATAAAGCCTCAGCATCCGGAAGGGTTGGCTCAAAGTTAGAGGAGGTCAGATTAGTTTGCCAGACCACGCCTTTACCTTTAATAAATGAATTGCCGGCGCCTCCTATTATAGTCGCCATTTCTGTGGCATGAGGGCTGGTTTGCGATGCCTCTACACCTGATTCAACGGACCTTCCGGTCAGGTCGATGTCTGAATCGGTGAAGGCCCTTTCTTTTACTGATATAAGTATGTCCCGGCCTGTAAGCTCAGGGTAGGCAGACCATACAGCATTTACCCGGTTAGGTATAAGATTAAGGTCAATAACAGAAGCCTCTTCCACAGGACTGACAGTTTGCTTGTCCGCAAATCTGACGCTTGGCAGTGTAAGTACTTTTTCAAGCAGGGACACGGAGGTCGTGCTAATCACTACAGTTCCAGATGGTTCATAGGTATGAAGTATACGGGCTTCCGGCACCAGGTTACTTAATGCCAATTTGAATGCCTCAATATCTGATACCCGAAGAATGTAGGAGTCTACTGAATAAGGGGCCACACTCTTATGGCTCTCGAGAAGAGAAGGCGATAGCTTCCATTCAGGGCGGGCCGGATAATAGTTTGCAATATCCCCCTGATAGATTAGTGTAGCCTGGTTAGCTCTTACTATAAAGTGTTGGTCATCCAGCTTTCTTAGAAGTTCCAGGCCTGCCTCTTTCATTTGTTGGGGGGGAATTGGGCCTCTGGTTTTTATCCACCAATCATTATTTTCCTGGCCGGCTTCTGCCTGGGTTTCCCTGTCAGCAAATTTCAGCCATTTATCTGTTAGTGACTGCCGGGCTGAAGTAGCGGAAAAAGCGAGGAGAATAATACAGGTGATTAAGACGAATGGTCTGATGAAGCTCAACATACACGTAGTGCCGGTTTTTCTCATGACATTTGGGCTGATTGAAGGCTATTAACCCCAATAACAAATTTTATAACGGGACAATTTCCGAATTATCGCCTGAAAAGGAAACTAAACCTTGCTAAATAATGGCCGCAAAAAGGATTATTCACACGATTGCATTATTTGTAGTGAGGGTTAACCCTCAATTTTAATCCTATCCTACAATGAAAGCCTCTTTTCTGACTGTACCTGACTAAGTATTTTAGTTTCCTTGTTTTCGTAATCTGGTTTGTTGTTCAAACGGTTATTTCACATTTGTATATTAAAAATAGTCCTGAGTAAGTACTCCTCCGGGGAGGCGTATTCGAACATTTTTTGGTAAACGGTAAAAGGTTATTGAGGGAAAACACCTATTTGTGCTTGTTTAAAGTCGTTTTTAAAAAGGTTGCCCAAATACTATGAGGGTTAACCCTCAATTTTAAATCACCGAATTGGGGGTGGTAAATTAACTCTTATTCAACTAATGGTCGTTAGGAGTGAGTAGGGGGCATTTTTTTTCTTATTCATTGAATGTGCTCATACTTCAGATGAGTTTTTGGTTTTGCTAAGGGTGTGTAAAATTTACTGTAGGTCTTTTGGTGTATTGTATTCTTTGTATATTGCGTCCATCAATTACTAACAAATTTATTCCAAATCTTATGAGAAAAGCGAACATCTTTTCAGCAATGACCGGCGGCCTTATGGCTGTCGCGATGATGTTTACTTCTTGCTCCGACAAAATGGACGAAGAAGTAGTATCTAGCAACCCTTCCGATCAGGTACCTTCAGAAGTTGTATCTAAGCTTGGTAAGCTTGGCTTCAACACTGACGGAATCAAGATGGATGGCCAGAACTTCCTTGTAGAAGGTGACATGGTTATTACTCCTGAAGCACTTGCCGAAATGGGAGAGGGTGTAAGCGTTCCCGGTATCGCCGGTGAAGAGCAGTACCGCACCTACAACCTTGTTAACTGTAATGGTAGCCGTACGATCCGTGTACGCTCTTATATCACTAGCGGTGTAAGAAGCACTGGTATCGACTATGCTCTTGCTAACTGGAATGCACTGAACACTTGCTTCACTTTCCAGCGTGTGTACAGCGGTTCTGCTGACATCTACATCTACTCTACTTCTGGTGGCGGTGGATCTGCCGGATTCCCTTCAGGTGGTAACCCTTACCGTTACGTATACATGGGTAGCAGCCTGAGCAACTCTCAGACTTCTGAGCACGTGGCTACTCACGAAATCGGTCACTGCTTCGGTATGCGTCACACTGACTACTTCAACCGTGCTTACTCTTGCGGTAGCGGTGGAAACGAAGGTGACGGTGGTGTAGGAGCCATTCACATCCCTAACACACCTACTAGCTATGACTCTGGTTCTATCATGAACTCTTGCTTCTCTAGCAGCACTAACGGTGAGTTCGGAACGTACGACAGAAGAGCTCTTGAGTCCCTGTACTAATCAGATATTTTCAGAAAAGCTCCGGTTCAGCCGGGGCTTTTTTACCCTACACTCTAAATATATAACAACACAATATTCCCCAAAGGAAATACTGGTTGAACATATATCTCTTATAACAATCTATAATAACTCCGTAACCAATTAATACTTAATTTTAATAAACCAAGTTATGAAGAAGTCGTTCAATCTCCTCCCTGTAGTTGGCGGAGCACTAGCTATGCTTATGAGCGTTTCATCCTGCTCTGACAAAATGGATGAGGAAGTTATTTCCAACAACCCCTCTGACCAGGTCCCTGCTGAAGTAGTGTCTAAGCTTGATAGATTCGGTTTCAATACCGATGGTATTAAGATGGACGGCCAGAACTATCTTGTAGAAGGTGACATGGTAATGACCCCTGAAGCACTTGCTGAACTTGGCGAAGGTATCAGCGTTCCCGGTATCGCCGGTGAAGAGCAGTACCGTACCTCAAACCTCGTAAATTGTAATGGCAGCCGTACAATCCGTGTACGCTCGTACATTACAAGCGGTGCCAGAAGCCAGGGTGTTGACTACGCTATTGCTAACTGGAATGCACTAAATACGTGCTTCACCTTCCAGCGTGTATTCAGCGGTTCTGCAGACATTAACATTTACTCTACTTCAGGATCAGGTGGATCTGCCGGATTCCCTTCAGGCGGAAACCCCTACGGTACTGTTTACATCGGTAGTGGCATCACTAACAACCAGGTGGCCGAGCACGTAACTACTCACGAGATGGGTCACTGCTTTGGTATGCGTCACACTGACTACATGAACCGTTCTTACTCTTGCGGTAGCGGTGGAAACGAAGGTAGCGCCGGTGTAGGTGCTATCCACATCCCTGGTACTCCTACTGGTATCGATGGTAGCTCTATCATGCTTTCATGCTACTCCAGCAATACAAATGGAGAGTTTGGCTCATATGACAGAGCAGCACTGGAATCCCTGTACTAATCAGGAATCTATTTAAAGAATTTTGTTTAAAAGGCTTCCTGTTCTGGCAGGAAGCCTTTTATTTTTTTATCCATCCTTATCACCCACTATGAAAGATTTTATTAAACTCACTTACCAGGCATTCTTTTGCCTGGCGGTAATGCTCATCTTTTCCTGCTCAGACAATGTACAGGAAGAACTAGGCTCCGATGCGCGGTCTGAAGAAGTTCCTTCTGCTGTGATCGACAAACTTCAGGATGTTGGATTTTTGCCCTGTGATATCCAGCGGCAGGGAGAAAACTATCTGGCGGAAGGTGATATTGTCATCACTCCCGCAGCCCTGGCTGAAATGGAAAACCTTGTAAGCGTGCCGGGAGTGGCGGGCGAGGAACAGTACCGCACCTGCAATCTGGTTAATTGTAATGGAGGCCGTATCATAAGGGTATACGGAAGTGGTCTGAGCGGCACTCTTAGTACCGGGTTGGACTGGGCACTCGCTAACTATAACAGTATTAACCTTTGTCTGACATTTCAGCGCGTATATAGCGGCCTGGCTGATATCACTATTTACGCTACTTCCGGTGCTGGTGGATCTGCAGGCTGGCCCTCAGGAGGAAATCCATATCCCAGAGTATATGTAAGCACCAGCCTGGCGGCTTACGGCGCTAATGTATGTGAGCATGTTATTGGTCATGAGATTGGCCACTGCCTGGGTATGCGCCACACCGATTACTTTAACAGATCCTATAGCTGTGGCAGTGGAGGCAACGAAGGTTCCGGCGGGGTATGTGCCATTCATGTACCCGGGACTCCTACATCTTATGATCCTAATTCATTATATAATAGCTGTTTTAGCTCTGGTGCTACCGGCGAATTGTCGAATTATGACATTGCGGCTCTGCAGTACCTGTACTAGGTGACTTGCCTTTAAAAGCGGTTCTATGTACCTGAATAGAGCGGTTAGGTAATAGAATTGATGGGTTCGGGTGTTTTTGTCTGACTAAAAGAGTTCCCGGTTTGCGAAGGGATATTTCAGTAATTTAATATCTCATCAAATCGCACTTAGCCATGCACAGACGCCTTGACCTTTCTATTATTTCGGCAGGACTAGTTCTTGCCGGTGTGTGCTGCCTTTCCTGCTCCCAAGAAACGGATATGGAGTTACAGTCGTTCGCTAATTCCAATGAAGTGCCCGGTGAGGTTCTGGATAAACTGACCAAAATCGGATTTTTACCCTGTGACATTAAGGTGAAAGAGGGTAATTACCTTTTAGAAGGAGATATTATCGTCACTCCGGAAGCTTTAGCCGAGATGTCTGACCCTGTCAGTGTACCTGGACCTGCCGGAGAAGAGCAATATCGTACCTGTAACCGGGTGTCTTATGACCGGGATGGAAGAGTGATAAAGATAAATGGTTCCAGACTACGGGGCTCCCTTAGTACCGGGCTGGACTGGGCTATTTATAATTACAATATCCTGGGTCTCTACCTCACCTTTCAGCGAGTATCCACGGGGCCTGCAGATATTACTGTCTATACCATGTCCGGCAATGGGGGGTTAGCGGGTTTCCCCAGTGGAGGGAATCCCTACTCATCGATTTTTATTGGTATGGGCTTGTATTACTACGATGCTAATGTCTCGGAGCATGTTTGAGGACATGAAATCGGGCACTGTATAGGCATGCGGCACACAGATTATTTCGATACCTCATTCTCCTGCGGCTCCGGCGGGAACGAGGGGGCAGGCAGTGATTGCGCGCTCTCTATTCCAGGAACACCAACGAGTTACGATGCGAGCTCCTTATTTAATGCCTGCTTTACCTTCACCACTAATGGTGAAATGTCCTATTATGACAGGATTGCTCTGGACTATTTGTATTGATTTGAACCTATACTTATACCTGATTCAAAATGCTATCCGGCCTTCCAGATCAGGGTAGCATTATATGTTAACTAATAAATAACCACGTTATGAAGAAAGCTTTTTACCTGCTGCCTATGATAGGTGGTGCTATTGCTATGATGATGAGCGTGTCATCCTGCTCAGATAAAATGGATGAAGACCTTCTTTCACAGAACCAATCCTCTGCCGCTCAGGTGCCGGAAGCAGTGGCGGCTAAGCTGGATGGGCTTGGGTTCAGCACCGAAGACCTCCGTATGCAGGGCCAGAACTATTTATTACAGGGAGATATGGTGCTTACCCCGGAGGCACTCACTGAAATGGGAGAACCTTTCACGGTATCCGGCCCTTCTGGCGAACAGTATCGAACCTATAATCTTGCAAATTGTGGTGGGGGCCGCGTAATAACCATAAGGAGTTACGTATCCGGATCCATAGACACAGGGCTTGATTATGCTATTGCTAATTACAATGCCCTTAATACATGTCTGTATTTTCAGCGTGTATATAGCGGAACGGCAGATATTAGCATATACCCTGCGTCAGGTGCTACTGTTTCCTCCGGCTTCCCCTCAGGTGGCAATCCCTATCCTTCAATCTATCTGGGAAATACGCTTTCCTATTATGGGATAAATGTCATTGAGCATCTTATTACTCATGAGATCGGGCATTGCCTGGGTATGATCCATACTGATTACTTTAACCCATCCCTTTCTTGTGGTACCTCTTCAGGCACTACCACTATCGGAGTGGTTCATATACCAGGTACCCCTACAGGCGCCGACCCTCTTTCAATATTCAATTCATGTGTCAGGAGTGGTACCAATGGTGAATTCTCCAATTTTGACAGAGTAGCCCTGGAATACCTTTATAAATGAAAAGCCTCCGTCCGGGTGTATGCCTGGCGGAGGCTTTTACGCTTATTTTAAATTATAAACCTATGAAAAAACAGTTTACATCTATTACCCTAACGGCTGGCTGCTTTGTGGCGCTGCTGTTATCCATTGCTTCATGCTCCGATAAGCCGGAAGAAGTATTGCCTTCAAATTCGAATAAAACCATACCGGCTGAGGTAATCGAAACTTTCAGGCAACTTGGATTCGATACAGAAACTATCCGGTTAGAAGGTGAAAGTTATCTCCTGGAAGGGGATATCCTTGTCACCCCTGAAGAGCTTGTGGGAATGTCAGATAATCATCATGATACCGGAGGTAGTAAAGAAGAGCAGTATCGTGTATATAACGCGGTGAGCTGTAACGGAGGCCGCACCATCACCATTTTTGGGAACCTTACCGGCACTCTTAGCTCGGGGCTTGATTGGGCCATCGCTAATTACAATGCAGTTAATACCTGCTTTACTTTTCAACGAATATACAGGGGCACAGCTGATATTACCATCACTGAGATACCCGGCGTATGGGCTTACTCCGGTTACCCTACTAGCGGAAACCCTTATCCGGGAATTTACATTGGTTCAGGAGCTGCCAGCTATGGTACCAACTATGTGGAGTGCCTGTTTACGCACAACATAGGACATTGCATGGGCATGGCACATACTGATCCGTTTGCCGGAGCTGGTGGCTGCCCTAATGATGTTGGTAGTACCCCCGGGGTAGTTCATATACCAGGTACCCCTACCGGGAGCGATAGCAATTCTATCTTCAATACATGTGCATGCGCAAATAAAGCGACTACAGGGGAACTCTCCACCTATGATAAGGCAGGATTTACCTATTTATACTAATGGTAGAATGGCTTAGTGAAATAGCCGGTATATGGAACCGGGGCATTATAGATATTCTCCGGCTACTTACTGATCCTTGAGAGGAGGGTGTTTTTGCTCTGAAAGTACTGTAAATGAGTGAGGCCCTGAGCGGCCAGGGCTTATTTACACTTGTGAATGGAAAGTACGATTAATTAATGCTGGCCGTCTGTTTCGGCCAGCTTTTCTATTTTTTACGGTATGTTACTCTTCTATCATAATAAAATGTACCGGTGAGCCACTCCGGTAGGTTTCACCGGTGGGGCTAAGTGTGCCTGTTTCTGGGTTTCTTGTAAAAACCACTATCGTATGGCTGTCCTGGTGAGCGGCAAGCAGGTATGTTCCGTTGGGTGATAGTATGAAATTACGTGGTGTGTCTCCACCGCTTGCAACTATTTCTACGGGCGTAAGTGTGCCATCTTCATTTACACTGAAGCTGCTAATGGTATCTGCTCTGCTGCGGTTAGATACATAAACATATTTGCCATCAGGGGAGATTCTTACCTCTGCGGCCTGGTTCTTTCCATTATATGATTCACCATAGAGCTTATAATTCTCACGGTGGCTCAGGTGGCCTTTCTCATCCACATCAAGTACTTCCAGTTCACCCCCCATCTCTTTCACGAGATAAGCGGTATTTCCCCTGATCAGGATGTGTCTGGGGCCGGAGCCGGGTGATGTTTTATACACCATTTTCTGATCAGTAGCTAAGGGCTCTTTCCGGCCGGGAAAGTAAGGATATGTGATCACCTCATCTGTTCCCAGGTCAGTTACATACAGCAGGTTTTTCCCGGGATGCGGGTATACCCCATGCACATGTGGCCCTTCTTGCCTGGACTTGTCCACGCTGCTGCCACTGTGCTGCACGGTTTGGAGAACTTCACCGAGGCTGCCATCTTCCCTGACTGATATTACGCTTAAGTTGCCACCGGAATAGTTGGCGACGAACAGCAGTGACCCGTCCCGTGAGAGTGAAACATAGCATGGATCGCCACCACCGGAGGGCTTGGTGTTTATATGAGTAAGGACACCCTTTTCTTTATCAAAGCGGAAGGCACTTACGGCCCCTTCTTTATCTTCATGCAGTTCATTAACGGCATACACAAAATCACCGTCAGCCGAAGAGGCCAGAAAGCTGGGGTTAGGCACCTTAAGGGTGGAAACGGTCTCCAGTGTGCCACTATCCGGGTGATAGTGGTACACGCTGATGCCGGGCCCTTCATTGTTGCCTTCGGTATAGCTGCCTGTGAGCAGGTAATATGTTGAATCTCTTTTGATGCCTTGTGCGTATAGGTGTTCTGTAGTATAAAAAAAACAAATAAACAGCCAAATGATTAGGGCTGAATAAAGGGGCGATGTATGTTGCCTCATCTCATAAAATTTTCCTTAATATAAGGTAATTTTTTTGCACAGAGCCGGCTACGGATGCTATAGTTTATGTATCGAAATCTCCTTAGCACATTTACGCATACTGATTTTTTCAAAGGGGTACTCCTCACTTTTGCCATCAGTATACCATTGCTCACGGCTTACCTGGCAGGTGATATAAGCTATGGTATCGGGGTGGCTCTGGGGGTGCTGATGTGCTCCGCCAGTGATGTGCCGGGTAGCTACCGCCACCGCACCACAGGTATATTGTCTGCTGCAACATTGGCAGGACTGATAACGCTGGTCATGGGGCTGGTAGCTGGTAGTAATATTCTGTTACTTATGGCGATCGGCGTACTGTCTTTTGCCGGTTCTTTCCTTTCCGTCTTCGGGTTTCGTGCCTCCCTGGTAGCCTTTGCAGGGTTGATGGCCGTGGTACTGAGCCTGGCGGGTTCCCGCTCAGGCGAAATGCTTTACCTGCATGCCGCTGGGGTTTTTGCCGGTGGTCTTTGGTACCTGCTTCTTTCTACCCTGTTCAATTTTGTGACGGAGAAAAGGCAGTCAAACCAGTTGCTGGCCGACTGCATGGGCCTTACCGTAGCTTACCTGGCTGCGCACAGTACTGGCAAAGATGAGGGCAAGGGTGATAACAGCGCTGCCAGAGAACGCCTCTCTTTACAGTCTTCCCTTAACGAGGTGCACGAAACGCTGAGGGAGTTTTTGCTGGAAAAAAGAAGGCACTCAGGGGCTTCAAATTATCATAATCGTCAGTTGATGCTTTTCACTGAGCTGGTGGATATCTATGAGCTAAGTCTCGGTGAGGCTGGTGCCTGGCAGACGGCCGCAGAGTCGGTACAGGAATATGATGAGAGGTTGCCGGGAGCGTTTCATGACTTTCATGAAGAAATCATAGTCAGCCTTCGCAGGCTGGAGGGGGTGCTGAGGTATGGAGACAGCCAGCCGGAGACCTTACCGTTGGAGATGCTTGCCAGAAAGGCCAGGGAAGCGATCAGGGAGTTTGTGGAACGCAGGGGACTGCCGGAGGCAAGAACAGGTGCATTAGCTATGCATAACCTGCTGGACTACCTGGTAAAGTTATCCGAAAAAACGGAAGCAATGGCCCGGGTGCTGGCGGACATTTCACAGCAGAAGAAGCTAATGCCACCAGGCCGCCGCCACCAGTTCATTACCCAGCAGGATTATGATCCCCGGCGGTTAGTAGAAAACCTGGATCTGCGTTCACCTATGTTTCGTCATTCCCTGCGGATGGCGCTTACCATGATGGCCGGCTTTGTAATAGGTCGCTTATTTGATATACAAAATGCTTACTGGATACTGCTTACTATCGTAGTGATCATGAGGCCAAACTACAGCCTGACCAAGCAGCGGGCCATTCAGCGGCTATACGGTACGCTCATAGGCTCCGGAGTGGCATTGCTGGTGATACTGATCACCAAAAACATGATCGTATATGGAGTGGCAGGCATGATAAGTATGGTCTTTGCCTTTACCTATATCCGTAAGAATTACAAGCTGTCCTCTATTTTCATTACCCTCAACATCATCTTCATATACGTACTTATTCAGCCGGATGCGCTTACAGTAGTGCAGTACCGTGTACTGGATACTCTAACGGGAGCGGCCCTGGCTTACCTGGCTAATACCTTTTTACTACCCTCGTGGGAGTATGAGAATATCCATAAAGTGGCAAAAGAAGCTGTAAAGGCTAATGGTGGCTATATGTCTGAAGTGTCAGCATACTACCGTAAGGGGGGAGAGGTGACCGATAGTTACAGACTGGCCAGGAAGAAGGCTTTTCTTGCTGTGGGGGCATTGAATGCAGCATTTCAGCGCATGTCTCAGGATCCGAAGACCAAGCAGCCGGACCTGACACTGGTATACGAAGTAACTGCGCTCAACCAGAATTTTCTCACGGCTGTAGCGTCACTGGGAGCCTATATCCGCAGTCATCCGACAGGCATAGCCAAGGAAGCGGTAGGTCTTATGACAGAAGCTATATGTGATAAGCTGGAAGAGGGGCTTGAAAGCCAGCCTGAGATAGCCACCATGCCGGATGAAGGGGGAGTCTCTAAGATAAATGAGGCAAGAGATATGTTGCACAAAAGCTACGAAGAAGTGGCCCGGGAGCGGGACAGTGAGATTGCCGGGGGGCGGAAGGAAATAAGTCTTGATATGCTTAACCGCCTTCAGGAGTTAAGAATAATCACTGACCAGCTAAACTGGCTTTATGGCATGGGACACAACCTAACAGAAAAAATGGAACGCTTGCCTATGGCCTTCAATGCTTAAACTGTCTAATAATTGGTAACTTTAAATTGATTTTGTTATATTAAAAACAATCTGTTTAAACAGATAAATTTTACCAGTTTATTAACGTTTACTTCAACAACTATGAAAAAGAGACTAAGCCTCGAAAAACTGAGCGTAAACAGCTTCAAAACCACTTATCAGAAAGCCGTAAAAGGTGGAAATCAGACCATTGATTTTTGTACTGAAGGCTACCAGTGCCCTACGTATACGTACAATGAGTGGTGCTGGACTGATGAGAATACGGTTGGTGCATTCTGCACAGCTCCTAAGTAAGCATCTATTGCAATTTGCATAAAAGCCCCGGCCTAAAGCCGGGGCTTTCTTTTTTTGTACCTATTAGAATACGCACAGGTATGATAAGGCAGGGTTTTATGCCCCTGGCAGGCGTATTTTGCATCTTTTATTTTTAGCTGACTGACTTTGGCAGCACCTTTTCTATGGAGAGGTTTGACTATTTCTCCATTCCTTTGCCACGCTTACCTTTAGGGGAACTGTGTTCACTATCAGCCTCATTATCTACTGCCTCGCCTCGGGCTTCTTTGTTGGATACCTTGTTACTTGGGTAAAGCTGCACTCTGTCCTCGAAAAGTGCCACCAATAGGGGATTCCCTCTACAAGTAAGAGGGTTCTTTTATTAGCCAGAGGGGATCTTGTAAAAACTTAGTCCGGTCTTCTTCCAGTGTCTGTCGCAGGGTAAGCAGGTTAGTCTTTTCCTGTTCGTTAATAATGGTCTTCTGCATGAGATGCTCATGCGCTGTTCCTCTTTCGAGTGCCTCGTCATCCTCTTCCTCGTTAGCCGGTGAATCGTCTATGGCTTTGTCCAGTAACTGGTCTATGTACTCAATTAATTTATAGCAAAGAGTGGCCTGACCGCTTGCAATGAGGTGATCCATCATTTGCTGATCGTTCTCCTGGGCAGTAAACCACAAGGTAGTAGGCATGAGTCGCACCAGGTTGGCCGTTTTGGCCAGGGGAGAGTCTGCAGGAATCTTTCCACTACGTACCTGCTGCTGTAAGAAGTATATTTCGCTATATACCCGCCTGTCCTTCCATTGCGGATCGCTGTAAAGGATAGTCTGATGCAGGCTGCGAATACTTTTCAAAAATATCTCTGATGTCATCAGCATAACCGAACTTATCCGGTCCTTGATAAGCCTGCGCATCAGCCCCCACTTCAGGCTGCGAAAATATTTAAGGTATTTCTGGGCAAAGGAGGGAAGGCCTTCTTCGATATTATGAATGCCACTGAAAAGGAGCCGGGACGCGCCACCCACTAAGGCAAAGAGTGTGCCCAGCACGGCCGCTGGCACTGGGTATCCGAAATAGGCTGTGCCTAAAGCACTAACAAACAGAGCAGCGATAAAAACCGTAAGCCATTTCTTAGCCGAGCGATAAGAAAACCGGGAAAGGAAGCCCTTAGAGGGAGCCTTATCAAAGGTGTAATCATCTATAAAGTAGCTGGCCACATCGCTGACGATGATAAGCTGATGGTAGGGCTTTTCCTTATGGCCCCGGTCAAGGGCCAGTACACTGCTGGTGCCCTGGTTATCATAAATACCTCCATCCATCAGGCCGGTCACCGGGTTAAAAAAGTCTGACTCCTGCTCGATATCGTATTTTACTTTCGCTTTTTCAAACTCGTTCTTCGTTTGCTTAAGCTTGTTTTCCAGCGAACCTATCTTTTCGCGGCGTTCTTTATTTATACGATGAGCGAGGGGACTATTGCGGTCGCGGATAAAATCATCCGGAAAAGCGATAGGTTCAAAGCCACCGGGAAAACAGGACGAGGCAGCCATTACATCCCCCAGTTTTATTTCCGCTATCTCTTCTGCCTTAAGGTAGCCTGTAGGCTCTCCGTATCCTTTCCTGGAAAAAACATACCCATTGCCAAAACGCATATTCTTTTCGGTGGACATAAACCGGAAGGCTGAGCCGTGGTCGAATTCCGTGGCATTAAAAAACATATTCTTCAGGTGTACAGGTTTTTCCGGACTTATAAGTGCCGACATATCCTGTTCATCGAAGAGGAGCTTTTGGTAAACCTTGGAAGCGCTATTAATGAGGTTCCTGCGTTTGAGTCCGTCTTCCCACGCATTTTTGTCATTAAGTAGCACCAGGCTCTCCTCTATTACATCCGTTTTAGGCAGTAACTCCCTTAGGAGGCGATACGTATCCTCAAAAGACCGGCCCTGATACAGGTCCAGCGCATAGCGAATACCCGGTATGGTGCCTCCTGATACAGTGCTTATGGTAATCACATTTTCCAGAAGGGACTTGCCATTATATTGTAAATGCTGAAGATAGGAGAGGGTGCCCAGGCTGTAGGAGGCGGCCCGGTAACCTCCGCCACTAAGGCAAAGGGCTATATTGCTAAAGGGATGACTAAGGGGGCTGGGGTTTTCAGAGGCCATTTTTCGTAATTTTAGCGGATTGACTTCTCTACTGGTACAGAATAATTGTTTTCATTGACAAAATGTAATATTTGTTTTACATAATAATTCTGTGGGTTTATTATACGGAACCTAAATTCGTTAAAATGGAGTAAATGCCATTAAGAGACATTGAACATTGTCAAGCTATCCTTTAGCATCTACTAACTCTTATCACCTATTACTTCTATGCGTAGAGTTCATCACTATTTATTATTGATTGTATGTTTGCTCACAGACGGATTTCTGCTGCCGGAAGACTTCAGGATGCCGGTGGTGGGGGCAAGCCGTGCGGATTATAACCAGGCATCTTTTTGGTACCATCCCTGGGGTAAGTCAGGTGTGCACAAAGGGGTGGATATTTTCGCAGCAGACAACACACCCGTACAGCCGGCCGTCAGCGGTATTGTGATCTACACCGGCAAGTTTAAACGTGGGGGTAATGTGGTCTTGGTGCTGGGACCAAAGTGGCGGGTTCATTACTATGCCCATTTGAGCCGTATAGACACGGATGCCTTTTCAATAGTAGGGGAGGGAGACAACCTGGGTAGGGTGGGCACCACCGGCAATGCTGCCGGTAAACCTCCTCACTTACACTATGCTATTTTCTCCCTGCTTCCTTATTGGTGGCTTAGCGACGACTCTCCGCAGGGGGTAAGAAAGATGTGGTATCTGGACCCTGTGGCAAGGCTCAATGAGTTGTAAGGTGAACTACGGATGTTTCTTCTGATACGTAAGTGCTCTGTTGCGAGAGTGTTTTAGTCATTAACATACCAGATTGCCCGTTGTTAGCCTCTAGCTACTGGTTTACTTCAATTTGGTAAATGGTTGTAGGTCAGTGTATTTTGTTGCTGTCATTTAATAATACTTTTCCGGATTTTATCGCCGGGTTTATTGTAATATATGAAAAGACAGGCAGGCTTTTTCTTCTTACATCATCAGTGGAGTGGTGTGCAAAAAAACCATAAAGTACAATTAGCAAGTAGTATATCAAATGCCTGACCAAGCCGAACGATGGGCGAAGGAGGAGCCTTCTCTATACGGTTTAAAGACGGTTGAGGAACGGTTCAGGACTGGGTTGGGGATTGTGAAAAATCAGGATAAAATAGAGGGGGATAGGTGTTGAAATCTAATTGTAAAAATACAATTACCAGGTAAGCAATCAAGTTTAATTTTGCGCATGCCCGATATGCTTTCATTCTTGGCATGATGCAAGATAGGGATAGGAAGTCCTATTTGGTGAATAACGGATTTGAGCAAGTATATTACCTGAATGATAAAGCCGGCACCCTGCTGGCTAAATATAAAGAATGCTCGCTGAAGGCTCCGAAGGAAGAGGTTAACATATGATTGTCAGACGATCATATTAGAAAAAGCCTGCTATTGAGCAGGTTTTTTGTTGGTTGCCACGTGGTAGCACACTTCTGATTCATAGCCTCTTGAGTTTATCTTCTACTATTTGTTCAATATCCTCACGGCTTATACCCTCGCCGTCATATAGCAGATCGCTTATCTTTTTTATGATTGCGTCAAGCTCTTCCGTACTGGAAATCAACGTTTGAATCAGGACCTTATCACTCTCCAGGTGTACTTCTCTTGCTATGAGCTGAGACAGTCCCAGCACCCTTGCCAGTGGTGCCCGTAGCAGATGTGAGTTGATGAAGGCATACTCTGTCAGCAGTTTATTTTTTTCTTTCAGCGTACGTGTACGAAGGGTCACTTTCTCCTCCAGGGTGGAGTTGGCATCCTGCAGTTTTTCATTCAGCTCATTAAGCTGACCGTTCATGGAGGCGATTGCCTGGTTTTTGGTAGCCAGGTCCAGGTTGTTCGTCTGTAGTTGATTCAGGAGGTTTTTTATCCGGCGATTTTTAAAACTCAGCGCGATAAGGTCGGCGATAGATTGCACAAAAAGTATGTCCTCAATTTCCCAGTGACGGTGTCCGAATTTATTCTCGCAGCAGATAACGCCCCACACCTTTTGGTCTACTTTGATGGGGCAGTCCAGCATACTTTTAATATTCAATGGTTTCAGGTAACTGCTGGAAAACTCGCTGGTATCGGGGTGCAACAAAGCATCACTGGCATCAATATATGCCTTATTATAAATCGCCTGGAAGTAGGCGGGGTAGTTGGCCGCAAGCAGGCTTACCGGTTCATCACTATCTTCTGCCTCGTCGTAGATATATTTTCGCACCAGGTACTCCCGCTTTTCATCCAGTATCCATACGCTGGCCCGGTTTATCTCGAGGGTAGATACGACAGTACGGCAGAGAACATGAAAGAGGTGGTTTTCACCCTGGCGGTAAATTGACTTGTCTTTAGACAGGCGGATGAGGATTTCCTGGTAGTTGGTAAGTCGCTTATTTTTAAATTCAATTTCGTTTCTTAACGTTTCCAGTTCCTGATTTTTTGTCATCACTTTAGAGTAGGCCATGCCTAATAGCTGATAAAGCAGGTAGGCACATGCTATCATCAATGAAATAAAAATAGCTCCGGTGAGCAGGTAGGAGGGCAAAGAAGCTTCTATGGTATACGTGCCGTCTGTAATGCTGTCGGTATACAGGTAGTTAAACAGATGCGTAACCAGTACCACCAGGCCCCATATGCATGCAGAACGGATATTTTGCACGATGAGTGCTACTACCGGCACCAGAGGTAACCAGTAGATAACAACATGAAAGGTTAGGGGCAGGTTAAAAAAATGCGCCTCTATGAAAAAGTATATAGACGCTATTAATATGACTCTGACTAATTCAGACGAAGGATACTGGTACACCAGGTAGGTAACTACGAGTGCTTCAGTCACAAAAGCGAGGGCCAGTGCTGGTGAAGATGCTTTGAAGTCTGAAACGAACTCCGTGAGACAGAGGAAAAGTGCCGCCGTCATGTACACCAGTACTGAGTTTTTTATAGCTGGTTCCGACCGGATTTTGTAATCAGTCAAGCGCATGAATTAACGGTTGTTTACAGTCAGAGCCTACGTACAAATTTACTGCTTTGAGGAATATGTCACGAGGGCTGGTATTAATTTAAGGAGAAAAACTTAAACTAAAATTGGCTGACCAGGTGGGTTTTGTCCTGATTATTGTGAAAATATCCCCCCCTATGGTGGCTATTAGGGCTGATAAAGAGCAATCCTTGTACCTACATGATAATTTGATGCTGTAAGAAATACCCTCATATTATCTTACTGCCGCAGTACGCCAGTTGTATTATGTGAGGCCAAAATGGCGCTTCAGGTATTAAACATCAGGTAATCCCTTACGCTATCATCAGGAGCGAGGCCCAGCTTTTTCTTCAGACGGTTTATGCTCTTCTTGACAGTAGAAAGGGCCAGGTTCGTCGCCTGAGCTATCTCCTTATTCCCCATTCCCACCTTGATATACGCGCTGATTTTAAGGTCATTCAATGTCAGGTCGGGGTGAGAGGTCTTTAGCTGGCTGAAAAAGTCGGGGTGAACTGTCTCAAATTTATGGACAAAGCTATCCCAGCTATCTTTCATGTTCAGGCTGGCGAGAACTGATTTTCGAAGCTCTTCAACCTCAGGTTTCAGGCTGCCTGCCCTGGTTTCCAGTTCGGCCAGCTTCTTTTCCAGGTTGCTGAGGATGGCATTTTTTTCATGGGTTACCATAGCTGTGGCTGCCATTTCTCTTTCCTTTACCGCCAGGCTTTCCTCCATCAGCTCTTTTTCAAACTGCTGGTGCTGTATTTCCTTCTCTCTCAGTTCGCTTAGTTCTGTATTCTTCAATTGTAGTTCACGGTTTTTCTCCGCTACTTTACCATTCATGGCCTGGAGCTCTTTATTTTTTGCGGCAATGCTTTCGTTCATAGCCAGGAGCTGACTATTGTAGCTGGCTATGGTTTCATTTTGACTGCTCAGTATCTTATTGTCTCTCTTTTTAGTCCGGTTGCTACGGTAAAAGCTGTAGGCGAGCAGCCCGATAAGCAACAGGGCACCTATAGCAGAATACAGGTACCATCTATCACGGGCGCGTTCCTGTTGATAGAGGAGGTTCTGCCGGGTACGTTCTGCTTTTTGTAAGGCTTCTTCACGAATTATCCTGTCCTCATATTCACGCCTGGCTATTTCCAGGGCCATATCCTGGCTGTACACACTGTCCTTAATTTCGGCGGCTCTTTCTTTGTTTTTCAATGCCAGCCTGAAATCACCTTGGGCCTTATACGCCTTATAGAGTATCATGGCCTGTTTATAGCGCCCACCATCCGGATACTTTTCTTCCGCATCTTCACCAAATTGTGTAGCTAATGCGATGGCATCTCCAAATTCACCCTGCTTCAGCCGCAGGTCTGCCAGTGTCAGCGTGGTGCTTAATTCTGTCACACGGTATTTCCCCCGGGCCTCGTTCATGGCGCTGTCCAAATACTTTTCACTGATCGCTATTTCGTTTTGGGTAAGGTATACGGCGCCGAGAAGCCTGTAGGAATCGGCCATTCCCTGGGAGGCTTGTATAGGTTTGTATTGCTCCAGGGCATTGCGGGCATAGGCAAGGGCGCTGTCGTACGCTGCTTCCTCCAGATGCAGGTTAGCCATATGCTTATATACTGCGCCCAGTGAGCGTGGCTTTTCCTCTGCTTTGTAATAGGCTTCTGCCTCTTTCAGGTATTGCCTGGCCTGGTTCAGGTCGCGCAGCCTTTTGTAAACCGTAGAGAGCTTAACGGTTATAAACATGCTCAGGGTCTTATTGTCAATTTCTCCTGCTACTCTCCGTGCCAGTAACAGATTATCTAAAGCCTTTAATTCCTGTCCCTGCTCTGCATATAGTGCGCCCAGGTTCAGGTGCATGTAAGCGATACCTGCGCTATCCGGCAGGTCTATGGAGGCTTCCAGACTTTTCCTGAAATATACAATTGCGCTGTCCGGCTGTTTTTTGTTGTTTAGCTATAATAGCCAGATTATTATAGTTATAGCTTATGCCCTGCAGGTCGCCATCATATAGGATGAGGCTTTGATGGTGCATTGTTCTGGCCCGCTGCATTTCTCCCAGGTGATAATAGGTTATCCCCAGGTCGTTTATAGCTTTGGCCAGTTTCAGCCTCATTTTTTCTGAGGCGTGAGCCTTCATTTTCAATAAGGGTTCATAGGCTTCCGCAGCCTGTGGGTACTGCTGCTGGTCCAGGTAGTAGTCCCCAAGTATGATCTGGTAATACAAGCGGGCGTCAGGGTCGGGAGCAAGGGTAAGTATACTGTCAGCCTGTTGCAGATGGTATTTTACTTTTTCGTACTCATCATTCCACAATAAGGTGTCGGCCAGTTCAATATGGTCCCCGGGGGATTGGGCAGTAGCCGGATTGGGTATGAGGACCATGGCCAGAAAGAATAGGACCAGAAGTTTTTTCATAGAATGGTTGTCCGCATTAGGGTCACTGATTGCTCAGGGGGATAGGTAAACTTTACATCAATTTTAAGAAAGTGGATAACAAGTTGATAAAAAAAAGAGGAACCCCCGCGCAATCTCCATCGGGGCTAAAGCATTTCAAATGCTGTCACCCAATTGTCACCCTATTTCCGGGAAAATATTTGTATAAAACCGCAAATACATATAGCTATTTGTAGTGCAGGGATTTTCTTACATGGGTTTTATGGGCTTTGCTAATTTAATTTACCCCTTCTTCAGATGCGTTTGGCCGTCCCCGAAAGTAAAGACAGATGCTTTCACGTATCGATATAGCCTATTACTGCCTGATGTTTTTTTAAGGCCAGGTTGTAAAGCCTTTCCAAAAGCTAAAGACAGACAGGTAAATTCAATCGGTACCTTACATGGATAGCCTTGAGTGATGGCCTGCCACCCTTATGCCAACCTTTCTGCAGACTTTAATTAAGTGGTTTTTAACAAGTTTGTGATATGGCTCCTCATACTTAGCCTACACAGGAGGACCTTCAATTTTGCAATGGACTTATCCTTGAATAACCAAATCATACTGACCTTATGGCCCAGGCACTAGATACGCTTAACGATATTATTAATGATGCTACGCGGCGTGGAGTCGCCCATAACTTTACTGAAGATGAGCAGCTATCAGGTGCCCGTGTTACGGTGAACGGTCAGGAGTTGGTTAATTTCGGTTCCTGTTCCTATCTCGGGCTGGAGTTTCACTCTGCATTAAAGCAGGGTGTAATTGATGCTGTAAATAAATACGGTACCCAGTTTTCTACATCGCGTACGTACCTGGCTGTGGGCCTCTATAAAGAACTGGAAGAGGAGCTGTTCAACATATTCCATAAGCCGCTGTTAGTCACCGCTACTACCACCCTGGGGCACCTGGCGGCCTTGCCTACGATCGTTGGGGATGACGATGCTGTTATCATGGACCTGCAGGTACACAGCAGTATTCAGATGACGGCACAAATGCTGAAGGCGCGTAAAATACCCTTGTACGTAGTGCCTAATAACTCGATGGAAGCCCTGGAGAATAAGGTAAAGCTCCTGCAGAATAGGCACCGTAAGATATGGTTCCTTACCGATGGGGTCTTTTCTATGTACGGTAATACGCCGCCTATGGATAAGCTTGTGAGCCTGCTGGATAGGTATAAGCAGCTACACCTGTACATAGACGATGCCCACGGTATGAGCTGGATGGGTAAGAATGGCCAGGGCTATGTACATACTGTGGTGCCTCATCATGAAAAAATGGTGGTGGTGATCTCTATGACAAAGGGCTTTGCCTGTGCAGGCGGGGTGGTCATATTCCCTAATGAAGAGATGCGCGACCGGGTAAAAAACTGCGGGGGTACACTCATATTTGCAGGCCCTGTACAGCCGCCGCTTCTCGGGGCTGCAGTAGCCTCTGCTAAACTGCACCAGACGGAGGAGTTTGCCCGCCTTCAGGCTGACCTGCAAAATAAGATCGCCTACATTAACCGCCGGCTGGTGGAGCTGAACCTGCCCCTGTATGAGGCATCAGACGCACCGGTATTTTTTGTAAGTGCAGGATTGCCGCGTATCACGTACAACATCGTCAACCGTATGAAGCGCCGTGGCTATCATATAAACAGTGCCGCCTTTCCGGCAGTGCCGATGAAAAAAAGCGGAATTCGCTTCATGGTTAACGTCATGCACAGCTATGAAGATATCGAAGGCATGTTGCTGGCTCTGCAGGAAGAATACGTGCTGGGTCTGCAGGAGGAGGGGAGCAGCTTTGAGGAAGTAGCCCGGGTTTTTCGCTTACCGGCCTTTACTATACAGGTTGAAAAGAGTATAAAAGAAGTAGTCTCACAGGAAACTACCGGGCTTAGGGAGGAAAAGTACCGCTCAGTAGCTTCTTTGCCTGTTGCCGAGTGGAATTACTATATGGCCGAAGGTGGTTGCCATACTCACAGCAACCTGCTGAATCTGGAAAGGGGCTTTTCCGGACACGGGCAAAAGGAGAATAATGCCTCCTTCTATTATCATAAAGTTACCGATGAGAAGGGAGGGATCGTTTCGCTTGCCTTCTTTACGTACAATATAGCCAAGGATGATATGTTCGCCTCTGCCGCGGTATCTGCCCGGGCAGAAGAGATACGCCGGACGGAAGACCCTTACTACCTGGTATCCGGGCAGGTGATGACGGGGACGCCCTTTTCCCTGGGGAGGTCTGTATACCTGAATAAAGAGCATCCGGCATGGAAGGAAGCCCTCCAGAGACTCCTTGACAACATGCAGCAGGTGGCAGATGCTGAGGGGGCCACCAGGCTTATGCTGCGTGACTTCTTTGAAGATGATCGCAATGGACTGAAGGAGGTACTGCTGGACCTCGGCATGATTGATTACCGCCTGCCTGGGCGTTGTGTGGTGGAGAATCTGTCATGGAACACGCAGGAAGAATACCTGGCCTCGCTAGGGGGTAAGTACCGGTATAATGTACGGAAGGAGATTTTACCCTATGCGGACCGGTTCAGGGTAAGCTACCATAAACCGGCTACGGAAGCAGAGCGACAGCACGGGTATGCCCTGTACCGCCAGGTGGCGGATAAGGCCTTGCAGATGAATGCCTTTCCACTGCCGTATGAGGTGTTTACTATGATGTATGATGACCCTGCCTATGATATTATACAGTTATACACAGATGACAGGGAGGAGGCTGTAGCCTTATTATTCAGCTACCATAACGGGGAAGATTACACAGGCCTGGCAGTGGGACTGGACTATACCTGCATACGAACCCATAACACATACAAACAGATCCTTTATCGTTCGGTCTTACGGGCACGGGAGCTAGGGTGTGTACGCAATGACCTGGCTTACACTGCTGAACTGGAGAAGAAAAAAGTAGGGGCTACGGTTAGAGCAAACTACGCCTTTGTCCAGGCTACGGAGCACCTGAGTCATGCTATTATGGAAACCCTCTCTTAGTCATACCCTCACAAACAGATGATCAATGAGATTATGCCATGCCGGGTGACAGGGGCATAGTCTGAGCACTAAAAGAACAAAGCTATGTCCACCTCAGAAAAGCAGCATAATCAATCGCAAGGGCAGCATGGTTCCCGGAGTCTGGCCAACCAGCCACAAGCCGGTATTCCTGCACAGTATGTACAGGACCAACGCCCTCAGGCGGTAGTACAGGCGAAGATGCAGTCCCTGGCGGCAAATGGCCCCAAAGGGCAGCAGGCTGCCCAGCTTCAGGCTCTGGCGGATAAGGGCCCCCGTGCCCAGCGCATGGCCCGGCTACAGGCCAAAGCGGACGCGGGCCCGGCTGGTACGGGCCTGCCTGGCGGCAAAAGCGGTAACTCTGACCTGCCTGCTCAGCTACAGCAGAATATGGAAAGCATGAGCGGGGTGAGTCTGGCCGGCACTAAGGTACATAAGAACAGTAGTGCGCCTGCCCAGCTTAATGCGCACGCCTACGCGCAGGGAAATAACATACACCTGGCGAGCGGACAGGAAAAGCACCTGCCTCATGAGGCCTGGCATGTGGTCCGGCAAAAGCAGGGACGTGTACAGCCTACAAAACAGATGAAAGGCAAAACGGCCATTAATGATGATAAAGGCCTGGAGAGAGAAGCGGATGTGATGGGGGCAAAAGCGGCAGGTATGAGTCCGGCAGGGCCTGCTCAGATGATGTCTTTCAATAATGACACGGCCCAGGGGCATGTGGCCCAGCTCGCAGAAAAAAAAGACTCTTACCGCGGTGGGGCAGAGCTTGAACTTGAAAGCCCTTATGTAAATCTCCAGCTCGAAAACGTGCCTAAATTAAAAAATGATGAAAACGAACAGGGACTGCAGGCAGCATTAGCGCTTGCATTGAAAGGCCTGGAAATAGACTCTTTTAATAACAATTCCATAAGGGGCAAAGAGTGGGCATTGACTGTAGAAACCACGTCGAAAAGTTTCCGGAGGATTGACCCCAATAATGTCGATATGGAAACAAGGGTCGAACTTATTCTTGGAGGGCCTACCGGAAGTTTACTTGTCGATCTTCCGGGTATTGCGGAAGAGGCGGCACTAGCCATGAGGGGATTGAATGAGAAGGGGCACTTTGGGTTTAAGAATTTCGGACAAAGAGTAAAGCAACATTTTAATAAGATTGCCAATAATTGGGGTATGCCTGATCCGGGTATTGACTGGGATAATATCAAGGTGAAGGGTCTATGGAATAAGCCAATTACTGATAAAAAGAAGTGGCAGGTTCAGGTAACTATGGGGGTGGCTCTTGATGATATCCGTAAGGTAAGCGGTATTATTGACAGTGGTTTTAAAGGTGGAGTAAGTGCTTCGGCTATCAATGATAATGTATCAGCTACCGATATTCTGGAGCAACTGAGCTATTTATATGGCTATGATTTATCAAGTGTAAATAATAACCTTCATAATAGCCGGTCATTGCGTAATCAGACATCCTTAATTAGTGCAGGCCTCAACCTGAAGCGGGAACAGAGCAAGAGGTATGTGGATGAGAAACAAGGAAGATATATTTTAGGTAACTCACAGGAAAAATCGAGTCAGAAGCTGGATTTATTGGAGCAACGTGAAATTGAGAATAATTATTATCAAGCATTTAATAAGCATAAGGGAACCCCTGATCTTGATATTGAGGTATTGAGAGGCCTGGCCAGAATATTGTCAGCATATATCAGAGGGGCATCGGCAGCGCCTAACTATGGTGATGGACCAAAGCACGCTATGATCATGGCAATCAAAAACCCTCTGAATAGTATCGTAGAATCTGCCTTCGGAGAAGATTCCTTGTATAACGAAAATGACGCCCATCCAAGTGTTTACCTATTGGAAGCCTGCGCTAACTTAATAAGAGAAAGAGTTGAAGGTGGTAACGCTTTTTGGGGGTGGAAGGATAGAAAAAACAATGAGGAGATAGCACTCAGCCCTACTGAGTGGAGAGAAGCATTATTAAGTAATGGGGAAGATTTGATCGGGACTTATGAAAAGAAGTACAGGTTTGGTCAGGTAGCCAGTATACCAAAGGTAAATCCAACTATTGATTCCGATAACCAAAAAGGCGGGGCTCCGGTAATCGAATACAGAAACGCGGGTGAGTTTTCGCCTTCTGATATGCCCAATTATTTCAGGGACATTTATAAGGTATTATAAATAATTCTATGGCTAGGGTAATGATGCCGCCTCCACAGATAGTAAACGTGTACGGCTATGCTTTTTAAGGGGGACATTGAGGCCTGAGTGATTACCAATGATGAAGGTAAGGTGAATAGGCAATACCTTCCGGATGCCACGTCTATTAACCTGGAAAAGAACACGTATAATAAAGAAGACTGATCTGGATGTGAAAAGGGGGGCAGTGTTAGGAGATGCTAGTTACCCCTCCGGCTCTGTGAAGTACTTTTCTTTAAAAACGTAATTGCCCAGGCGGTCAATGTAAGCGCATTTTCCTTTTTGCTCAGCGTCGTAGCCTGAACACACACGGGCCAGGCCATTGGTGAAGTCTTCCGCATCTTCATAGGGGCGGGGTGTAAACAGGAGCTGCCCCTCTTTATTTACATAGCTATACCCATTTTCCATTTGCACCAGGGCCAGTCCCTCGCTGAATTGCCTCCCGTAGACCATATTATGGAGAGTAGCTATCTGATCACCATTCTGGTCTATGATATCCTGTCTTTCTTCTGTAATGCGCAGGCTGATTCCGTCGTCAAAGTTTTTGATGTCCGCCTCCTGCATTGGAAGGAGTGGTTGGCCTTGTTTATCGATTATGGTATTCAGACCTCCCTTGCCTACTACTGCACGTCCACTATGAAAATAGTCAGCCACATCATAGATGGGCGGGATGGCGATTTCCCCGCTTGTATTAATATACCCGATGCTATCAATTACCTCATCGCCGTATTCATCCTTATAGCTGTGTGTGGCAATAGCGGCCAGCCCTTCGGAAAAGGCTTCGGCATAGGCATATTGCGGGGGTATTACATAGGTGCCGGTACTGTCTATGTATCCATAGAGCCCATCCGCATGTTGTACAGCGGCCACCCCCTCGCTAAAAGACCAGGCTTCGGCAAACTGCGGGGCTATGACCACTTTGCCGGAAGTATCTATATATCCTGCCAGCCCATCCTTGTATACTACTGCCCGCCCTCCGGCAAAGGGAAAGATCTCGTCAAATTCTGTTGAAAACACCCATTCACCCCGGCCATTGATAAAGCCCTGTTTGTCGCCTTGCCGGACGAGGGCCAAACCTTCTGAAAATGCATTGGCTTCCGAATAACGGGCAGGAATGACCACTTCACCTTTCGGATCAATATACCCGTAGAGGCCGTCTTCTGCGTAGTAGAAAAAGGGGGTGGTTGTGTGATTATCAAAGTCCGAATCCATACATCCCGAGGCTGAAAAGGTTAAGGCGGTAAACAGAGCCGTAATAATAAGACACTTCATAACTTAGAAAGAGAAATAACCCCATATCTCACGGTTTTGGGGTAGTACGCCGTCACGATCGCCGGGCCAGTCAAATTTTACGCCCTGAGTAATTTGGTAAAAGATTTTCATACCTGTAGCGGATGCTCTGCTATTTGTGGTGCGGCCTGAATTTTGGTTAAAGTACAACCGTTTGGTCACAATAGCAGGCACATTCAATACGGAAACCGAATTTGTGCCTGTGATATCCCAACCTACCAGGGTGAGGTTCACTTGTGCCCCTTTGGTATGGGCCATGGAAATGTTTGCAATGGATACTGTACCAGACTTTCCACTACCCGCTGCGCCGTCAAAAACTGCTTCAGAAGCATTTATCCTTTTATGTATGCCATCCCACTCTCTTTCATGAGCTGTTTCCTGACCATTTCCGGCCGGTCCTTTTGGCAGTTCGGCGTGTTCCTTACCACCCGAAGGGTCAGCAGGGGGAGCGCTTTTTCCATCCTCAGAGTCTGTTAGCGTCTCTTTCGTCTGATGTACAGCATACTCTAATGCTGTCAGAAGTTCTTCGGGTGTGGAGGCGCCTTTCTTTTTTATGAATGAAACTATATCTGCCACCTCCTGCTCACTAATGTTAGGAGGGATGGTGTCCAGGAATTTTTGCAGGTGGGCATCTGTAAGCGTTCCGGGGCTGCCTTCTTTAGTAAGTTCGGCCCATAGAGCCTGTACATTGGGAGGAGGAGCGGCCAGCTTATCAACCATTGTTTTTGAAATACCGACAGGCCCATTGCCAGAAGCATTTTCGCTGCCTTTTTCATGGGGTTCGGCTTGCTGCCCGGTTTCCGCGTCGCCTGTATCTCCGGTGCCGCTACTGCTGTTTTCACTGCTACTGCTGCCACTTCCACCCTGACCAGGTGGCATGTCCTTACTGTTCCAAACGTTATATATTAACGAACCGATTTCGTAGATATCCCAGGCTAACATTACGATGTTTACAAAAGGAATAAACTTGAGGGCTACCCTGGCTGCCACTTTCAGACCCAGCTTAGCGGCTACCTTTGAAGCTACCTTAGCTACGGTACGTTTTCCTGCTTTTTCGGCTGCTTCCTTTTCGAATACCTCTAAAGCTGTTTTTGAACCAATTTTGGCCAGGTCGTCAGTGATGCTGGCCGCTTTGCGCTGAAGGGCTCTTACTTCTGCGGGATCTGCCAGACTGGTGGCATTTTTAAACTGGCGTATTACCGTACTGTGCTTAATCTTCGGGACCCTGCGAAGATCATCCAGTTTTCTGAATGAATTCTTCGATTTGGAAAAATGGTCATAGATACGGGAAGCCTTTCCCTGCCCTATGCCATGCACGCGCCTGAGCATTTTTACAGCCTCATCTTTTTCACGGGTGAGGGCGTCTTTTATAAATGCTTCAACTGCTTTTTGCGAGGGCTTACGTTGCATCTCTGCCAACTGACGTGCCACTAAACGCTGCTCGGCTTCCAGAGCTTCTGTCATTGCTTTCTGCAGTGCTCTGCCTTTACGCACCTTTGGAGCATTGGCTGCCCGCTTCAGGGCTTTTTCCAATATCTCCTGTGAGACAGCGGCAGTTACTGACAGGCTGCCTTCCAGGTAGACATCTACTCTCACGCCGGGCTTATAGTCCCAACGGCCTATGCCTCGTAGTTTGGCTCCGGCCAGTTTGGTCTCTTGCTTCGTTCCGCTCAGGCTTGTAGAAGCAAAGTCGGTACCCAGGCTGAATCCAAGGTAAAAGTTGCCGAATTCATCTGAACTTGATAATTGGGTGTTGCCTGAAATGAAATTAAGGGCTCCGGCCTTAATCTTGCCAACCATCTCTTTCTTTTTGGCATTAATCTCAGTGCCGAGTCCGTCGGGGCCTTTCATTTCAGGTCCCTTAAACCCGGTTTCTGTACTGGGTGTTCTACCTGTGTCGATTGCGAGAGTTACTGCTCCCTCTAACTCGAAGTGCTGGCCTAAGGGAACCTTTTTGATAGGCCATTTAATGGTGTTTTTTCCTGAAGCCTGCTTAATGGTATCGTGCAGGCTTTCTTCTTCCGGGTCAGGTTTACGCTGTATTGTGCCCGGACTTTTACTTCCCTTCCCGGTACCCCTGCTTATCCCGGCCCCGGTACCGGCAAACTGTAGGGCTTTGGCCCCCATTACGTCGGCTTCGTGCTCCAGGCCAGCATCGTCATTCACTAGCGTCTGGCCTTTTAGCTGTTTCGTTGCCTTTACGCGACCCTGCTTTTGCTGCACTACATGCCAGGCTTCATGCGGCAGGTGCTTTTCCTGACCGGGAGCCATGTGGATGTCGTTGCCCTGGGCATAGGCATGTGCCTTTAGTTGGGCAAGTTTGGACGAATTATAGTGAACCCTTACATCATCCATGCTGTAGCCGGAAAGGTTTTCTATGCCATTTTTAAGCTGACCAGGGAGGCCGGACCCCGGAAGGCCGGACCCCGGAAGGCCGGACCCTCCCCCAGTGGTGCTTGCTGCCTGGCGCTGGGCGGGGCTGGCATCAGGGGGCAAAGGGGGCGGTCCTGTGGGGGCAAAGGCTCTGGCAATAGCCTGGAGCTGGGCGGTATTCTCAGATTCTGCCGTGGTCTTTACTTCGGTAAAGTGCGGGGCTTTAATGCTACCTGCCTGCGATGACTTGCGCTGAGCAGGTTGTATCGCTTTGGGGGCTTGGGGGTTAGCTTGTCTATTGACGTGGGAACTGTCTTTCATAGCATGCTTCAGGTTCAGAGAAATCGCTGCATAGATAAGGGCATACGATAGGTCAATCAAAAATAGGTAAGGGGTAGCGAAAATTTCACTGTAAAATGTGTGGGATTCTTGCGTGGGGAATTATAGAATAATAGAGTGACAGAATAATTTAATAACCGAGGGGTTGATTTCCGGCTGTTTTTATACAGTATGCCGGAAGGAGCCTGCCTTAGGTTTCTTATCTTAGGGTAATAATCAGGTGCCTTCTGCCCCTTACTTGCACGCTTATGTCACGTACCCTTACGCTTTACATTGCCATGAGCCTGGACGGTTATATAGCCGGGCTGGATGATGATATCCGCTTTCTGAACAGTATGGAGAGGGAGGGGGAGGATTATGGCTATGCGGCTTTCGTACAAACCATTGACACGGTGATATGGGGGCGACGTACCTTTGATAAGGTGCTCTCTTTCGGCGGTGACCTGCCCTATAAGGATAAGTCAGTCTATGTGATCTCACGCAGCCGTACCGGTAGTCATGAACATATACGCTACCATAGTGATGTGGTCTCTCTGGTAAAGGGCTTAAAAGGGCAGGAGGGAGCAGGCATCTACTGTGATGGCGGCGGACAGATCGTGACGGAATTGCAGCGGGCAGGCCTGATCGATCGCTACATTATTTCTATAGTACCGTACCTCCTGGGCGGGGGTGTCCGGCTTTTTCAGGATGCTTTTTCCCCCCGGCATCTTATTTTCAGGCGCAGTGTTTCGTTCCCCTCGGGCCTTGTGCAGTTGTGGTATGAAAGAAAATAGTATCTTCAGCCTCTAACCACTACCACTATAATGTCTTTTCAGGAAGGTGAACATTTGATACGATGGAAGCTGCACTTGGCTTCCACAGCGCAAAAAGTGTATAAAGCACTTACCACAGATGAGGGAAGGGAGAGCTACTGGGCTGAAAAATCAGTTCAGGAGGGCGATGAAATAACTTTTTCATTTTTAGATCATCCCGGCCACGTTGCCACTATACTGGACAGGGAGGCCTCCCATATGTTCAGCCTGGAGTACTTCGGGCACGAGACCACCTTCCGGCTATCGGAAACGGATGATGGGGGCACAGACCTGCTGCTGGAAGTTAAGTTAAAGGATGCTGAAGCCCGGGAAGAAATGATTGCCGGCTGGGTATCGGTACTTATGGCCATGAAGGCGGCTGTAGATCATGGGATAGATCTGAGAAACCACGATGAGGACAGGTCCTGGCAGAAGGGTTTCGCTGATAACTGATACCAGGAGGAAACTCACGCACATTACTCTATATTACCTATGCACCGCTTCATTCTTTTCCTGGCCTTGCTGATCATTTCATTTTGTCTGTTTATGCGCTGTAACGGGGCAGGGCAGGAGAGTAAGAAAGAAGCGGAGGTAGTGAATGAGCTGCTTAGTCCTGCAGGCTCCTTGCTCCAAAAGACCCTGGCTTTTCATGATCCGGGTAACAGGTGGCCGGCGTATACCGCCACGATCACACAGCAGAGCCGTAGGCTGAACCAGGCTGATACTTCTGAGGTGCGCACGCGCCAGGTTAGCCTGGATAGCAGCCTGGGCAGCTTCAGCATGGAATCGGATGCCGGTGGTTATACGTTGCGGCGGGTGGTAATGGAAGATTCGCTGTGCCTGAGCGAGTGGGACAGGCCGGGAATAAGCGCGGAAGATAGCACGGCGATGAGTCTGACCTGTGAAGGGGCTGAAAACTACCGCAACTACTTCCGCTACCTCATCGGCCTGCCGATGGTGCTGCAGGATTCGGCCACTGTACTAAGCGAAGAGACAGGCACTGAGGAGCTTTTTGGTGAAACATACCAGACGCTTAGGGTAAACTACCTGCCGGAGGGGGAGCACCCGGAGTGGACATTTTTTATAGACACAGTGGATTACCATCTGGCAGCAGCCCGTTTTGTAAAGCCCGATCGTACAGGCGAATACATTGTTTTCGGAGATATGGAGGAGCACAGGGGCATTAAGCACTTTGGCAGTTTTATGTGGCACTACCTGGACAAAAAGCCCCTGGCCCGGGAGCAATACAGCTTTCGCTAACAGATCAGGGGTTGCCAATGCAGTCCTGAAAGGTAACGTTTGTAAGGTCGGCAGGGAATTTTGCGCCGGTGAGATCACAATTGATAAAGGTGACATCATTGCGAAATTCGCACTGGCTGAAGTCTGCATATTTCATGTTCATTTTGCCTGCCTGCACCGTGTCTCCGAACACCCCGTTTTCAAAGATGGATGTTTTAAAGTCTACCTCGCTAAAGTTGCTTCCGAATCCTTCAATCACAAACCCGCCACGGAACCAGGCATCTATTTCGGACTTCCAGAAATTCGTATTCACGAAGCGGGTGTTCTCAAATACGGGATATACTAAACCGCTTTTCCCGATCTTCATGTAGGTGTAGCGGCCGGAACTTATTGTCATATTGGTGAATATGCCACCGGTGATCCTGCTTGGCTGGGCCTGTGTGTTATTAAAGACCACGCCATGCCACTTCCCGTTGTAGAAGCTGCAGTTGGTATAGTTCACATTAAAATGCCCGGAGCTGTACATGTCCACTCCTTCAAAGCGGCAGTTGAGGAAGCCGGTATTAAACTGGGCGATGTTTTTTATATATCCCTCGTCCTTATTGACAAAGCGTGCACTAAAGAAGTTTACATTACTAAACGTGACCTGTCCTGACGTTTCGGAGGAGATGATGCAGTTCGTAAACCGGGCATCGGACAGGTCTATATTTTCGAATCGTGTATCAATTATTTTCCAGTTCTCAAATCGCATGTCATTCATCTGGCACTGGATAAACCGGGTGTTTTTGAAGTCATTTTCAGCGGTGATCCTGTCTCTTACTGCCTGTGCGTGATCCAGGTTGCTGCCTTCAAACAGGGTGCCGCGGTAGGAGCCCAGCCCCAGTTCTGCATATTCAAAGCGTTTATCTTTAAAGGTGAGCCCATCGAAGTTCAGCGCGCGGTGGGCCAGTAGCTTGTCCACATCTACCTGTTCCATCAGGTCCTGGCGCTGGATTTGTATGGGCATTATCGAGATGGTAAAGGAGCCGATAGGCAGGTCGTTTGAGAGGATATTTACGCCCCCTTCGTTCCCCTCATCATTGCCGTCGTCACCTGGTTTATCATCAGTGGCATCCGTTTCGGTGCTGCTCACCAGGTATATTATGTCTGGGGAGGCATACGTATACCATCCTTCTTTTACCCGAAGTACCGGCTCGCCGGCTTCCTTGCTTATCTTTTCTGTAAGCCGTATCAGGGTCCATTGCTGCCTGCGCTCTATTATTTCTTCTGATATGATTTCACCAAAGTAAAAGGTGTCAAAGGACACTTTCTTAACCTCTGCCAGATCAGGGGATTCGGAGTCAGCTACGTAGTCAGTGATCTGGCTGTTTATGTCTTCGAGTATCCGGTTATTTTCCGATACGAGTTTTTCCACCTGGCAGGAAGCAAGGGAAGAACACATAAGCAGCCCGGAGAGGGCGAGGGGCAGGTAGTTCTTTTTCATGGGGGTTCGGTCATTTGGTTTTTCACGCGTGAAAATCCTGAGTCTTCTTGATAAAACCAAAAAGGATCATGAAAAATTACTGAATCTGTTTTTAGGGCTTAATGTCCGGGAAATGGGCTGGCTGTGACCGTTTATAATTCTATGTTTTTGAATTCAAACCAATGTTTCACTGTAATGAATTGATAAGCAGGTGGTTGGTTTGGTTATTTTGCATTTTCCCGAACAAAAATTATTGTATCATAAAACCATGTGATATGGCAGGTGGTTTAAATTGAAATTGCTGAAAAATGCAGTTTAAATCAGTTTTATGAACTATTATTTGACTTTTTCGCTTTATTTTTTATAATAAGGGTTGAACCAACTTCAATTTCATTTATGAATAAAAAGACACTAATGGACATCAGAGTAAAGAGTACGGTTACTAATCTGACGCCAGATTGGGATGAAAAGTTAATAGAGGAAGGGTACGAGTATCACGTGCCTTATGGAAATACATGTCCAGGCTCTTTTTAATCACTCATTAGAACAATGCCATAAGATTGTTTTAAAGAAGCAGGAGGTCATCAGGCCTCCTGCTTTTTTATGCGCTGTGTTAAGACTTTTCTGCTTTTGCTCCTCACCATCCTTCATTTTAGCTTCCATTTCCAGCCATTTTCATGAATCACGGGTACTTCTCCGTCGCATATACCCGTTTAGCAATGAATTTTGTGATTTCTGGTGATTTTGCCTCTTTTTTTAAGCTATCAGCTAGCCTGTTGTCGTGTTTTATGATAAATCACCCTTTCTTTTAGCCCTTATTTTTATCAAAAGCTGCACGTTTTCAAAAATGTGCTTTGCCATTCACCCAATAAATGGGGATTTCAAGGCTTTGTTTTTATCATAGGTTAATTTTTACCCCACATAAATTAAAAATACTGTAAATTTTGGTTTGTTGGATTGAATTATACCCGTTGTTTGGTCTTATTTGTAAATAAATATCTCATCTGAGGCTATAAAATGAACACATCCGAATTTCTTGTGCACAATCTCTGGCTAATGCTCGCAACCTTGCTTGTATTTGTCATGCACCTGGGCTTTGCCGGCCTGGAGGCGGGCCTTACCCGTCAGAAAAATACTGTAAACATACTTTTTAAAAACACTCTTGTTCCCGGCATTGGCCTGCTTACTTATGCCTTGGTGGGCTTTAACCTGATGTACCCCGGTGAGGGGGCTTACGCAGGGGTCTTTGGCTTCAGGGGCTTCGGGCTTATCATGCCTACGCTAAAGGCAGGTGTGCTTTATAATCAGCACTATACTTTTTTAACTGAGTTTATTTTTCAGGCCATGTTTGCCGCTACTGCTGCCACCATCGTATCAGGGGCAGTGGCAGAGCGGATCAAAATCTCATCCTTCCTGTTGTTTGCGTGCCTTTATGTGGGCTTATGCTACCCCATAGTAGGCATGTGGAAGTGGGGGGGCGGCTGGCTTAACCAGCTTTCCACACCTTTTTATGATTTTGCAGGCAGTACACTGGTGCATGCCGTAGGGGGCTGGGCGGCTCTGGCGGGTACGCTTATCCTGGGGCCTCGCATAGGCCGGTATGAAGTAGGCGCCCGCTTTGGCGGGCACAGCCTGCCGCTGGCGACTATTGGCGTATTCCTGCTCTGGTTTGGCTGGTTCGGATTCAATGGTGGCTCGGTGCTTTCTGCCGATCCTGAAAAGGTATCGCAGGTATTTGTCAATACTGCCATGGGCGGGGCTGCGGGTATGCTAGGTGCCTTTATCATGAGCTATGCACAGAGCAGGCTATATGACCTGGGCATGGTGCTCAACGGGGTACTTGCGGGCCTGGTAAGCGTGACTGCCGGGGCTGACGTATTCCACATTACCCACTCTCTGTGGGCCGGCCTTGTCGGTGGTGGTCTGGTGGTGCTCTTTACTCACCTGATGAACCGCCTGCGTATAGATGACCCTGTAGGTGCCGTACCGGTGCACCTGGTATGTGGTATCTGGGGTACGCTAGCCATAGGCATGTTTGGGCCGCTGGCAGGGTGGAGCCAGTTTCTGAGCCAGGTTACCGGCACCGTGGCGATAGGTACTGCTTGCCTCAGCTTTTCTATAGTGGTCTTTATGCTCATACGCAAGACCTTAGGCCTCCGGGTATCTCCTAAAGTAGAGATAGAAGGACTGGACAGAAGCGAGCACGGCCAGGCCGCATACGAAATGGAAGATTATCAAAGACACGATGCCGTACCGGCATAATTCTGCACACATATCGGATCATTGCACTTAGTTAAAGCCGTTCGCTTGGTAGCGAACGGCTTTCTTTTTGTATGTGCTTGGTTTGATCTGTTGTGGTTTGGCTTTCTCTTATACTTCTCCTTTTTAATGGCATTGTATTCCTTATGCCGCTCCTGCAGGTGGCCCTATGCATGTCGCCCTATGCATGTCGCCCTATGCATGTCGCCCTATGCATGTCGCCCTATGCATGTCGCCCTATGCAGGTCGCCCTATGCAGGTCGCCCTATGCAGGTCGCCCTATGCAGGTCGCCCTATGCAGGTCGCCCTATGCAGGTCGCCCTATGCAGGTCGCCCTATGCAGGTCGCCCTATGCAGGTCGCCCTATGCAGGTCGCCCCCATAGAGGGTGTGTGCTTTGTCTAATTTCGGGTGTCTGGTTTGGATTGTTATTTAAAGATAAGGAAGAGGGGGGTGATGGTAAATGGCTATTTATAGTCATATTTTGAAAGGAATAAAAAAAGCCGGCCGCTATCTCAGCGGCCGGCCCCTTAGTGGTTGGTTGGCAAAGTTAATTAGCGGATGTCTACGCCGCTGTTAGCTGCTTTGGTGCCGATACCGGATACAGAGGTTTCGAACTTGCCAATGCTGTAGTTGAACGAGATGCTGAAACTTGCACCAGGGGTGGCATAGCCATAGGCCCAGGCCAGTCTGGCCGTATTGTTCATGATGGAAAGAGGCTTAACCTGTGCATCGGCACTACCGATGTTCAGGTGAGCAGAGGTGTAACCACCATTAGACAGTACGGTGCTACCGCTCTTATTTACATCGTGGCGGATGTAAATCTGACCACGGCTTGATCCCCAGATCCAGTTAAGGCCAATGTTTACTACTGTGTAGCGGTAGATTGCCTGCGCGCGCTGGGCTTCAGCACCGTCTTTCACCATGGCTTCTTCCACAGTAAAAATGTTGGCAAGCAGGTTATCATACACAAGTCCTTCCTGGTCATACACGGCTACAGAGCTGAAAGGCCCTTCGGCACTTTCCCAGTTCAGGCGAACAAGGCCCTGGCCTTGCTGCAGGTGGTCGTTCAGGTAGCTGCGGATGCTGAGCTGGGGGTTAGCTACTGTTCCCTGGCCGTCCTTACGCTGAGAGGCTGTTGCGGCAGCTTCTCTGAAGCTTTTCAGGGTGAATGATACATCGCCATTCATCAGGTTGTCGCCCGTTACGCCCTCATAAACAGGGATAATGGCATCTTCGTCAGTGATTTCATTCTGCACTCTCGCCACATCTTCTACTGAGCCGATAAACTCATAAGAGAGCAACTTGAGGCCGAATTCATTGCCATCAGTCAAAGCAGACTGTGTGGCATTGAGCTGGTCGGTGATCATGGTGGCATCTACAGGAGCAGGAGTATTACCTGGTATTACTTCCTCTTCCTGCTGGCAGGAGGCAAAGAAGAACATACCGGCAAGACATGCCATCAGCATTCTGGTTGAAAAGAATTTCATAGGTTTTGTTTAAATGAAATAATAAAATATATGATGGGGACTAATGTATGGTGTAGAATGTAAAGGATCAATTGGTAGAGGTAAGTTTTTTATATTTTTTTCAGATCTCATGAAAATGTACAATTTGTGTATTCATTTAGTATAATTACCTGTGTAATAGTAGTATATGTACATACATTTCAGGTAAAAATGACTCTGGTTTAGTTAAATTAACCTTATTATACTTTCTCCTTTTTGAAGCTGGTTGTATGAGGTTGGGTTACAATCAATTACTAATTAAATTAAATGTGTAAACATAATATGTAGATAATATTAGATTGAAATGAAAGAAGCAATTGTTAATACATGGCGGCTGAATCATCGTGATGAACCGGACAGGCACGCAAATGTGATCGGGGTGCTGGAGAAAGGGGAGGTGCTTCAGGTAGCGGGTTTTTCTCCGGACTGCTATTGGGTAAAACTGGTCCGGAAAAACGGACAAACGGGCTGGTCTGCTTATAAGTACTGCTAGGGGTGCCGGAGCCGGAGGATATACGGGCTAATGACTACCGCTGGCTTAAGATTGCCTTTGGCGAACTGGACACGGCAGAGCTCAGCGACCCGGGAGAGAATTACCGCATCACCCAATACCTGAAATCCTGCGAGGAGTCGCTGGCCTTTATCAATGAAAACTCTGACGAAACGGCCTGGTGTTCGGCCTTTATGAACTGGTGTGTGGAGATGGCAGGCTATGCGGGCACCAACTCGGCCTGGGCGCTGAACTGGCGGCACTGGGGGCAGGAGGCAGAGGCCAGGAGAGGGGCTATTGCGGTATTCAAGCGCTTTGTTTTCAAGAACGACCAGCGTTATACTTTTGGCCATGTAGGCTTTTACCTGGGCCGGGACCCTGATAAGGATGAGCGGGTACTGATACTGGGTGGCAACCAGGGCAATAGGGTGAAGGTGAGCTCCTACCCGGTAAAGAGCCGGAGTTACGAACTACTTGGCTTCCGGCGGGCACCGGTGGCTAATAGCTGAGCATGGAAAGCTACCTTCACCTCAAATCCGGTGATAGTCAGGGTCTGAAAATATAAAAAGCCGGAGATATCCGGCTTTGATCTGTCGTCAGGTCGTTTTAATCATGGCGAAAGTACCACTTTAATGCAGCCTTCTTTCTTATCGCGGAAGGTTTTATATGCTTCGGGTGCTTCATCCAGCCTCAACCGGTGAGTGATCACAAAGGATGGGTCTATGGCTCCCTCTTCTATTTTTTGGAGTAGGGGATTAAGGTAATGCTGTACATGGGTCTGGCCCATCTTAAAGGTAAGGGCCTTGTTCATGGCTGCCCCGAAAGGGACATTATCCAGCATGCCTACATACACACCAGGTACGGATATGGTGCCTCCCTTGCGGCAATTTTTAATGACTTGCTGCAACACAAAGGGCCTGGGCGAATCCATGTTTACGAGGCTCTGAGCAGTGTGCTTTATCTGTTCTATTGCTCCTCCGCCATGGGCTTCTGCACCGACTGCATCAATACAGGCTGCCGGGCCAAAGCCTTTGGTCATTTGTTGTAGCCTTTCATACACCTCTTCATCGTCTGTGGTACGGATGGTTTCGGCCTTTCCGTACTTCTCTGCCATATCAAGCCGTTCGGGTACGTCGTCTATGGCGATAACGCGCCCGGCGCCGAGCATCCAGGCACTTTGTATGGCGAATTGCCCGACTGGCCCGCAGCCCCATACTGCCACGGTATCACCATCTTTAATACCGGCATTTTCTGCAGCCATGTAGCCTGTAGGGAATATGTCTGAGAGGAATAGTGCCTGGTCATCACGCAGGGAACCAGGAACCTTTACCGGCCCTACGTCTGCATATGGCACACGTACGTATTCGGCCTGGCCCCCGGAAAAGCCGCCGAGCATATGCGAGTAGCCGAATATGCCTGAAATAGTATGGCCCAGCGCTTCTTTGGCCTGGTCTGCATTGCGGTTCGAATTATCACAGAGAGAATAAAGGTCCTCATTACAAAAGTGGCAGTGACCACAAGCAATGGTAAATGGTACGACGACGCGGTCCCCGATGGAAAATTTGGTAACTGCAGAGCCTGTCTCTACTACTTCACCCATAAACTCGTGACCGAGTATGTCGCCTTCCTTCATGGTGGGTACCAGTCCTCCTAACAGGTGGAGGTCAGACCCGCAGATAGCGGTTGAGGTTACTTTGATAACAATATCACCGGGTTCTTCGATCTTAGGGTCAGGTACGGTTTCAATACGTACGTCATTCTTTCCATGCCATGTAAGTGCTTTCATAGTGGGGAAGTATTTGTAAGATAAAATAAAAATAAAAGTGATGTGAGGTGAAAAATGTTATCGGTTTTGCAGGTGTTTTTGAATTGTAAAATACTGACTTACAGTATTGTATGTGATTTTGGTCTATATGGACGCTTTTCCATTCAAAATATATTTTTATAAAAAACCGATGCTTTCGTGTTACCTGCCTGGGGAATAGATAAAACCACCCCTGCAGGCAGGGCTTCTCCGCTGATCATCATTTCTTCCTGTGTATAGGAACTGGTTTTCCCAGGCCGTCCTGAATGCCGGTCACACGCCTGAAGGTGATAAGTGGGTGGCTATTTTACTTGTGTCTCATTAAGCCGGGGCTCTCTGTGCAGGTGGTAAAAGAGGAAGGGCGGTTTTGTGCATAGGAGGGATTGACTACCTTGAGGTGGTAACATCAACTCTTTATTAATAGGTGACCATACTACTGATGTCCATAGGAACCCGTGGCGATATGGAGCCATTCCTGGCGGCGGGTGAGCTGCTGCATGCTGCAGGGCATCAGGTGCACTATGCTTTTCCGGAACAGTTCAGCGGGCTGGTGCCTGCGGGGAGGCCCTTTTACCCACTCAGCAGGGCTTTTATTGAGCTGCTGGACAGTGCAGAGGGCCGGATGATAATGGGAGGCGGAGGCAATGGCCTGGCTCAGGCGAGGGCGCTGTATACTTTATACAAAAAAGGCTTGAGGGTGAAT